>CAIMSU010000285.1 GCA_903844155.1 uncultured Pseudomonadota bacterium | reverse complement strand
GGCGGCTGCTTCTGCGGACGCCACCTCCGCGGCTCAGCATCATGAACTCTACGCAGTGAACGTCTGGCCGACCGGCGAGACGGTCGCGGGGGACGGGTCATACCCTTCGGACGCCACTGCCTACCGCGAGGAGTGTGCGCGACGGAAGTCGTTGGCGATCGCCGCGTTCGCCACCGGCGTTGGCGAGTGGCTGTTGCAGGTCCACCTCGGCCTTTGGGGCCTGGGCATCGGGGTGGATGCGTACCGGGTGGTCGCGGCGATCGAGCTTGGGAACGAGTTGAACGGGTTCTGGCCGACGGGGTCGCCGGTCACCGATCCCAACTCCACCTACGGTTCTCACGCGATCGCGCAAGGCGCCACCGAGGCGGGCAGATACTGTGCGCTGATCGCGGGCCCGATCCGGAACCTTTTGCCGAAGATGCGGTTTCGCGTAACAGAGTTGGCCTCGTGGCACAAGGTGCCGTCGGGGGCTGCGCACGGCGAGGACGACTTCGCACAGGGGGTGGCGTGGTTGGGCGCTGTGGTGCAGGCGATGAACACGGAGGTCGGCTGGTGGCGGGAAATCCAGACCGCCAGCTTGCCCGGACCCGCGATCCAGGCTTGGACGCGCGCCTGTGGGGTGGCGGGATTTTCATGGCCGCCAGCCTCGCCATCCCGGACGGACACCCTCGGTCTGACGGCCGCCGACCTTGTTCACGAACTCGGATACCACTGGTACCATGGGTCGGATCACGCCAAGGATGGCCAGAGTCAAATGGTTCAGGAGCGGCTCTACGCGGACGCGGCCCGCCAAGCACGAGACATCCAGGTGTTCCGGAACACCATGACCGCTGCGTGCGCCCCGCTGGGGATCGTGTTCGACATCACGGTGGGGGAGATCGGGTTTCCGGGGGTGGATCCGAACATGGCAGACCCGACCACGGGCGTGCGCCCGACGGACGTCCACAACTATACCATCGGCAGCGACTACTACGCTGGAACAACGGAGATCTTTCAAGCAGCGATGCTCGTTCGCACTCTGGCATTGAACGTGACGTACGGGGTGGCGTCGTCCTCCTGGTTCACGTTCTGTGAGCCCCTGGTCGCGGAGGACTACGGCTCGTTTGAGAACTGGGGGCCCACCTCGGGCTGTAGCCTGCATGGTGAGCTGCGGGTGGGCACCAACTTTCAGCAATCCCCGGATTGCTGGCAACGCCCATCGTGGTTTGCCCTCGGCCGGCTGAAGACGCTGATCGATGGCTCGGATGCAGTGACCATTCTGGAAAACCGCGACGGCCTCACCGTTATCCAGTTCGAGCTGGCTGCCGGCGCTGACGGCGGGTGGACACGCGCCTACCTGTTCTGGCTCGACCAGTACGCCACCGTCGCGTCCGCCACCTTGCAGTTTGAGGATGCGGCGCTGATGGGTTCGGAGTTCTACTCGCTCGTGCCGTCCGTGACGGTCCCCTCGGCCGACTCGGCGTCTGGCCTGGTGGTCGACGCCAACGGCTACCCACGCCCACAGGAATCGGACTTGAGTCTCGTGTGGGGGTGGGCGGGGTTCTACAGCGCCGTGACATCGAGCAGCCGAGTCGGGTCGACGCTGACATTTACGATCCGGACCGCCGACCCGGCCAAGGCCCCTGCGCCGGTCTGCATCCTGACCCGGGCGCAGTATCTGCCGCCCACAACGAGCGGGGCGACGCTTGGCAGGATCACCCCCGAACCGACCGTGGAGCCAACGGGCGTTCTCGGCGTGTTGGTCGACACACCCCTGAAGACCTCGCCGCGACTCGGCCGGATCGACGTCGACCCCCGTGACCCGGGGCCCTTCGCAACGCCGCCCCTCGTCGGGCCACTCGACCCCCTCGACCCACCCCACCCGGTCTGGATGGACGCGGACGACAACCGGGCGGCCGGAGATGACGACGGGGATGCCGAGGATGTTGACGAAGCCACCCGGGAGCAGAGATGACCCAGCAGTTGCGAACCCACGCCCCCATCCTCGCGCTGCTTGGCAGTCTTGCGGGGTGCACCTCCGCCCCCAACAAGAAAGGGTCCCCCGATTCGCCTACATCTACCGTGGATTCAGCGGTCACCGTCGGCGACAGCGGGCGCGACTCCGCGGTGGCCGACTCGACCCACCAAGCGGATTCGGTGTCCGATACCGGGCGGGATTCAGCAGGAGATACAGGCACCGTGGTCACGCCGGGGCCGTGGATCGCCCTGTCTTGCGGTGATGGCGACTGCTGCGCCATCGCCCGGGACCTCAAGCTGGCGTGTTGGGGCGCTGACGACGAGGGGCAACTGGAGGACATGCCCGGCGGTACGTTCACCCAAGTGAATGTCAGCTATCCGGGTAGCTGCGCGTTGGACGGAGCCGGATCGATCACGTGTTGGCCTTCCGAGTCCGACTATCCGATTCCTGCAGGCATATTCGCGGAAGTGCGGGCAGTTGCCAGGGGATACGGCTGCGCTTTGGATTCGGGGGGTGTGTTGGAGTGCTGGCAGGGGCCCCAGGGCGACGGCTACACCCCGGCGCCGAACGGCGTTCCGTTCGCGCACCTCGCTGGGGGCCGGGGCGTTCAAGGCGCCCTGACCGCCGACGGAACCCCGACCTGCTGGGGCCAGGAGGAGTACTTTACCCGCGCGTCCGGTTGGCGCACGTTGACGCCGACGGCCTCTGGATTCACCGCCATGGTCTGCGGCACCGACCACTGCTGCGTGCTGGACGCCGACGGCTACGCGACCTGCTGGGGCGGTGACTACACCCTGACCGTAGAGCCCGCCCACGGGCAGTTCTCCAGCTTGAGCGCAGGTGACAACAGCACCTGCGGGGTCGTGCTGGATGGGAGCGAGGCGGATTGCTGGGGGTATGGGGTGGGCGGCAGCATCCCCGCCCCCGCCGGCGATCGCTGGCTGAACTATGAGGTTGCGCAGGCTTGCGGTCTCACGGTCTCCGGTAACATTCTTTGCCTTGATGGCGCGATCGGCGATCCCCCGGATCCCCCTTGACCGTCGATACGCGCGGCGCCGGGCCGGCCGCCCCGCGACTCGGCAAGATGACCAACGATCCCCGCGATCCCGGCCCGTTCACGCCCGGCC
>CAIMSU010000284.1 GCA_903844155.1 uncultured Pseudomonadota bacterium | reverse complement strand
GAAGAAGCGGTAACCCTTCCTCCACGCCCTTCCCTCACGGCCCGCCTTTCGGCGGGCCGTTTTGCGTACCAGGGAACTTTGCGAACCATGGAACATCAGCACAACCCACGGATATGAAAGGGTGCAAACCTGACGAAACCTTGTTTGCTCACCATATGCGCCACCCCGCTCTCTTTTTAAGCACGCTCTACGCGTGGCTCAGTGTGGCGATCGCTGGAGCGGCTCAACCTACCAAGACGCCAATTGAAACCTCGATGGACCAAGGAGCCAAGTGCTGCCTCGCATGGCTGAATCCGGAAAAGGACTTCCTCCCTACCGGCGGCTATGAAGTCGCCCATGACACCGGACGCTGGTGGGACGCCATGCTCCGCTACGAAGCCGCGAGCGGCGTACGTATCCCGACTCAGGCCGAAGCGGCCATGATGGCGAACCTCCGCCGCTTGACGGACAACCCGGCCGCCTTGCTAGCCAGCGGCAAATGCAATCCGCATAACCTCCGCGAGACGCTGCTCACATATGCAGCCCTCGTGCGCTATCGGAAAAGCGCTTGGGCCGATGCCCAGGGCCGGAAACTCGTGCGCACGATGGCCGAGCTGCTCGAGCCCGACGGCCAGATGGATTACGAACGACTCGCCCAGCTGATTGGCCAGCCGTTGACCACGGACAAACTCATGATGCTCCACTACCCTCAGGGGCAGTGGTTCAACGCCGTCGGAAGCACCGGACGCGCCCTCGAAGGACTAGTCGTCTTCCATGCCGCCACCGGCGACGCCGAGGCCCTGAAACTCGCCGGCCGCCTCGCGGAGATTCACCTGCGCAACTCCATCGACCCCAGCGGGCAGATCCGTCCGGAACTCCTGGCGGCCGACTGCATCAGCCATACGCATTCCTACTGCGGCACGCTGCGCGGACTGTTGCTTTACGGCCTGGCCACGGGCGATCGCCGCTTCATCGACGCGATCGCCAATACCTATCGCAAAGGACTCTGGGGTCATGCCATCAGCTACTCGGGTTGGACCCCCCACGACCAAGGTAAGACACGCTTCGCCAACAAGGAAGGCGAACCCATCGGCGAACATGCCAGCTGCGGGGACATCGCCCAGCTCGCGCTCTGGTTGGCTCTGCGTGACGGCCAGACCGACCTGCTCGACGA
Organism: uncultured Pseudomonadota bacterium; assembly: GCA_903844155.1. Taxonomy (GTDB): domain Bacteria; phylum Myxococcota_A; class UBA796; order UBA796; family SXON01; genus CAIUMM01. The sequence continues at coordinate 705 of CAIMSU010000284.1, read as the reverse complement.
CGTCGAACGGTTAGTCCGCGCCCGACTCCTCCCTTCGCAGATCAGCGACCCCGCCCGCCCCCGCAACGACGGCGCCTGGGGCGTCTACGGACATCCATTCGGCAAGGCCTCCATCCTCGACGTCTTCGCCGCCGTGGTCCACTCGCTCGCCGATATCCACGAGAACATCGTCACCACCGCCCCAGATGGTACCCTCTCGGTGAACCTACATTTCGATATCGAGACTCCTGCCATCTCGATTCGTAGCCAACGCGCGAAAGAGGCCACGCTTGAAATCAAACTCAAGGAAGCCCGCGCCTTGCGTATCCGCGTACCCGGCTGGGCGACCAAGTCATCCGTGCACCTAACCGTGGACGGCAAGGACCTGCCGTTGACCTGGGACGGCTCCTATCTGCTGGTCGCAAAAGGAACCGGACAGATTATCCAACTTCGGCACGACCTACCGGAGAAGCAGACCACCGAGGAAATGCCCGTGAGCCATCGACAGTTCCACCTCAGCTGGCGCGGGGACGAAGTCATCACGTGCGACCCTCCGGTCCCGATCTACCCTGCGCAGGCCAGGTAAGGCACCCCGAGCTGACGGACATCGCTCATATCATTATTAAAAGAGAGGTTTTTTTGCTGTAACCTGAGGGGCGTAGGCTTGTCTGAAGCCTATCCCTCCGTGCCCCTCGGATCCATGGCCCTTCCCCTCCGCCCCTCTCT
>CAIMSU010000283.1 GCA_903844155.1 uncultured Pseudomonadota bacterium | reverse complement strand
GGAAAAACGGCGTGGATCGAGCCCGAGTCCGACGCGCGCCGGGCTTGTGGGCGCGAGTGCGGGGGTGTACGCTGGCGGGGTGACTGCCGAGGTGCCCCGTTTGTGTTTCTTATCCTCCCTCGAACGAGTCTGTCGGAGATATTGAAGATCCCCGTAGTACGCATCTCGGCCCTCTATGGTTATGCTGGCGTTCTATGCTATCCGATATCACCACAGCTCGGGCTCTCTCCGGAGCGGACACTCGGGCTTCCGCTGGAGCGGAAACTCGTCGAAGCTCCGATGTCGTCTGGCGTATGTTGGTCACTATCGTTGTAGTAACTGCGCTTTTTTGTCTCACGGCGCTCGGCGTCGGCGCCGGGCTTTTGAGCGTGCCGATCGGCGGTCCGACCTTCGCATGGGAGCGCTCGGCGTTGGCAGGTGGGCTCAGTAGCCTGTGTATGTTCGCGCTGGCTGAGCTCAACCACCGAGGCTGGCGCATCGGGGTGAACGGGGTGACCGCCTTGGTGGCGGTGCTGATCGTCGCGCTCTCCCCCGGCTACGGGTACGCGAACGGGATTCCGCAGGTGGTTTGGCTCGGGCCGATGGTGGCGTTCATGCTGACGTCTCTGCGGTTCAGCGTGTTTACCACCGGCTTGACGTTTGCTTCGGTGTGGGTTTTTCATCGTCAGGATCGGGTCATCGTCGAGTGGAGCCCGCTCTTTGTTGCCTGCGCGATCACCGCGGTGCTGATGGGCGTGCGGGTGCGCCATGACTCGATTCTGGCCGCGCAGCGGGCGCAGTCCGAAGCCATGTTGCAAGCGGCTTTCTACGATGCGCTGACCGGGCTACCCAACCGGCGGCTGTTAGGCGATCGTCTGCTCGAGGCGCTGAAGATCACTGAGCGCAGGGGCAGCACGCTCGCGGTGTTGTTTGTGGACATCGACAACTTCAAGCAGGTGAACGAGACGCTGGGGCACGATCAGGGCGACGCGCTGCTGGTAGATGCGGTGCGCCGTATCCGACGCTGCGTTCGCGCGTCTGACACGCTCGCCCGTTTTGGGGCCGATGTGTTCACGATCGTGCTCTCCGATGTGGCGGATCGCACCTCCATCGATCGCGTGGCCGCAGAGCTGCTCGCCGAGCTGGGGCACGGCTACACGCTCGCCTCCGGGCACATCGCGATGACCGCCAGCATCGGCATCGCGGTTTTTCCAGAGGATGGATCTACCGGCGAGGCGCTGATCCAGCGCGCCGATCAGGCGTTGCACGTAGCGAAGGCTGCCGGCGGCAACCGCGCCGCCTACTACACCTCCGCCTTGCAAGCCGAAGCGGAGCAGCGGCTGCGCTTGACGCGGGACCTGCGGGTCGCCTTGCGCGAAGGTCAGTTGGCCGTGCACTACCAGCCTATCGTCGAGCTCGCTACCCAGCGGATCTGCAAGGCCGAAGCGTTGGTCCGTTGGCGGCATCCTGAGTTAGGGATGGTCGGTCCGGCTACGTTCATCCCCATCGCCGAGGCGTGCGGGCTTATCCATGAGCTTGGCGACTGGGTGCTGCTCCAGGCCGCTGCACACGTGCAACAGCTGCGCGCGCTTGGGCATACCGGCATCCAGATCAGCGTGAACCGTTCCCCGGCGCAGTTCGTCAGCACCGGTGCGCGCGGCACCTTGGGCGTTGTCGGCAGCGCGAACTCCAGCGGCATTTCGTGGAGCGAGCAGCTGCGTGCGTTGGGCCTGCCCGGAGACAGCATCGCGCTGGAGATCACCGAGGGGCTGCTGCTCGATAAGGGTAAGGCGGTTGCCGATGAGCTGGACGCGGTCCATGCGGCGGGTATCGGCATCTCCCTTGATGATTTCGGTACCGGCTACTCGGCGTTGGCGTACTTGCAGCGCTACCCGATTGACATCGTCAAGATCGACCGGTCGTTCGTGGCCGACCTTGCGCCGGGTAGTCGCAACCTCGCGCTTTGTGGGTCGATCATCCGGATGTCGCACGATCTTGGGATGCGCGTGGTCGCCGAAGGCGTAGAGACGGTCATCGAGCGCGACCTGCTCGTAGAAGCCGGCTGTGATTACGCGCAGGGCTACCTTTTTGGTAGGCCGATGCCGGCAGATGAGTTTCAGAAGTTGCTGTTGGCGCAGATTCCGAACTGACCGTCCGGTTCCCTCAGGTGCGCTCGAGCGCTAAAGACCATAGATCGCTCGCTTGGAGGTGCGCCGATGCTGACCGCGATCCGCTACGAACCCGGCGTGCTGTACCTGTTGGACCAGCGCGTGCTCCCGGCGGAGACCCGCTGGCTCACGTGCACCGACGCCTCGGCTGTGGCGGACGCGATCCGCGCGATGGTGGTCCGGGGAGCGCCGGCGCTGTCGATCGCCGCGGCCTACGGGCTCGCGCTGGCGGCCCGGAGTGGGGCAGATCTGGATGTTGCCGCGGCGTTGCTGACCGACGCGCGTCCCACCGCGGTGAACCTGCGCTGGGCGGTCGCGCGGGTGCGCAGCGCGCCGGACATCGAAGCCGCGGCGATCGCGCTGCACGCCGACGATGTGCGCATCAACCGCGCGTTGGGCGCACATGGCGCGCCGTTGCTCGACGGAGGCGTGCTGACCGTGTGCAACACCGGAGCGCTGGCTACCGGTGGGCATGGAACGGCGCTCGGCATGGTCCGCTCCGCGCGCGCGTTCGGCCGCGACGTGCACGTGTGGGCATGCGAGACCCGCCCGTGGCTGCAGGGCGCGCGCCTCACCACCTACGAGTGCGCCCATGACGGCATCCCTTGCACGCTGATCGCTGACGGCGCCGCCGCGAGCGTGCTGGCCTCCGGTCGCGTTCAGGCTGTGGTCGTCGGCTGTGACCGCGTGGCCTGGAACGGCGACTTCGCGAACAAGCTTGGCACGTTGAACCTCGCTGTGCTCGCGCGCCACTACGGGGTGCCGTTCTACGTCGCGATGCCGCGCTCCAGCCTGGACTTGGCCTGCGCGGACGGTGGTTGTATCCCCATCGAAGAGCGTGACCCGCGCGAGGTCGCGGCGCTGGATGCCCCGATCTACCGCTCGGGGAAGGTGTCGGCGTGGAACCCCGCGTTCGACGTCACGCCGGCTGGACTGGTGACCGCTTGGGTGAGCGAGCGTGGGGTCGAGCAGGCGCCGTTTGATCTTCGTTGACGCTGTCCTTAGTGTGCGTCAGCCCGGCATTGTGATAAGAAAAAGCTCATGAAGCGCATACAGCTCGCTGAGCAGCGGGTGGCCAGCATGGTCGGCGCAGACGTTGAGCGTCTACAGGCGCTGCTTGATCTCGCGCGTGCGTTGCTGTTTCACTTCCCGCAGCGCGCAGTCGCGGTCGCTTTGGAGGCTGCGGCGCTGGCTTCGGCACAGAAGGATGCCGATGGCTACTTTGACGCCATGCACGTGCAGGCCTCCGGGAGTCTCGCCTTGTCGGATCTTGACGGGGCAGACGCCGCCATTGAGAAGGCCCAAGCTGCGGCTCTGGGGCCGGCGCAAGGTGCGCGTGTGCTCACGCTCCGTGCCACGCGTGTGCAGCGCGGCGGTGACCTCGCTCGCGGTTTGGCGTTGATCTTTGAGGCCATGCAGCTTTGGGAGCGCGTCGATGCTGCGTTGCTGTTTCGGTCGGCTGCCACCCACAACATCGCCGGCACGCTGTTCGCACAGTTAGGCGATTACCCGGGCGCGATCGAGCAATTCCAACTCGCGCTCGATCGGGTCGACCACAACGTCGATGACGATATCTACGGCGTCGTGTCGAACAACCTCGGGCGTGCCCATCGGGAGCTACGCCAGTTTGAGCGTGCAGAAGAAGTCCTCGTGGCGGCGCTCGCGCGTTTTCCAGATGACGATGCCAGCTTCGGCCGTGCGATCCAGCTCGTCAACCTCGGCATGGTTCAAGTAGAGGCTGGGCGCCCGGCAGAGGGCCGCCGTCAGAGCGCGTTGGCCCAACAGATTGGCGCGGCAGGCGGCTATCCGCGCGTCGTCGCGGCAGCGCATCACACCCTCGGTCTTGCGTTTCAGGGCGAAGGCGACCTTGCTGCGGCCAAGGTGGAGTTCGAAGCCGCGATGCGCATCCGTTCGGAGATGGGTGAGCGTATCGACCTCGCCGAGACGCAGGTGTGCTACGCCCAGCTGCTGCGGGAGCTGCACGAGCACGCTGCTGCGGAGACCTTGCTCCTCGGGCTGATCGGCGGCGGCTCACAGGCCACCGCCCTCGTGCGGGCGCGGGTGGACGCGCTGCACCTGCTGTACCAGATCAACCGCGAGCGGGGCGATCTCGCGCAGGCCCTTGACTACCATGTGGCCTACGCCGAGCAGAACCGGGTGCTGGTCAATGACGCATCTGCGTTGCAGTATCAGGCCTTGCAAGAGCGTTATCGTCACGAGCAGCTGATGCGGGAGCGCGAAGCCGAGCGCGCCCGAGGTGCCGCTTTTGAGGCCCTCGCGCACACCGATCCTCTCACCGGCATCCCGAATCGCCGGTTTGCCGATGCACACATCGACGCGGCGGTCGCCCATGCCAAGGCTACCGGGCGCGCGCTGAGCGTCTGCATCCTCGACATCGATTACTTCAAGCGGGTCAACGATCTCTACTCCCATGAGGCAGGCGACTCCGTGCTCCACGCTGTGGGCCAGCTGCTCCAAAGCCAGCTTCGCGATGGCGATGTGGTAGCGCGCTACGGGGGCGAGGAGTTCGTGGTCGTGTTTTCCGGTGCATCGGTGCAGCAGGCCGAAGAAGCCACTGTTCGACTGCTCTCTGCTGTGCGTCAGCACGATTGGAGTGGCAGGCACCCTGCGCTTTCGGTCACGATGAGCGCAGGAGTCGCCGATATTAGTAGCGGCTTTGATCGTGCTGCGTTGCTGGCAGCCGCGGACACCGCGCTCTACCGGGCGAAAGCCGCAGGGCGCGACCGCGTAGCGCGGAGCGGATGACGGCGGGTCACGCTGCGGGTGCGCGGGCCGGCAGATGACTCAACCCGCCACGCCTCCTACGCGTCCCACGCCTCCCACGCTTCGGGACTTCGTGTTGTACTTCCTGAAGCTCGGCACGACGGGCTTCGGCGGCCCCATCGCGCTCGTCGGGTACATGCAGCGCGACCTTGTCGAAGACCGCAAGTGGGTCAGCTCCGAAGACTACAAGGAGGGGCTCGCCCTAGCCCAGCTTGCGCCGGGCCCTCTGGCCGCCCAGCTGGCGATCTACCTGGGCTGGGTCAAGGCCGGCGTGCTTGGGGCCACGGTCGTCGGCATCGCCTTCGTGGTGCCGTCCTTCCTGATGGTGATGGCGCTGTCCGCGGCGTACCTGCGCTTCGGCGGTATCAGCTGGATGCAGGGAGCCTTCTACGGCATCGGGGCCGCGGTGATCGGCATCATCGCCCGCAGCGCCTGGAAGCTGGCGAGAGCGACGATGGGGAAGGCGAAGCTGCTGTGGGCGATCTTCGCGCTCTCGGCGCTCGTCACGGCGATCACCGAGACCGAGATGGTCTGGCTCTTTCTTCTGTGCGGGGTCGTCGGCGCCATAGCCGCTCGGCCCCCGTCGCCGAGGGTCGCCGCCATGGTGTTCCCGTGGCCGCTCCTGCTGACGGGTCTGCACGGTCCGGCGGACGGCTCGGTGCTGTGGAAGATCGCCTGGTACTTCGCCGAGGCCGGCGCCTTCGTGTTCGGCAGCGGCCTGGCCATCGTGCCTTTTTTGCACGGGGGCGTGGTCAACGAGTTCGGCTGGCTCACCGAGCGCCAATTCCTCGACGCCGTGGCGGTCGCGATGATCACGCCCGGCCCAGTGGTCATCACGGTTGCGTTCATCGGCTACCTCGCGGCGGGGCCGATCGGCGGATGCGTCGCTGCCCTCGCGACCTTCTTGCCCTGCTACCTCTTGGTGGTTGGGCCGGCGCCGTACTTCCGTAAGTACGCCCATAACGTCGTCATCAAGGGCTTCGTGAACGGGGTGACCGCCGCCGCCTCGGGTGCCATCGCCGGCGCCGCGTTCGTGCTTGGCAGGCGCGCGATCATCGACCTTCCCACCGCCGCGATCGCGCTGGCCACGCTCGCGGCGATGACGTGGCTCAAGAAGGCTCCGGAGCCGATCCTGATCGTTGTCGCCGGCATCGTCGGTCTGCTGCTCGGTGTCCGGTGTGAGCGCTGGCTCGCCGCGAGGGGCTTTGCAGGGGAGGCGGAGGACAGCAACCCGGGCGACGGCGACGATGCCGACGACGCGCTCGGCGTGATGCAGCAGGCCTCGCTGGCGCAGCAGGTGGCGACGG
>CAIMSU010000282.1 GCA_903844155.1 uncultured Pseudomonadota bacterium | reverse complement strand
CTACACCGAGGAAGGCATCGCGCTGCTGGAATTGTCAGGAATGGCGCTTGACCTGTACGAAACCAACCCCGCCCCCGTGAAGCGCGAGTTGCTGGATTTCCTCTGCTTGAACACTGAGTTCCGCGGCGACACGCTCACGGTTCGGTTCAAGAAACCATTCGACATACTTGCCGAATCCATCGACGACGTTGGTAGGGCCGGCGTCGCTTTCAGCGAATCCGGCGACGTCCGTCAGGAAATGCTCCCCATCCAGGCACTCGGAAAGAACATTTTCTGTGGAGACCGTGGTGCCACGGAAAGACAGGCGTGGACTGGATCGTAGTGGGGTTGAGGCTCGTCCGGCGAAGACCCCGCCGGGGGCTCGGGCGGCCGAATGGCAACGATTGTTAACCGAGGGTGTACACAAGTCGAAAGCGGACCTCGCGAGGGCGATGGGGGTGTCGCGGGCGGCGGTGACGCAGGGGCTGCGAAGCCGCAAGCCATGAACCTCAGGGCTGACCCACCCCAGCACCCCACGGGACGGAGTAGGGACTCACCCCGGGACTGCCGTCGTCGGCATGCGAGCGCTCTCGCGCAGACCGGCGATGAGGCTGTCGACCACCCGCATCGCGGCATCGTGGTCCTGAACGCCAAGAATGTCCTTGTCCGACATCACGCAGGGCCTGAGTGCGAGCGGCAGGACATCCTCACAAACCGCGTCAAACCAGTTCAGGGCTATTGCCGGCCCCGGGAAGACCACGAAGGAGAGTGCGTCGTTTGCCGGAACGATACCCTCTCCGGGAACCGCCAAGAAGGTCTCCCGAGAGTATTTCTCGTGAATCTTCGCGGCCTTCCCCCTGAGCTCACTCATGCGCCCTTGGCACTCGTGTTCCTCGCTGCCGGGATGGTCGTCGTCACGGACCTGCACGTAGATCGCGTCCCCCAAGGCGAGAGAGCGCGCGCCCCCGGAGGACTGAAAGCAAAGTGCATAGTCGGGTGTAAACGTACCTCTGGCAGAGTAAAATGTGAGTTCGGTTGGCCTTAGCTCGAGGACGCTCCTCATGGCCCGCTGAAGAACCGGGACCCCTTTGCTCCCCCCCTTGCCAGTCTTTCCGGGGTGCAACATCGGTTCGTACCAAAGTTGGAGTCGGTCGCCATTGCAGTCGGTCAGCAACCAGGGCACGCCACGCCGAATGCGCATCTCGTATGTGCCAAAAAAGCCGGGCTCCAACCAGCGGTCGTCGGCGATCGTCCATCCAAGCGCGCGAAGGCACGCGACGATCGCAATGACACCCCATTGCTCATAAAGAAAGCTTGCCCGGATATCCCGGCGAGTAGCCATCCGATTTGGGACCTGAAGAATGCACTCGCGGCGAACCTTCCACCACGCCTGAAGAAGCGCAGCATATCGAGGATCTCTGCCGGATCGGGGGGTTTCTCGAATGGCACCTGCGGGCCGCCGCAGCGTTGCCAAACCGCCGAGGGCAGACTCCAGTCGCGCTGAGAGCGCCGACGACGCGCTGGCCCTGTCTCGAATCGACTGGACCTCGGCTTGCCGAGCCTCCCGGAATTTCGGTGATGCGGCTACGGCCCCAGGGGGAACCGTCGACGACCGGCCGGCAAGACGATCGGCCTCATCCCGAGCCATCGAGGCACACGCTCGGAGCAGCATCGCCCATCGCCCGACCATAACGGCCACAAGCCGATTCTCCAAGATGTCTGGACTCGGCTCGGCGAGTGCTGACACGCCGCGAGGGTTGGGGCGCGCTCCCGGCCGCCTGACGGGTGAAACGGTCCGGAGGGGTTGAGCTGAAATTCGACTCACCACCGCGACGATGTCCCGCTCCGTCTCCAAAAACCGCTGAAGTTGGTCCTGAACGGGCCCCCAAGCTACCGGCAGCTCGGCGCGAAGCCCCACGTCAGCAGTTGTCGTACCGCCGCGTTGCTCGAATACCAATTGGGTGCGGCTCAACTTCGACGACGCTCAAGCCGCCTCCTGCCAGAGCCATGTTCTTTCGGCATCTGCGTAGCATGAAGCATGATTTCTCCAAAATTCCTGCCGCCGGTGGAACTGCCAGTAGGCCGCCATGTCGCCCG
>CAIMSU010000281.1 GCA_903844155.1 uncultured Pseudomonadota bacterium | reverse complement strand
GAGTCCGTGGAGGCGTTCTGCGCCCTCTCGCCCGACGAGCAGGCGTTCCACCAGGCGCACCTCGCCTACCGTCAGGTTCAGGCGCTCGACGACATCTACGGGTGTCTGCGGCGCATCGAGGCCGGGCTCCCGGCGCTCGACTCGAAGGCCCTCGGCGCGCTCCGGCACCTCCCCGGCATCCGCAAGGCGCTCGTCGTCATCGCGAAGGGGCAGGAGGAGATGCTCGACCTCCTCGAGTCCGGCGCGGGCAGCGGCGGCGGCGACACGACGCGCGGCGACCGTGACGGGGCGGACGATGACGACGGCGAGCTGGCCGACGCCGTGGACGCCGACGAGATCGTCGAGGACGAGGACCACGGCGTGAGCGGTGGGGGCGCGCTCGTCCCCGAGGTGCTCCCAGCGGGTGCGCCCCGCACTGTGGACATCCCGTGAACGCCGCGTTGCGCGCCGATCCTGCCGCCATGCGGGTCAACCTGACCGTGCCGTCCACCGCGGTGCGCCTCGGCCCCTTCGCCTTCGACGGCCTGAAGGCGCTGCTCGGCGTCGACCTCGCCGACGTGCTCTCGTCGCTGATGATCGGGCCGAAGTTCGCACGCCCCGTCCTCGGTGGCGTCGTGGACGTGTACCCGCTCGCAATCCCCGACGGCGAGGGAATGTCGATTCCCATCAAGCTTTTCGGCGAGATCGGGTTCTACAACCTGCACTCGGCGCTCGTTCTCGTGGTGCCCATCGCTGCGATGGACCTTGTGACGCCGCAGCTCGCGGCCGAGATCGCGTCGGGCGACGCGGCCGGGCCGCGTGTGCGGGTCGGAAGCAGCGGCGGGCACGTCGCGGAGTACGCCGTCAGGTTGAAGCCGGGGATGCGGAAGGCGGTGCCGCTGGGGTCGTTTGGCGAGCTGGGGGTTGAGGCCGGATGAACTTCGGCGGCCACCGACCAGCGCCGCGTTACACCAGAGCTAGCGCTGGTGCCTCCGGGCGTAAAGGAACTGATGGAAACCGACGATTGCGCGTGCCTCCTCCCGAGGCGCTTCGGGGGAACCGCAACATTCCTCGGCGAGGACACGACAAAGGGGCGCTACGGTGCTGTGTCCTTGAGGCGGTGCAAACACTGTGATCGGATCTGGCTAGACTACTTCGTCGAATACGAAGGCTTCTCCAGGTCAGACCGGTGGTACCGTGCTGTGGTGAGTCCGGAGGACGCTGCCCGGGTCAAGCCGACGACCGCCGTTGCCCTCATCGCCGCGCAGCCCTGGCACATCTACGGTGGGTCGTACTTCGAGCACGCCGGCAAGCGGGGCGCCGGACTGGTGCTGGTGGACCTGTAGTAGCCGTTGTGTCGCTATCCTCGGTTCTGTTGAACCAGGCTGGCGAGCTTGAGAAATACGCTCGCGACCTCGGCGCGAAGCTCCCCGGTCCCCAAGTCTGTCATGTGGACGACCCGTGTTGCCTCGATGCCGAGGTTCCCGTCGGTCCAATCTGCCGGACCAAGGTGCCAACCCGGCGCAAGCAGCATTGCTGTGGGTTGGGCGTTGATCGCCTCACAAGTCGCGGTCAATCGCTCATCTTGCCCGGTGCAATCGGAGTAGTATCCGACGTTCACGCCCACCGAACTCGGCCCCGGAACGTCGAACCACGCCTCGATGTAGCTATTTGATGTCACATGGTAGTAAAGGCCGTATTCGTAGCCTTCGTCGGGCTCGTCCGTCGCTCGATTATACGGCACGTAACTCGCTAAATCCTTCGGATCCGCCTGTTTGCCCTTGAATGGCGAGAACGGCAGCGCGTGTCGGGTATCGGCGAACAGGTTCAGCAGAAGCCGCTGCATCAATGCCCCGGCGTCCTCGTGACGGCCGGGAACGTCCTGTGTCACGGCTGCCGCTGGCACCGGAGTGGCCGCGGGCGCCGGCGCGGCCGGGGCGTGGGGCCGGCCCGCGTTCATCAGGGCCTCGAGCCGATGGCGCTCGTTTCGGGCGTTTACGCTGGCGACATCGAGCCTGAGCCGTTCGGCCTCGATGGCCTTGGCCTCCAACGCGGCGGAAGCGTCAACGGATCTCAGCTTTTCGGCCGTGTCGGCCGGGTCCGTCCCGGCATCTATGGACCTGCCGAAGCGGTTCGCCGCCTTGGTGCCGAGCCCGGCCGCAATCGCGGTGCCGAACGTGACCAGCAGCGTGACCACGATGCCCACGATCTCGTTGGTAGAACCGTCCATGCTGACTCTCCGTCCTTCAAATTGTGTGCCGCAAGACTGGCAAGTGGTCACCGCGCCCTCGATGAGATGCAACGGCGCGCCGCAACTACTGCAAGTGGAGGGCTTGGGATCCATGACCGTCGCAATTGCTAACACATTCGCGGCTTTCACCCCGATCCGCCAAACCGCACCCCCGGCGGTCCGAAAACCGCGCCGGCAACCGCACCAGGCTGACGCCGAACCGCGCCCCAAACCGCCCCCTCGTCGCCTGAACCGCCGCCCCTGAGCGCCCGACCGCGCCCAGGACCGCCCTGACCGCGACCGTCCCGACCCGAACCGCGACGGCCCAATTCCGGGACCGCGTACAACCGCGACACGCGATGCCAGAACCGCGCCGGGAGCCCTGCCCGTGCGGTTTCCTGCGGTCGGGGCGACCCGCCAAAATCGGCTTTTCGAGTGCCGTATCGGCTGCATAGTGGTCCTTGTCAGCCGGGCTCCCCGGTGAACCCACTCCCCCGCCGGCCCCGCCGGTCCCTCTCCCACCGGGCACGGCCCGATCCCACCTCCGAGGAACGTATGACCACCGCAGCCACCGCATTGAACAAGGCCGTCAACGGCGAGAAGGTCCCAGACACCCAGGTCAAAGG
>CAIMSU010000280.1 GCA_903844155.1 uncultured Pseudomonadota bacterium | reverse complement strand
GTCGCCGCCACCGACGACCACCCCTCGGACCTGAGGAGCCGACCCCGCGAATTATGCGCAGCAGCATCTCGTAATCGCGCACATTGAACATGGTTTACGCGCGTCCCACTGCGCATAAACCCGCGCTCAGCATAATCGGCCTTATGCGGTGCTCCTCATAACGCGGAGTTCGAGCATGCGATCATCTGCGAGAGGGTTCGTGCAGGTGTCGCGAGGTCGCGGGCGAAGGGGAAGCGCGCCGGGCCCGTCCCGCGGGTTGTTGTCGAGCCCGCGATGGTGGCGACCCTGCTCGCCGAGGGCTGCTCCGTGCGCGAGACCGCGCGGCGCCTCGGGGCCCCGCTCACGACCGTTCGCCGCCTTGCGGCGGGGGTGCGCCAGATCCCCCCTGAAAACGCCGTCCACGATCCGCTGGCCGAGGGCCTCTCGGATCGGCAAAACGGCGAGGGCGAAATCAGATGAATTGGCCCGGCCACACACGCGAGGATCGGTAGCCATGCTCGGGCGTGGGCGTGTCGCCGACCTGATCGCGAGCGTCGAGACGATCCCGCCCGGGACCGCCGCCGCTGCGGAGTTCGGCGACGAAATCGCGCCCGATGTCGTCACACACAAAGGTGTGGTTGATCCTAATCAAATCGCTTGTTATATTCCCCTCCTGACCGACGCCCTTCGGTCCGCCATCGCCGCGCTGCGCCCCCCAGAGGTGGGCGAGTTGCTGTCTCGCACGGAAGCGGCCCGGTGGCTCAACGTCAGCGTTGACACCCTCGACGCGGAGCTGGCTGGTCGCCTGCGCCCCGCCGTCAGAACCATCGGGCGTCTGGTCCGCATTCACACCCCAACAGCCCGGAGGCTCCTTGTCATCCTTGACCCACGAGAAACGTCTGAACCCCGCGACCGGCCAAATGGAACCCTACTGGAGGATCGCCTACCGCGAGGGCGAGAAGCAGCGTCGGGAGGCGATCGGGTTCTGCCCGGCGTCGGAAGCGAAGCGGACGCTCGCCCGGTGGGAGGCGCGCCGCCTGCTCGGCATCGCGTCTCCGCAGCCGCCCGTCGCGCCGCCCTCCTCGCCGACCCTCCGTGAGTGGTGGGCGGATGGCGGGCGCATGTCCCAGTGGATCGCCGCGCGTGGCCTCCAGACCAAGATGCCGATGGCCTGCGCCCGTCCGGCCATCCTCCGCGAGATCGGCGCGCTCCGGCTCCCCGAGGTCACGGCGGCGGCAAGGGACCGGATGCTCGCCGCGTGGCGGGCTGGCGCTCAGGGCCGCAAGCCCTACATGCAACGAACGTGCAAGCTCTACGATGACTGGCTGCAACGCTCGCTTGAGGTCGCCCACGCGGACGGGCTGATCGCCACAGTCCCCACGTTCACCCCCATCCGGGTGACGGAGCGAAAGGCTCACCGCTGGCTCATGCCGACTCAGACCGCGGTGCTGCTCGGGGAGCTGGTCACCGGCGCGCGCACTCCCCCGCAGTCCGCCGCCGCCATCCGGGTGGCGGAGGCGCTCACCCTCCGACCGGGCGAAGTCCTGACCCGTCGCTGGGCCGACGTGGTCCGCGAGGGGTGGACATCGGGGAGGCTGCTCATCCGGGCGCAGGTGATGCCGGACGGTTCGACGTGGAGGCCGAAAAAGGAGAGCAGCCGGGCGCTGCCGCTGAACGCCGACCTGCTGGCGACGCTCCGCGACGAGTGGATCAGGCAGGGGCAGCCCGCCGACGGCTGGATCTTCCCGGGGCGTGGTGACGCCTCGAAGCCCCTGACGACGTTTCGAGGCTCGCTGAAAGGAGCATGCGAACGGTCGAATCTTCCGAAGATGCACCCCCACGCGCTGCGGCACACCGGGGCAACGAGGATGGCGCTGAACGGCGTGAGCCGGAAGACGATGATGGAGATCGGCGGGTGGCGGTCGGGCGACATGCTGGACGACGTGTACGAGCACACCGGCAGCGCGGAGATCGAACTAGCGCTCGGTGTTACCCAGCCGGTGTTACCCAGCCCGAAGCTGGCGGCGGGCGATTTTCGAATAACCAGCGTTGGAAGTGGTGCATCCTAAGAGGGTCGAACTCCTAACCTTCTGATCCGTAGTCAGATGCTCTATCCAATTGAGCTAAGGATGCGGGGAATTTCAAGTCGCAGGCGCCGTGGGGCGAATGGAGGAGGCGGAGGGATTTGAACCCTCGGTAGACTTTCGCCTACGCATCCTTAGCAAGGATGTACCTTAAGCCACTCGGTCACGCCTCCAGTCGATGCTCCGCCAGATGGCGGCGCGCCGCAGGGTATCCGATCCGCCCGCCGGCTGCAACCCGTCGGCGACGGAGGAGGTGGTGAGATTCGAACTCACGGGCGCCTTTCGACGTCTGCGGTTTTCAAGACCGCTGCCATAAACCACTCGGCCACACCTCCGAAACCGCCGGGCGAACGCGCGGAGAACCGCCGCTTTGCCCATCGTGGCGGCATTATCGCGGGTCGCCGGGAGAGGCCAGCTCAGCCGCCGGGCACGACGTAGACGGCCCCGCTCGCGCTCGCGTCTCCGTCCGCGCCCGCAGCGCCGATGATCAGGTCGGGGGTTCCGTCGCCGGTCGGATCGCCGATGGCCGCGCCGTAACCGGCCATGAAGGTGGTTCCGTCGCCGATGAAGCTGGCGTCCGCGTCATTGGTGGTCAGGGAGCCGCGAATCGGGCCGTAGTAGAGGTGGACGGCGCCGGTGTAGCTGCCGTGGGTGGTGTTGCCGGGGTCGCCGATCACGAGGTCCGAGACGCCGTCGCCGTCGAGATCACCGCCTGCGTCGCCGAATTCGAGGGGGAGGCCGGTCGCGCTGGTGGCGGAGATCGTCGCGGCGCCGAGCGCCAGGTTCTGCGTTCCCGTCGTGCCGCCGAGGACGAGGTAGCAGATGCTGGGGCCGGACGACGGGCCGGTGGCCTCGCAGAGCAGCACGTCGCCGACGCCGTCCCCGTCGGTGTCGCCGGCCGCTGTGACGGAGACGGCGGTGTTGTTGCTCGCTCGCGTCGCGGATTCCCAGGTGACGTCGGGGGTGGGCTGCGTGCTGCCGGAGATCGGGCCGTAGTAGGCGTCGAGGACGCCGGTCGCGCCGTTCGTGCCGACCTTGCCAGGGGACCACGCGACGAGGTCGTCGACGCCGTCGCCGTTGACGTCGACGGGCCCGCCGTAGGCTGTTCCGAGGCCGTCGCTCGCGCCGCCGTACACGCGGGCGTCCGCGCGGGAGACGT
This sequence comes from uncultured Pseudomonadota bacterium, assembly GCA_903844155.1. Lineage (GTDB taxonomy): Bacteria > Myxococcota_A > UBA796 > UBA796 > SXON01 > CAIUMM01. The sequence continues at coordinate 103,866 of CAIMSU010000280.1, read as the reverse complement.
CGCCGCTGGTGTCGACCGGATCGGAGAAAATGTAGATGACGCCGCCGTTCGAGGCGATCGTGGACGAGAACGGGTCGGAGACCGCGACGTCTGCGAGGCCGTCGCCGGTGACGTCACCGACAGCAGCGACCGTCTGCCCGATGTAGTTGGTGGATCCGTTGCCGGTCCACGTCGCGAACGCCGCGTCGCCCACCGCGCTCGTCCCAACGGTCCCGCCGGCCAGCAGGTACACGGACCCCCGGTAGGATTGGCCTGGGCTGCCGATCAGCGCGTCGTCCGTCCCGTCGCCGTCGACGTCCCCGGCGAATGCCAGCGAGAGGCCGAGATCGCTCCCCGCGGCGCCTTCAAGGACCGTGGTAGCGTCGTTGAGGCGCGCAGTCGCCACGACCGGGCCGGTTGACACATAGACCCGCCCCGCGTTGGAATTCGCGTATGGCGCCGCTACCAGTACGTCGCCAACGCCATCACCGTCGTAGTCGCCGGCCGCGACCGTGAACCCTGCGACGTCACCGTTGGAGTGCCCGAGCAAGACGTCCGGAGAGTCCGTCACGTTCGCGTCGCCCGACCAGCGACAGCCTGTGGCGGGATTGCAGTCGTCGTCGACGCCGTTCCCGCAAACTTCAGTTTCTCCCGGGTTTATGGTGGGGTCGGCGTCGTCGCAGTCAACGTCACTGGGATATCCGTCGCCGTCCGCGTCGGGCGAGCTGTCGGTGTCCGTGTCGCCGCCCGTGTCGGCATCGGTATCGGGGTCGGTATCCGAATCCGTGTCGGTGTCCGAATCGGTATCCGAATCCGTGTCGGTGTCGGCGTCCCCGCCCGTGTCGTCCCCCGTATTCGTCGCCGAGTCACCCGCGCCGAAGTCGGCGTTGTCCGCGACACACGTCCCCTTTTCGAGGTGCGTGCCACTGCCGCAGGGAACGGTGCATGCGAGGGCGAGGAGGAACATGCCGGGCTCCAAGGTTCAACCGGCAGCATACCCGGTTGCCCCCCCCTGCAAGTCGCGGGCCAACTGCCCCCGGCACGCCGGCGAAGCATCTCCGTTTACGGCGTCCAAACTCCAAAAGGTCCGCCAAAAGCGCCCATGTCGTTCACGCTGCCGTCCGTGTCGTCCTGGCCGAAGATCGGGTCGCCGGCGTTGATGCACGGCGAGCCGGACTTCAGGGTGAAGTCGCCGCTGCCGGGGTTGTTGAATTTGGGGTCGGCGCTGATGTTGCTCGGCCCCGACACGCTGCCGGAGGTCGCCTTGAGGTCAAACCCGGTGTTGCTGAATGCGTCGTTGTACTCGACGGTGGCGTTGGGGCCGTCGTCGATCTGCAGCCCGCCTGCGCTGTTCGCCACGATGATGTTGTTCTCCCAGAGCCCGCCGGTCACCATCTCCAGCGTGGCCGTCGCCGCGCCGGACCCGCTGTAGGTGTTGTTGGCGATGACGTCGTTGTAGAACCAGATGATCTGGGTGCCACCGTTCAGGTAGAACCCGGTCGGGGTGCTGAACGTGTTGTCGTAGACGATGCTGTTGTAGAGCTGCACGGACGCGTCGTTGACCTGCACGAGCTGGCCGCCGGCGCTGGACCCGGACGGGGCGTTGCGGCGTATGACCGTCTGGAAGACGATCAGGCCGCCGCCGTGGTCCTGGTCGATGACGGCGCCGAGCGTGCTGTCCTCGATGTAGGAATAGTCGATGGTGAACGTCGAGTTGTTGCCGTAGAACCCGTAGCCGCCGGTCAACCCGGTCGCACGCACGCGGTCGAGTTCGACGCTCGAATTCGTGGCGTTGACGGCTGCTCCGGTGCTGGCGCCACCAACCCCGCCAAGGTTCATGTCGGTGACGTAGACGGTCACGCCGTCGGTCGTCAGGCTGGTCCCGCTCGTGGAGGCGAGCGTGGTGGTGTCCATGCCCGCGCCCTTGATCGACAGGTTGAAGGCGCTGATCGTCACCTTCTCGTCGTAGGTGCCCGGGCACAGCTTGATGGTGTCGCGGGCGGAGGCGGCGTCGACGGCCGCCTGGATGGTCGTGAACGGGGCGGTCCCGTCGTCACAGACCGTGTACTCGCTGGTGTACGTGTCCGTGTCGGCGTCGGTATCGGTATCGGTGTCCGAGTCGCCGCCGCTCGAGTCGCCGTTGGCGCTGCTGTCGCCGTTGGTGCCGCTGTCGGTGACGCAGACGGGGCCGTCTTTGACGCTCCCGCAGGGCTGGGTGCAAGCGAAGGTGAGGAGAAGGAACATGCAGACTCCGTGGACGCCGCGGATCATACACCGTCCGGTCCCGGGTCGAGCCGCCCAGCTACCGCGCGATGCGCGTCAACCCGCCCATGTACGGCACGAGCACAGGTGGGACGATCACGCTGCCATCGGCCTCCTGGTAGTTCTCGAGGATAGCGACGAGCGTGCGGCCGACGGCGAGGCCGGAGCCGTTGATCGTGTGACAGAGCAGGTTCTTCTTCTCGCGCCGGAACCGGAGCTTGAGGCGGCGCGCCTGGAAGTCGCCGAAGTTCGTGCACGAGCTGATCTCGCGGTACGCCGCCTGACCGGGCAGCCAGACCTCGAGATCGTAGCCGCGCGCCCCGCCAAAACCGACGTCCCCAGCACACCGCGCCACCGTCTGGTACGGCAGCGCGAGGGCCTCGAGGACGGCCTCGGCGTGCGAGACGAGGCTATCGAGGTTCGCGGCTGAGTCTTCCGGACGCGTGATCCAGACGAGCTCGACCTTGTGGAACTGGTGGACGCGCACCAGCCCGCGCGTGTCGCGCCCCGCAGACCCGGCTTCGCTACGGAAGCACGGCGTGAACGCGTGGTAGCGGATGGGGAGCTGCGATTCGTCGAGGATCTCGTCCCGGTGCAGGTTTGTGACGGGTACCTCTGCCGTCGGGATGAGGAAGGCGTCCTGGTTCTGCAGGCCGCCCTCGATCTTGAACAGATCCTGCTCAAACTTCGGGAGTTGGCCTGTTCCCGTCATCGTCTCCCGCGTGACGATGTAGGGCACCTGCACCTCGGTGTACCCGCGCGCCTCCGCCATGTCGCAGAAGAGCGCCACCAACGCCCGTTCCATCTTGGCCAGCGCGCCTGAGAGGACGGCAAAACGCGTCCCCGAGAGCTTGGCCGCCCGCTCGGGGTCGTACATCCCGAGCGCGACCGCGACGTCGTCGTGGGGCCTTGGGGCGAACGCGAACTCGCGCGGGGTGCCCCAGCGTCGCACGACCGGGTTGGCCTTGTCGTCGCTGCCGTCGGGCGTCAGGGGGTCGACGAGGTTGGGGAGGGCGAGGAGCAGGCTGCGTTCTTCGTCGGCGACGGTGAGAAGCTCAGCCTCGATCGCTCCCGTCCGGTCGGCGATGGCGCGCACCTCAGCCTTCAGATCCTCGGCGTCGACCCCCGCCTTCATCCGCTGCCCGACGAGCTGGGACTTCTGGTTTCGCGCCTGCCGCAGGTCGTCGCCTTCCTTCGTGAGCGCCCGGCGGCGCCCGTTGAGCGAGACGAGCGGGTCGACGAGCGCTGGGTCCATGCCCCTACGCACGAGGCTCTGACGGACAACATCGGGGTTCGTGGCGAAGAGCGCGGGGTCGAGCATCGGCGGCGGATAACCGTCCCGTCGTGTCCACTCCAACCCCGACCACCTCGACCGTCGGTGCGGCGCCCATCCCCGTGCCCCTGGTGCTCACCGTGGCGATCCTCGCCGTCTCTGCGGCGGGAACGCTCGTCCGCCTCGCCCCCGACGCCCACCCGCTCACGCTCGCGTTCGGCCGCGTCCTCCTCGCCGGCCTCGTGATGTTGCCGTTCGCGGGTCGGGGTTTTCGTCGCCCGAGCGGCCGGGACGCGGCGCTGACCATGCTCTCCGGCGCTTTTCTCGCCCTGCATTTCTGGGCCTGGTTCGCTTCGCTCCGCGCGACCTCGGTGATGCGCTCGACCGTCATCGTCTGCTCGACCCCGGTGTGGGTGGGCTTGCTCGAAGCCATGTTTTTTGGACGACCGCCCACCCGCCGCTATTGGCTTGGGGTCGGTGTCGCGCTCGTCGGCATCGTTGGGCTGGCGCTGCACGGCGAGGGGCAGGCGGGCGCGCTCGCGGGCGACGGGCTGGCGCTGCTGGGAAGCTGGCTTGGTGCGAGCTATTTTGTCATTGGCAGCGCGGTTCGGGTGCGCGTCGGCATCGCGCTGTACGGCCCGGGCGTGTGCCTCTCGGCGGCGGCGGTCCTGCTCTTGCTGTCGCTCACGCAGGGTGCGCCGTTGTTGCCGGTTGGACCTGCGATCGGCGTGGTGGTCGCGCTGGCGCTCGGCCCGCAGTTGCTCGGGCACATCGGCTTCAATTGGGCGGTGCGCTACGTCCCCGCCAGCGTGATCGCGGCGGTGATCCTGCTCGAACCGGTAGGCGCTTCGGGGCTCGCTGCGGTCTTTCTGGGCGAACTACCGAAGGCTACGGACGGGGCGTGGGCGCTGGTGTTGCTGATCGGCGTTGGCGTCGCGGTGTGGCGTCCAGCATCGCCGTCGCCAGCCGAAGCACCTCTTTGACCGGAATGACCTCGGTAAAAAGCACGACGGCGTCGCCAAGCCCCCCCTCGACCTCCTCGCGCTCCTCGGCCTGAAGCAACTTTTTTGACGCGGCGAGGATGAGCCGCTCCGGCCCGTGCCTGCGCATCAGCGCAAGCCGGCGCTGCAAGCTCGCTTTTCGCCAGTACCCAAGAATCTCGATGTGCACGGGGCGCGCGTCGCCGTCGCGTCGCATCGTGAAGTCGGGGACCACCATGCCCTCGCCGCCCTGGTCCAGCGGCGGGCCGCCGACCTCGATCGTCCAGCCCGGCGCTGTCTCCATCCATCGCTCGAAAAACCAGGTTGCTTCACGACTCTGCCAGGCGCCGCGCTCGGCGTAGTGGGAGACCAGGCCGGCTCGGCTGTCCAACTCCAGCTTCGTCGTCCGCCCTTTCCACAGGATGTCCGCCCGGAGCGCCCAGGGGGTGCCGAGCAGCGGGATCGCGGGGAAGAACTTCGCCAGCGCCAGGCCGTAGCGGGTGGTCTGGGCGAAAAGCGAGGCGGGACCGTCGATGACGATGGTGACGTTGGCGTCGGCCTCGGCGGTACGGCGAACGTCAGCGAGGAGCTGGTGGAACTTCAGGGCGCGCAGGAGCGCGCGCAGCGGGCCCGGCGAGGGGTGAGCGAGCGTGAGCGTGAGCTTTTGCGCGTGCAGGAGCGCGCTTTGGACGAGCGCGACGTTGTAGCGATGCAGGAGCCAGCCGGCCGATGGGACGTCGACAGACGTGAGCGTTTGTTCGCTCGCCAGGTCAGCGTAGAGGCTGCGTGCGAGCTCGCTGGGGTCGATGCCGAGCTGCGTTCCGAGCGCCTGCCAGAGCCCGTCCGCGGTGCGAGGAAGGTCGACGGAGGCGTCGCCGTCGAGGGGCGGGGCGGCTGGGCGGACGGGGCCGATGCGGGCGGCGAGGCCGAAGATCGCCTTGCGAACGTCGGCCGGGGGCATTGGCGCGCGCGTGTCGAATTCCGCGCGATCGACCGCCAGCTTCGCGAGACCCCGGGTGAGCTTGTGGTCAACGCCGTCGCCCTCCGCCTCAAGGAGGGCGTCGTCGAGCGCGCTCCGGGCGTTCCCGACGTTCAGCTCAAACGCGGTCAGGATTGCGGCGGCTTTTTCGAGGAGCCGGGCGTTCGATGCGTCGACGAAGCCGCACTTGAGCCCCTCGCGGGTGTTGCGGACGCGGATGAGATCGGCGGTCAGCATCGGGTCACTGGTAGTAGACCAATTCCCAATCCGTCTGCCCATAGTGCATCGCGATCGGCCCGATGTCGCGCGCGAACGCCCACTCCCCCGCGAGCGAGCCAGACGTCACACTTGTGGTGCCAACGTCCGGGAACGAGCCGTACCACACCGTCCGGGCGCCGACGTCTGTCACCTCGACGCCGTCTGCCTTTGCGCCCTTGGTGACGGTGGGCGGGAGCAGGGTAGAGTCGTCGACGACGAGTCCGTTGTCGGCCGACCACGGGTGGTCAGTGGGCCCGGATGGCAGCGTGATCGTCCAGGCTGTGTCGCCGATGGCGATCGTGAGACGGGCGACGGATGCGGTGTCACCCGAGGTATCGCCCCCTGTGTCAGGCGCGGCTGTGTCTGCGGCGGCTGTGTCGGCGCCGCCCGTGTCGGCCGACGCTGTGTCAGACGTGCCGCTGTCCGCCCCGGAGTCCGCGTGTGCGGACACGGGCTCGAAGACGAGCGAGCGGCCGACGGGTCCAGCATACACAGACGCTGCGTAGCTTTTTGGTGTCGCGCCCCCCTTCTTGCACGCCGCTCCCGCCGCAACGACGACACCGACGAGGAGAAGCGCCGCGAACCGGCCGGAAGGCAGGCTCACCCCTTGGTCCACACCGGGATGTGGTTGTTCTGCGCGGGGTCCTGCCCCGGGAGCCAGAACGCCGGCCAGGTGGGATCCAGGCCCAGCGCCGCTTGCGCCGGATCAAAGCCGGTGACCCAGATCTGTGGGGCGCCGCTGACGATGTTGCCGTAGGCGCGCTTGGACGAGAACGCGAGCCAGAGCACGTCGTCGTCCGGCAGTGGACCCCAATGGGGCCAGGAGTTGGTGATGTCTGTTGTCGCGTTCGCCTTCGCGAGCGCGATCGGTGTGCCACCATCGCCATTGATGACGTAGAGCGTGGCGTCGCTGTCGTCGTACGCGTCCTGCGTCGAGACGTTGAACGCGAGCCAATCCCCGTCCGGCGACCAGGCCGGGTAATAGGCGTTGTAGGGATCAGGCGGGTCGTAGATGACGGTGGGAGTGCCGAATTGCCCGTCGCCCACCACATCCATGACCGCGATCTGGCCGCCCGTGAACGACCAGTCACACCCGCCGCCGTCGGTAAAGACCAACGCAACGCGGGTCCCGTCCGGGCTCCAGTCCACGTGTGTCGCGTTCCCGCCCGTCGCCACCTCGTTCAGGAACGCGCCGGTGACGCCGTCGTAGAGCATGAGCGAGCCCGCGTACGTCGCCAGCAGGTACTTCCCATCCGGCGAGAACGACTTGAAATTGCCGATCTGGTCGGTGTTGTAGCCGAGGACGGTGCTGTTGTCGGAGAGCTTCGTGATGCCCATGCCGCCGTTACCGCCGTCGTAGCTGTACGCGATGTAGTCCCCGCGCACGACGTGACAGCCAACACAATGCCCCGTGTTCGCAACAGTCAAGTACTCAGTAGGCGTTCCGCCGTACGGGACCTTCATGATCCCCTGAACCGACGTGCTCCAGTAGTAGATCGTGCCCTGTCCGTCCATCCGGTTGACGTTGAGCGTGAGCGGGTCCGCCGTGAGCACCTGCCCGCCGACGGCGAGCGACAAGTCCACCGTGACCGTGCCGCCCGCGTTGGTCCCAGCGATGCTGGCCCACGTTGCCTCGTCCGCCGTGAACGACGTGCCCGTGGTGTAGATCGTGATGTCCGTGACCTCGGAGCGGAAGTGCAGGCGGACGGCTGACTGCCCGACGTCGGCCCACTGGAAGTCGATCCCCGGGGTGTTCCGCGGGAAGTTCACGCCGTCCGTTGGATAGGTCCAGAGCGCCTGTCCCGTTGTCTCGGTGGGGTCAAAAAGCGTGGTGTCAACGCCAGCGTCGTTGTGGATGTCCGAGTAGATGAGTGTCACGTCCGACGTCGCATCCACGCTGTCAAACCGGGCGGTCACCCAGGTGACACCGCCGTTCGTGCTGGACGCGGTGAACAGGCCAGTGCTGTCGATGGTCCCGGCGCTGGCGTTGGACAACGACCAGTCGACCGTCTGCAGGTTCACGACGTCGCCGTTCATCAGCTGGGCGACCGCCTGGAACTGCTGCTGGATCCCGCCCGCCGGTGTGGTGTCCAGCGTGAGCGAGCCTGGCGCCACCGTCAGCGTTGCGATCTGCACGCCGTCGACGTTGGCGAAGTCGGGCGAACACCCGATGATGGCAAGGAGCGCGAGCATCAGCCCAGTGTATCCGACTCCCGGTTACAGTTGGTGGAATGCCTGTCCGGACCGCTCATCTCTGTGCCGCCCTCGCCCTGTTGGGAATGGCTGCTTGCACCGAGAACAAGCTCGTCAAGGTCGGGGCGCAGGACAAGTTCACGCAAGGCGGGGAGGAGGTCTCCGCGGACATCTTGTTCGTGATCGACAATTCGCAGTCGATGACGGAGGAGCAAGGCAGGTTGAGCGCGAACTTTTCCTCGTTCGTGGACGTGCTCTCGGGCACGTTCGCCGACTGGCAGATCGGCGTTGTCACGACGGATCCGAACGAGCACGGCGCGTTGCGGGGTGCCATCATCACCCCCGCGACGCCCCTGCTCGATCAGGCGTTCACGGCCGCCGTGTCCGTCGGCACGGACGGGTCGCGCGACGAGGAGGGTCTGCTCACCTCCGCGCTGGCGGTGAACCCGAGCTTGAACCCGGGCCTTGTGCGGGCGACGAGTGCCTTGAACGTCGTGTATGTCTCGGACGAGGACGATCACTCGCCGGACGCCGTCGACACCTACCTCGGGATCCTGGAAAGTGCGGCGGGGACGGGCGGTTTTCGCGCGCATGCGCTGGTCGGAGACCTGCCGCAGGGCTGCGTGTCAGGGACCTCCGCGGCAGATGCGGGGGTGCGGTACCTCCAGGCCGTCGCCGAGACGAGCGGGTGGTCGGATTCGATCTGTTCGGATGACTATTCGGCGTTGCTGGCCCGTGTCGGGCTCGACGTCGCGGGGTGGGACACGACGTTCTACCTCGCGCGCGTGCCCGATCCGGCGACGGTGGTGGTCACGGTGGACGGCGTCACCATGCCGAACCGACCGGATGACGGCTGGGAGTACTCGCCGGGCGACAATGCCGTGGTCTTCACGGGAAACGCCGTTCCGCGGCCGGGGATGGAGGTCGTGGTCACGTACCAGCCGTGGAGCGGGGTGGGGTAGCGTTCGCGCTCGCCGGGCGTGCCCCGCGTCTGGCGGGTGCCTGAAACTCGCGGCCGGCCCGGGGGTAGCCGCGCCCCGCGCCGCCAAGCAAGCAAGCCGCGTTAAACGAGCCGAATTGTTTCTCGCCACTAAAACCTCCACCGCGCATAAGCGCTGATCTGCCCGATCCCCGCCGTCCCCCCCATCCCCTGCAGATACCAGCCCTTCCACAAGGGCAATTCGACGTGCAGTTCAACGGGGTTCTTCGGCACCGTCGTCGACGCGCTCTGGTTCTGGTTGTTGAACACGATCTCGACCAGCACGTCTTTTCCGAAGCGCTTCCCGAACGTGTAGCTGTCCGAGCTGAACTGCACGACGTCCAGCCGCGTGAGCGAAGCCGCTTCGTTCATCTGCGACTTGAAGATCGACTGGAAGGCCGCCAGGATTGCGGCGCTGCTCTGCGAGGAATTCTGCAGGTCGCTGATGGGCGCTCCGAACAGCAGGATGCTGATCATGTCGTCCGTCGACTTGCCCAGATCCGAGTTGAAGCTGATCCCCGGCGCGGTGGCGCTCCCTGAGATGTGCGCGGTGATCGTGCCGTTCGCGCCGCTGTCGTACGTTGCCCCGAGGTTGAGCAGCGGGTTCAGGTAGTCAACCCCGGTAAAGCTCACGGTGCCGCCGTTGATGTTGAAGTCCTTTCCGAGCACATTTGCGACGCCGGAGGTCGGCTCGACCAGGCCCGAGAGCTGGACCACGCCGTCCTCCCGCTGAAGATGCAGGCCGTCCGGACTGTCCAGTGAGACCGCAAAGCGCAGGTTGGACAGGCTCTTGGTCAGGTCGCCGCCGAACTGTTCCATCGGGATCGTGACGTCCACGTTGGTGTGCCGGTTGAGGTAGACCTGGATGTCCATGTTGACGTCAAAAGGCAGTCCCACCGCGACTTTCTTTTCGACGGTCGCGCCCGTCCGCTGCACGGTGATGTCCGGGTCGAGCTGCAGGCTGGACTCAGCCGTGAAAAAGCTCTCCTTCAACACCACGTTTGCGTCGTCCACGTCGACTCGCCCACCGATGGACAGCAGCGGCCAGGTACCGGCGACGCGTAGCGACGAGGTGGCCTGGACGGATACGTCCGTTCGGTTGGCAACCCACGCGTTCCCCAGCTCAAGCGCCCCGCGCACGGCTCCCGGGCGATAGTGATCGAGCGCGACGTGCCCCGAAGCGCTGATGCGGCCTGTCTTGTTGAGGTTCAGCTCGCGGGTGTGGGAGCGAGTTGTGGCCTCCAGCGTGGTGAGGTCCACACCGCCGCTCGTGAGGTGGGCATCGAGGTTCACGGCATCGTACTGGACGTTCAGCGGGTCGATGGTGAACGAGCCGTTCGCCAGTGTCAGGCGCAGGTCGGGCTCCGGGGCGTCTGCCCGCCCAACGACCGTCCCCGCCAGCTTCGCCATGCCATGCGCGCCCGTGAGTCCGGGTACGAACGCGCTCGCCGCAGCGAGCGGCACCCCGTCGCCGTCGACCGTCAGCTTCAGGCCGGACCGACCGAGCTGGCTGTCGATGGCGCCGAGGTTCGCCTCCACCGGCACGTACCCGGCCGCGTGCAAGCCGCCGCCGCCCCCGAAGGACACGCCTGCGTCAACATCGTAGCCACCGTCTGCGCCCGTCAGCGTCACCATCGCCTGGCTGATCGGGACCTCGCCAATCGCCCCGTTGATCACCATCAGCGCGCCCTCTACCCGCGGCAGGGCGGGGTCGCCCGAGACGTGCAGTCCGCCGAGCAGCGAGCCCTTGACGCTCGGCGGGGCGCCCAGCGATGTCAACGGGAGCTGGAGCGGCACCACGTCGAGCGCGAGGTTTGACACCACCTTCGCGAGGTCCGGCGTTGGACCTCCTGTAGCGACCGCGAGCAGGCGCGTGAGGGCCACGCCGTAGGTGCCGGTGACCTCCGCGCGTCGGGTGAGCTCCTGCGTGGCGACGAGCCGCACGCTGCCGACGTCGTCGCGCACGGCGGCATCGGCGTCGAGCGCGACCCAGCCGCCTGGCAATCGAACCTGGGCCCCCGCGCTCAGGGTGGCGGCGGGGGCGTCGAGCGTTCCGGAGAGGGTGAGCTGGGCGGCCGTTCGGAAGTCCGGGATCTCCGCCGGGATCAGGGCGGGGTCGAGGAGCGCGCGCCACGCCTGGCTGGTCGACGGCGACACGGTGGCCACGGCCGCGAGGGGCGCGAGCCGGTCGATCGCCGGGTGATCCCCGCCCGGTCTCAGCCCGACAGACGCCTTCACGGTCAAAATGGTGTCGTCGGCTCGGGTTTTTCGCAAGGTGATCGCGGTCGCGACGGAGCGCCCGTCGGAGGTCCCGGTCACGTCGGCGTCACCCGACGCGAGGATCCCGGGGACGACCAGGGCGGTGCCATGGGCCTCAAACGTCGTGATCGGTGCAGCGAGGGTGCCCTTCAAGTGCGCGTTCCCCGTCACCGTGCCGCCGAACGCGGGGCCGGGCAGGACAAGCGCCAGCGTGGAGAGCGGAAAATCCTTGAGTGACGCCGTGAAATCACAGGGTCTGGTCGGGCCGAGGACGCCGTCGGCGGCAAGCGTCGCCCCGCTGGTTGAGGCCGCGGCGGCGTGCACGTTCAAGGAACCGTTGGCGGTGGTGACGGAGGCCGGCTCGGTCAGGTGCCAGTCCACCGCGGCGCTGGGGGCGTAGTGCGCCGACGTGAGGGAGAGCGCGCCCAGGTAGCTGTAACGGCCCTCCGCCGCGATGGTCTCGACGTCCGGCAGCGCGTCGGGAGCGGCGTCCGGCTCGGAGCCCCCGCCGAGCGCCGCGAACTCGATGTCGTCCGGGCCGATCAAGGCGTTGGCGACGAGCAGATCGTAGTGTTCAGTCGGTACGGTCACGTCCGTCGCCCGCGAGTCCACCCGTCCGGTCACGCCCCTCGCGTCAAAGTCGAGGTTGGCGGTCGCTGTTACCGCAGATGCCCGCACGGTTCTACCGTCGGCAGGGACGGCCACGGAGCCGGTCTGCAATTCCGCCTCGAACCTTCCATGATCGTGGTCCCAGGTCACCCGGACCGGGCCAGCCAGCGAGGCGACGGTCGCAGCGTCGCGGTAGCCGAAAGCGCCCCCGCGAAGCACGCCTTCCGCGCGTGCGTGGCCGCCGTCCAGCCAGTCCCCGCTGAGACTGCCGGTAAAGTGCACGTGGCCCTGCAGCCCGGGGACCCCGTACGCGGCGAGCCCGGCCAGATCCACGTCGGTGTCGAGGATGCTGACGGCGGCGGTGCTCATCGCCACGTCCGCGCGAATCGTGAGCTTCGCGCTGCCGGCCGGGGTGCGGATGTCCAGCACGGGTGCGCCGAGGTTGCCGTGGTCGAGGTGGATCGGGCCGCTCACCCGGTAGGGGCCGGCGCCGAGGAAGGTGGAGGAGGTCAGATCGGCGGTGCCGTCGATGACGAGGTCGTCGGGCCAGCTCTGGCCGCTGCCGTCGAGCAGGACGTGGCCGGCGACGTGCGAAGCCGGCAGGGCGTCGATGGTCGCGCCGAGGTCGAGCTCCGAGGGGATGGCGACATCCGCGTGCCAGGTCGGGCGGTCGCCGCTCAGGTCGGCGTCGCCGTCGATTGTGACGGTGCCTCCCTCGGTTTTCAGCGCCAGGGTGACCTTCGGCTGGTCGAGGCGTCCCTTCACCTCCCCCGTCGCCGTGACGATGCCGTGGATCCCCGGAATGCCGAGGGGCTCCGGCGCGAACGTGACGCTCGTCAGGTGGGCGGCGACGAGCACGTTGGGCGTGTCCAGGCCGGTCACCTCGCCGTTCAGGGCGAGGTCTTGCGCCCCAAGGCTCGCGCGCACCGCCGTCGTGCGCGCGTCCTTGCCGTCCCAGCTCCCGACGACCGTGGCTTCAAACCGGGTGGGCTCGGGGAGCAGCGGTGTCGTCAGCAGACCGGCCAGCCGCAGACCTCCGGTGTCGACCAGCGGGCCGGTGATGCTCGCATTGCCGGAGAGCGTCACCGTCGACGCGACGAGCGGATTCGCACCGGCACAGGTGCTGATCTCGTCCGCCCCCACGCTCAACGCGTTCACGGCGATGTCGAGGCCGATGCCCGTCCACGGGCCGCCTGGGGACGTGCCCGGGTCCCAGAGGTCCAGCGGGTTCGTGCAGGTCCCGTCAGCCTTTTGGAGGTGCACCCGCACGCCGTGCACGGCGAGGTCGTTCACCACCAGCTTGCGCCCTAAGATCCCGCCGAGATCGAAGGCCACATCGACCTCGTCGACATGTACGAGCACCGCGCCGTCCTCCCCGTTGAGGTTCACGTCCGAGAGCGTGAGGCTGTCCGTCAGGTTCGTCGCCAGGCTGCCCGCCGTCAGCGTCCCTCTCGCCGGCCCGGCGACCTTCAGGATCGTCCCCAGCAACCAGGCGTTTCCAGACGCGGTTCTCGCCCACACCACGGCGCCGACCAGGCCGATCGCCAGCGTCAAGCACACGCCCGCGATCACGCCGGCGGCTACCCTGCGCCCCCGGCTCAGAACGCCTCCGAGAGGCCAAAATGCAGCGCCCAACGCGGAAAGTCGGGCGAGTAGTGGTAGGTCTGGCCAACGGGGTATTCCAGGCTTGAGACCCCGTTCGGGTTCGCGTAGCCGGGTCCGAGGAGCGGCGTCGTCGTGACCGTGTGCTCCCCGGCGAAGTACGGCGAGTCTCCGAGTCGCCAGGCAACATCGAGCCGAATTGGCCCGATGGCGGTGTTGTACCGCAGGCCGCCGCCGACGCTGTACTGGATCTCCGAGAGGTTGAAGTTCGCGGGCACGTCCCACACGCGCCCGGCGTCCAGGAACGTCGCGAGGCTCACGTCCGGGTAGAACGGCAGCGGCTGCCGCAGCTCCAGGTTCCCGTACAGCGAAAGATCGCCGCCAACAGGTACAAATCCTGTTCCGCCGATCGTCGAGCACGAGGTTGGCGCGTAGGGCCCGAGCTCGTTCGCGCCCCAGCCCCGGACCGTTGTTCCACCGCCAAGATAGAGGCGTTCTTCCAGGGGGATGTGCGTGGTGTTGCTGTACGGGGCGATGATCCCGCCCCCAAGCCGAGCGGCCACCGTGGTACCGAAGTCCTGGTGGGCGATCCGGAGGATGGATCGGTAGGCGCGCACCTCGCCCTGCGCCTTGAAGAAGTCGTACAACCCGCCGAACGGCCCTCCGGCTTCGTCCAGCTTCAAGTTCCAATACCACCCGCGCGTCGGCGAGAGCGGGTCGTTCCGCCCGTCGTACGTCGCCGCCTGCTCCAGCTCGGAGATCAGGTACGGGTACTCCGACGCCGCGCCGTAGCTGTTGGCCTGCAGGATGCAGGCGGTCCCGGCGCCGAGGATGTCCTCGTACCGGATGCGGTAGCCGACCGAGGGCGAGAGCTTGGGCACCCCCGACCAGCTCACCGCGGGCGCATACTCGGCGCTCAGGACGTCGCCGTAGTTCGTGAGGGTGCGCGCGAAGCTGCCCGAGTTCAACACCGTGAATTTCGAGCTGAAGAGGCGCGGAAGATTGAAGGAGCCGCTGATCGACCCGACGGGGCTGACGGTGACCGCGTTCACGTCGTTGAGGGTCGCCACGTTGGACGCCACGCCGAACTTCGCCGTCTGGGAGAGCTGCCAGAGGTGGTTCAGGACATTGTTGTCCGTGTAGGTGGCGGCGACGGAGAGCGTCTGGAGGCCAGGTTCAAACTCGAATTCCGGGCCGGCCTTGACCTCGTGCGACTTGTTTTCGGACAGCTCGATGCGGATCGGCACGAGGCGGCCATCCGGGTCCGAGAGGTCCGGGAGGATGTTCACGACGCCAAAAACCCCAAGCGCGAACAGCTTTTCGCGCGTGGACTTGAGGCTCGACTCCTTGTAGGGCTCGCCTTCGTGGATGTCGAGGAGCGGGAGCAGCTCCGCCCTGGGAATGTGCTTGAGCCCCACGATGGTGACGGCGCCGAGCCGACAAGGGTGCCCGGCGTCCACGCGGATGGCGACCTGCACTTCGTGGTCGGTCGGGCTCACGAGCACGTCCCCGTCGACCTTCGCGAACGCGAACGAATGCTCGCGCAGCAACGCCTGGATCGCTGCGAGCGACGTGCGCCAGTCGTCGGTGTTCCAGATGCTGCCCTGCGAGATCTTGAGCGAGGCCCAGATCCGCCGTGCCAGCGGTGCGCCGAGGCGCTCGATCCCGGCTACGTCGATCCCGGTGACCCGGGACGGGAGGCCCTGGTCGATGTGGCCGACGAGATCGACCGGTCGCACCTTTCGGCGGGCCGGGCGGGTGGGGCGGTCGATCTCCCAGCCGAGAAACTGGGCGTCAAAATAGCCGTGGTTGGCGTACCAGACTTCGAGCCGCCAGCCGTCCCGGTCGAGGGTTGCGGGGTCTACCCAGGCGGGCTCGATGACCCCCGGGAAAAGGAACGCTTGCCAGACGGCTTTGGGGTGAGTCATGGCATTGCGGAGCGCACGGTCCGTCTGCGGGGCCGTCAGCCACTCGGTCAGCGGCTTTGGGCGCGTATTTCCAACGAACGTCGTCGACCGGACAGCGTCCCCGGTGCGGTGCGCGGCGCACGCGGAGAGCGCCACGGCCAGGGCGGCGGCCAGTCGCGGAGCCCGTCGGCGGGAACGCGGGGCGGAAGGGGCTCGCTGACCGGGGGACACCGAGCCCCCATACCTTGCCGGCTGCGCCCGCGGCCTTGCCCTCGGCGTCGCGGGGGATAGCAGAGAGCGCCAACTCCTTGACGGCAGGCCCGTCACAACCGCCGTCACAGGCGCTCTGGAACAGCCGATCGTGAAAAACGCCTCGTGCGCGCTGGTGTGGATGCTGGTGCTGGGCGCAGCGGGCACGCCGGGCTGCAAGGCCGATCCGGCGGTCGCGGGCAAGGCCGACGCGGCGACGCTGACGCTTCGTTACGGAATGGCCGAGCCGGCGCGGCACCGCCCGAGCACCGAGATCACGGGCTCGCTGGATCCCGTCCAGTCCGTGCAGCTTGGCTTCGACGTGCCGGGGCGGGTGCAGCGGTTGCTCGTGAACCGCGGGGATGCGGTGAAGGCCGGCCAGCCGATCGCGGTCCTCGATGCCGGGATCGCGCAGGCGCAGTACGACCAGGCTGCTGCCGCCGTCGCCGGCGCCGAGGCACAGGTGGCCGGCGGCGAGGCGAGCTTTGAGCGGGCGAAGAAGCTCAAGGACGCGGGGGCGTTGAGCGAGCAGGACTGGTCGACGACTCAGGCCTCGATCTTGGCGGCCCGCGCGGGCGTCCAGCAGGCGAAGGCAGCGGCGGCGATGGCGAAGGCGAACCTCGACCATCAGACACTCAGGGCGCCCTTTGGCGGCGTCATCCAGAACGGCCCGGACAACGCCGGCATCATGACCGGTGGCGGAACGCCACTGTTCCTGCTGGACGACGTCTCGGCGCTGCAGTTGAAGGGCACCGCCCCCGAGGACGCCGCGACCTGGCTGCGCGAGGGGCTGGATGCGACCGTCTACCCGGCGACTCCGGGCGCGACCGTCGGATACCCGGCGAAGGTCCTCCGTGTACTCCCGTCGCTGGACGTCGCCACGCGGCGGCTTCCGGTAGAGATCCGGATCGTTGATCCGCCGGCCGCGTTGCGCGCGCACGGGTTCGCGCGTGTGGTCGTGCAGGGCGCCAGCGATGTGGACGGGTGGAAGCTGCCGAAAGCCGCGTTGGTCGCCCGGCCGGACTTCTGTGTGTTCGTGGCCACCGGGGCCGGCGCCGCCCCAAAGCGCGTCCCGGTGACGGTGCTCGACGATCAGGGCGACAGCATCATCGTCTCCGGTGACCTGCAGCTCGGCGCGCAGGTGGTGCTCGACCCGCCCCACACGCTTGCAGAGTAGGCGATGAACCTCTCTGACATCGCGATCCGTCGGCCGGTCTTCACGGCGATGCTGAGCGTCGCGATACTTGTCCTCGGCCTGCTGTCGCTCGCCCGCCTCCCGACCGACCTCTACCCGCCCGTCGACTTTCCGATCGTCCTCGTGCAGACGATCTACCCGGGCGCCCCGCCGGAGGACATCGAGCGTGACGTGACCCGGCCGCTTGAGGACGCCGTTGCCGGCATCGCTGGCATCGACAAATTGCAGAGCTTCACCCGCGACAGCGCGTCGATGATGATCCTGCAATTCAAGATGGGCACGAACGTGGACGCCGCCACGAACCAGGTGCGCGACGGCATCGGGATCGCCAAGGGCAAGCTGCCGAAGGACGTGCTTGATCCCGTGATCAAGCAGGTGGACATCGGCGCGCTGCCGGTCATGGTCGTCGCGTTGGCGTCCAGCGGCGACGTGAACTTTACGAGGCAGCTTGCAGACGACCGGCTTCGGCCGTTCCTGGAGCAGGTGCAGGGCGTCGGCAGCGTCAACGTGATCGGGGGTCAGAAGCGCGAGATCCACGTGGATCTGAACCTCGACCAGCTCGCCGCGCTGGGCGTGCCGGCAACCTCCGTGGCCGAGCGGATCGGCTACGAGAATATCTCGGTGCCAGTTGGGCAGTTTGACACCGAGGGCTACGCGGTGGGCATCCGTGCGGACGGGCAGTACCGCAGCGTGAAGGACCTCGCGAGCACCGTCGTCTCGATGACCCAGGATGGCCGCCAGGTGCTGCTCGGCGAGATCGCCAGCGTGGCCGACGGGCACGAACGGGCCACGAGATACGTCCGGAACAACCTACAGGATGCGGTCTCGCTGGAGATCATCAAGAAGTCCGGCGCCAACACCGTCGATGTATGTCATGGCATCGCGGCCCAGCTCGAAAAGGTCGTCCCGACGCTCGGAAACGCCGCTGCCTACAACGTCATCGCCGACACGTCCAAGGACATCGAGGCGAACGCCGACGAGGTCTGGATCGCGATCTACTACGGCGGCGCGATGGCCGTCCTCGTCATCCTGTTCTTCCTGCTCGACTGGCGCGGCACGCTGATCTCGTCGCTCGCGCTGCCGACGTCGATCATCGGCACCTTCGCGGCGATGTACCTCGCTGGCTTCTCCATCAACACGATGACCTTGCTCGGCATGAGCCTCGCCATCGGCCTGTTGATCGACGACGCCGTCGTCGTGCGGGAGAGCATCACCCGGCGCCTCGAAGCGGGCGATTCTCCTGCCGAGGCCGCGAGTCGGGGCACGCGCGAGATTGCGCTGGCGGTCCTCGCGACGACGCTCTCGCTGGTCGCCGTCTTCGTGCCCGTCGCCTTCATGAGCGGCATGGTCGGCCAGTTCTTCAAGCAGTTCGGGCTCACGATCACCATCGCCGTCTCGATCTCGCTGTTCGTGGCGTTTACCCTCGATCCGATGCTCTCGGCGCGGTTGAGCAAGGCCCACGTACCGGGCCCCCGGCGCGGGATCGCCGGGTACATCGAGCGCTTCCTCGACAACATCGACCACCGCTACCGGGTGACGCTCGACTGGGTGCTGATCCACCGAAAGACGACGGTGGGGCTCGCTTTTGCCGCTGTTGTCGCCGCTGGGCTCCTCGCCGCCTTCCTGCCCGGCGAGTTCATGCCGAAGCAGGATCGGGGCGAGGTGCTCGCCGACTTCCGGTTGCCCGTCGGCACCTCGCTGGAGACGACGGACGCCGCCGCAAAGCCAGTGGAGAAGGCCCTCCTCGCGATCCCGGACGTCACGCGCGTCTACACCATCATCGGGCATGAGGACCAGACCAACCGCGCCCGGTTCCGCGTGCAGATGACGGACAAGAACCATCGGTCCCACAAGCTTGATTGGTACGACGACGAGATCCGCAAGACCCTGGAGACGGTCAAGACGGCGGAGGTGACGCTGTCCGAGCCCGGGGTCATCGAGGGGCTGGGCGACTGGCCGCCGATGATGTTCATCGTTCAAGGCCCGGATCTGGACGGACTGCTCGTGCAGGGCACCCGGCTGCAAAAGATGCTGCAGGCCATCCCGGGAAGCGCGGACGTCCGGATGAACATCAACCCGGGCAAGCCTGAGCTGAGGGTGGACATCGACCGGATGGTCGCTTCGGATCGCGGCGTACCGGCGGGGCTTGTCGGGGCGACGGCGCGGTTGCTGGTGGAGGGCAACCTGGTCGGGACGTTGCGGGACGGCGGCCCGGAGGCGCAGATCCGCGTTCGCGCGGACCCCCGGTACTCGGCAAATCCCGAGGCTGTCAGCCTGCTTCCGCTCCCAAGCCCGCGCGGCGCCGTCACGCTTGGGGACGTGGCGAAGGTGCACATGGCCATCGGCGCGAGCGAGATCAACCGCAACAACCGGATGCGCTCGGTGACTGTCAGCTCGCAGGTCGCCAACGGTGCAGCGCTCGGCTCCGTACTCACCGCCTTCTACGCCGAGCTTGCCAAGGCGCCGCTGCCGGAAGGCTACTTTTTGACCCTGGACGGCCAGGCGCGGGACATGAACGACACCGCCCAGGCGATGGGGATGGCGATCGGCGTCGCGTTCATCTTCATCTTCATGGTGCTCGCCAGTCAGTTTGAGAGCTTGATCCACCCGTTCACGTTGCTGGCCTCGGTGCCGTTGGCGCTTGTCGGCGCGATCTTTGGCCTCGCGGTCACCGGCAACAGCATCTCGCTCGGCTCCCAGATCGGGGTCATCCTCCTGATGGGATTGGTGACGAAGAACGCCATCTTGCTCGTGGACGGCGCGCTCGTCGCCATGCGGGATGGGCACAACGCGGCCGATGCCATGCGGATCGCCGGCCCGCGGCGGATGCGGCCGATCCTGATGACCTCGGCGGCGATGGCGCTGGGCATGCTCCCGACGGCGCTGGGGACCGGCATGGGGTCGGAGTTCCGGGCGCCGATGGGAATTGCGGTGATTGGCGGTGTCATCTCGTCGACCGTGCTGACGCTGCTGGTCGTTCCGGTCGTGTTCCAGTGGATGGAGTCCGTGCGGACGACGCTGGCGTGGGTTTGGCGGCGGGTCAACGGGGAGCCCGAGGTCGGGATCCACGTGCAGGCGGCTGAGGCTGAGGATGGCTCAGCGGGCACGGCGGAAGAGGGCGTCGCGAAGTAGGCGGCGTTTGGGGCGGGGAGTCGGGATTCTGGGCGATTTTCGAGCCCGGGCTTGCGCGCGTTCCGGGTCGCGTTACTGAACGGATGAGTCAACAATCGTTCATCCTGAGGTTCCGTGTCAAAGCAGAAGTCAAGGTTCGTCTGTCAGCAGTGCGGGCACGTCGCGGCGACGTGGATGGGGCGATGCGCCGAGTGTGGCGCGTGGAACAGTCTGCTGGAGGAGGTCGCACAGGCCGCCGGACGGCCCCGAAGGCCATCAGCACCGATCGCCCTCCCGTTGACGCAGATCGCGCAGGGCGATGGCGGCGAAGTGCGTTTGCGGGTGGGAATTGGGGAGATGGACCGGGTGCTTGGCGGCGGGCTGGTGACGGGGAGCGTGGTGTTGCTTGGCGGGGACCCGGGCGTCGGAAAGTCGACGGTGCTGCTCATCGCGATGGCCGCGTTCGCGCATCGGGGCGTTCGTGTGCTTTACGTCTCGGGCGAGGAGAGCGCGCGACAGGTGCGGCTCCGCGCGGATCGGCTTGGCATCGCGTCGGATGAGCTGTACCTGCTGGCGGACACGTCGCTGGCGGCCGTGAGGGAGGCCGTGGAGCAGGTGCAGCCGCGAGTGCTCGTCCTCGACTCGGTCCAGACGCTCCACGACCCGGATCTGGACGGCACGCCGGGCACGATCTCCCAGGTGCGGGCCGTAGCGGCTGCGGCTGTGCAGCTCGCGAAGGGGCGGGACATCGCCACGTTCCTGGTCGGGCACGTCACGAAGGAGGGGACACTCGCGGGGCCGCGGGCGCTGGAGCATCTGGTCGACACGGTTCTGTACTTCGAGGGCGACGGGTCCTCCTCGCTGCGCATTTTACGGGCGACGAAGAACCGGTTTGGGTCGACGGGCGAGATCGGCATGTTCGAGATGCGCGAGGATGGTTTGGTGGACGTGCCGGACGCTTCTGCAAGGCTGCTGAAGGAGCGGGCGAGCGACGCTGCGGGGACGGTGGTGACGTGCACGATGGAGGGGTCGAGGCCACTGCTCGTAGAGGTTCAGGCGCTCGTCGGGGCGAACGTGAACCCGACGCCCAGTCGGACCGCGCTCGGCTTCGACCGCAATCGGCTCTCGCTGCTGCTCGCAGTGCTCGGCAAAGCGGGACTGCCGCTTTCGGACCACGACGTGTTCGTGAGCGTGGCGGGTGGGGTGCGGATCGGCGAGCCGGCGGTGGATCTGGCGGTCGCGGTCGCGATCCACAGCAGCTTCACGGGGCAGGTGGTGCCCGCGGACCTGCTGGTGATCGGGGAGATCGGGCTCGTCGGGGAGCTGCGGGGCGTGAGTCAGCCGTTGGCGCGCTTGCGAGAGGCGGCGCGGCATGGGTTCCGGGCGGCGCTGGTGCCGGCGAGCACGCCCGAGGACGAGAGCGGCCTCCGGCTGCGGCGGTGCGCCATGCTGCGGGAGGCGATCGAGTGAGCGGTCAGCTCCCCGCGAGCAACGCCTTGAGTGGCGCTGCAAACCACCGCGCCTCGGCAAAGCCCCGCGCGGGGGTGCCGCGAAGCCCGGAGAGTAGTGGGCCGAGCGCCCGGGCGTCCGCATCCGCTGGAACGCGGCCCTGGATGCGCCGGAAGGCCGTCTCCCAGGCGTCGTCGGCGTAGCGGCCGCGGCGCGCGAGGAGGGCGGTAGACACGGCGCTGTCTCCCGTCGCGAGCCCAGCTGCGAGGGCCTCCTCGATGCGCTCGGCGTCCGTCACGGAGGGGGCGAACGCGGGGTGGTCGAGGACCAGCGTGAGCCACGCGGCGACGGGGAGTCGCAGGTCGCCCGGCAGCTCGTTCAGCCGCACCAAGGGCAGATCCAGCGTCGGATCAGCAGCGGCTGCGACGATCAGCGCCCGCACCTTCCCC
The DNA here is from genome assembly GCA_903844155.1 of uncultured Pseudomonadota bacterium. Taxonomy (GTDB): domain Bacteria; phylum Myxococcota_A; class UBA796; order UBA796; family SXON01; genus CAIUMM01. The sequence continues at coordinate 82,133 of CAIMSU010000280.1, read as the reverse complement.
GCGTCCCCGCTCCGCAACGTCGCCCACGACCGCTCCCAACCTGCCGAAGCCGCTGATCGCGCGGTTTGCCAGGCCCGTAGGGCAGGGGCGTCGGCAGGGCGCCAAACGCGAAGCTCGGCTTTGCACGCGGGACACCAGCAAACGGCGATCAGCCGGTCTCCTTCGACGTCCACCTTGCCGGTGAAGGGGGCGGGCTCGCCGTGGAGGTCGCAGGTCGTGGCGAGGTCGGAGGGGGTCATGACGAGCCTGTAACCGGCGAACGTGGGGCGCCGCTGCGTCCGATCAGGCGCTCTCCTTGGCCGTCGTCTTGGCGCTGGCTTCTGTCGGGTCGACCTTCGGCGGGCCGCCGCCGGGGGTGACGGGCTTCTTTCCAGAGAGGACCTCGTCCAGATACCCGGGATTGTCCTGCTCGATCTTGCGGATCGTCGCGTTGATCTCGTCGGACATCGCGTTGTAGCGCGCCTCGAAGTTCGCGGGGATGCCGGCGCCGGTCTCCTCGGCGAACGCCGAGTACCGCTTCATCATGTCCGGGATGCCGTACTGGGCGCGGACGGCCGGGTCCTTCACCTTGTCGAGCAGCTTGTAGACGCCGTCGTGGAAATTGGGCTGACCGCCGAAGGTTTTGACGGTCGAGGGGATGTCGAGGCTGGGCGTCTCGTAGAACTTCGTCGTGGACGTCGTTCCGACCTGCCACTCGTGCGTGAGGCCGGACTCGGCGTCGCGGACGTTGATGTGCCAGCGCGGGTAGCCGGGGCGTGGCTCCTTCAATTCCACGATGCACCCGTCGAATTCTTTCTGCATGCGCTCGGCCACGGTCGCGACGTCCTCACCCGTCGCGAGGTTGAACCGCCCGCGGATGATGTCGGACATCTCGCCCATGTTCGGGTAGTTCTTGCCGCGTTGCTTCTTGAGGACCTCGCTGACGAATTCCTCGAAGTTCTCGCGCTTGAGGATGGAGACCACCTCGGCACCCTCCATGCCCTGCGTCACCTTGCCACCCGCCGCGCGCATGCGCCCGACCGCGGCTTTCGCATTGTCGAACAGCGTTTTTTGCGCGACGGGGTCGTTTGCCCACTGCGCGTGGTTCATCTCCAGCACATCGGCTGGCTTGGTCGAGTCGAGGGCGCGGGCGCCGGGGGCTTCGACCTTGGGGGTCGTCACGGCGGTCGTCGTGGAGGGCACGTCCTTCGCCGGTTGTTCCGCTTTGGCGGTCGCCGCAGGGCCATCAGCAGCCCCGGTCGTCCCGGGGCTGCCGCCGCTCGGGGTGACGGGCTTCTTTCCGGAAAGGACCTGGTCGAGATAACCAGGGTTGTCCTGCTCGATCTTGCGCAACGTCGCGTTGATCTCGTCGGACATCGCCTTGTAGCGCGCCTCGAAGCCAGCGGGGACCCCCGCGCCAGTCTCCTCGGCGAACGCCGAATAGCGCTTCATCATCTCGTCCAGGCCGTACTCCGCGCGGACGGCCGGGTCCTTGACCTTGTCGAGGAGCTTGTAGACGCCGTCGTGGAAGTTCGGCTGGCCGCCGAAGGTCTTGACGGTTGAGGGGATGTCGAGGGTCGGGGTCTCGTAGAACTTCGTGGTCGCGTCGGTCCCGACCTGCCACTCGTGGACGAGGCCGCTCTCGGCGTCGCGCACGTTGATGTGCCAGCGCGGGTAGCCGGGGCGGGGCGGCTTGATCTCGACGATCGAGCCCGAGAACTCCTTCTGCATCCGCTCGGCGACTGTCGCGACGTCCTCACCGGTGGCAAGGTTGAAGCGGCCGCGGATGATGTCGGACATCTCGCCCATGTTCGGGTAGTTCTTGCCGCGCTGCTTCTTGAGGACCTCGCTGACGAACTCCTCGAAATTCTCGCGCTTGAGGATGGAGACGACCTCGGCGCCCTCCATCCCTTCCGTCGCCCGCGCGCCTGCCTCACGCATGCGCCCGACCGCGGCCTTCGCGTTGTCGTAGAGGGTGCGTTGCGCGACGGGGTCGTTCGCCCATTGCGCGTGGTTCATCTCCAGCACGTCGGTCGGGCGCGTCGAATCCAGCTTCCTGGAGCCGGCGACGTCGGCCTGCGGGGCGGGCTTTTCGGTGGGCGTCTTGTCCGGGTTGGCCGCCTGGCGATCGCTGCGAACCTCGGCGCCAGCCGCATCGGCGTTTCCGGTCGCGCCGCCGTCGGGCGGGGTCTTGGGCGGCGTCGTGCCGGAGGTCCCGGGCTTCTTGCCGGTGAGGACCTGGTCAAGGTAGCCGGGATTGTCCTGCTCGATCTTGCGCAGTGTCGCGTTGATCTCGTCGGACATCGCCTTGTAGCGCGCCTCGAAGCCGACCGGGACGCCCGCGCCAGTCTCCTCGGCGAACGCCGAGTACCGCTTCATCATCTCGTCGAGGCCGTACTCCGCCCGGACTGCGGGGTCCTTGACCTTGTCGAGGAGCTTGTAGACGCCGTCGTGGAAGTTCGGTTGTCCGCCAAAAGCCTTGACGGTCGAGGGGATGTCGAGGGTCGGGGTCTCGTAGAACTTCGTGGTCGCGTCCGTGCCGACCTGCCACTCGTGGACGAGGCCGGACTCGGCGTCGCGGACGTTGATGTGCCAGCGCGGGTAGCCCGGGCGCGGCGGCTTGATCTCGACGATCGAGCCCGCGAATTCCTTCTGCATCCGCTCGGCGACGGTCGCGACGTCCTCACCCGTCGCGAGGTTGAAGCGCCCGCGGATGATGTCGGACATCTCCCCCATGTTCGGGTAGTTCTTGCCGCGCTGCTTCTTGAGGACCTCGCTGACGAAGTCCTCGAAATTCTCGCGCTTGAGGATGGAGACGACTTCAGCGCCCTCCATGCCCTCGGTCGCCCGCGCGCCGGCCTCGCGCATCCGCGTGACGGCGGCCTTGGCGTTGTCGAACAAAGTCCGCTGCGCGACAGGATCGTTGGCCCACTGCGCGTGGTTCATCTCCAGCACGTCGCCCGGTTTGGTCGAGTCGAGGGTCCGGGTCGCAGCACCGTCCACCTTGGGCGCGGTGGTGGTCGCGCCCGCGTCAGCCTGGGCGTTTCCAGGGGTCGGACTGGTCTTTTCTGGCGTGTGGGCCGCGGGGCCTTCGGTCTTCGGTGCGTCCGTCTTGACGCCGGCGGTGTCGGGCGAGGCTGCGGCGCTGTCGGACTTCACGGCGGCGGCATCGGACTTCACGCCTGCTTCGGCGGTGGGGACGCCGTCGACGGGTGCGGTCGGAGCGCCGGACGGCGTAGGCGGCTTCTTGCCGGTGAGGACAGCGTCCAGATAGCCGGGATTATCCTGCTCGATCCGGCGGATCGTCGCGTTGATCTCGTCGGACATCGCCTTGTAGCGCGCCTCGAAGTTCGGGGGCAGGCCTGCGCCCGTCTCCTCCGCGAAGGAGGAGTAGCGCGACATCATCTCGTCGATGCCATATTCGGCGCGCAACGCCGGGTCCTTGACCTTGTCGAGGAGCTTGTAGACGCCGTCGTGGAAGTTCGGGTGGCCGCCGAACGAGTGTACAGACGACGGGATCTCGAGCGAATTCGTCTCGTAGAACCTGGTGGTCGCGTCGGTGCCGACCTGCCACTCGTGGACGAGGCCAGTCTCTGCGTCGGTGACGTTGATGTGCCAGCGCGGGTAGCCCGGGCGCGGCTCCTTGATCTCGAAGATGTGGCCTTCGAACTCCTTCTGCATCCGCTCGGCGACGGTCGCGACATCCTCGCCGGTCGCGAGGTTGAAGCGCCCGCGGATGATGTCGGACATGTCCCCCATCGTGGGGTAGCCCTTGCCGCGCTGCTTCTTGATGACCTCGGCGACGAAATCCTCGAAATTGTCGCGCTTGAGCAGGGAGACGACGTCCGCGCCCTCCATGCCCTCGGTGATCTTCTGGCCGGCCGCCTTCATCCGCTCGACCGCGGCCTGCGCGTTGTCGAAGAGGGTGCGCTGGGCGACAGGGTCCTTGGCCCACTGCTCGACGTTCATCTGCAGCACGTCGCCGGGCTTCGTGGAGTCGAGGGCGCGCTTTGCGGCGTTGTCGGCGTCTGCGGCGGGGCCGCTCGTGGCCGGCGTGTCGGTCGCCTTGGCAGCGGTCTTGTCGGCGTCCGAGGCCACTTGCGAGGCGGTCTTGTCGGCATCGCCTGCGACGGTCGCTGCGGTCTTGTCCGCGTCGCTCGCGACGGTCGCGGCGGTCTTGTCGGCATCGCCTGCGACGGTCGCGGCGGTCTTGTCGGCATCGCCTGCCACGGTCGCGGCGGTCTTGTCGGCATCGTTGACGAGGCCGCCAGCGACGCGGTCCGCGTCGGCCCCGACGATGTCGCCCGCGAGCGCTTGCGCCGCCTTCTTGTCGGCCGCGGCGGCCAGCATCCGGTCGCCCTGCTCGCCGAGCAGGCCCTTGCCGATCTTCTGCAGCCCTTCTTCCAGGCCCGACCCGAAGCGCTCCAAAAGCTCGGCCCCGTACGCCACGAGCTTGCCGCCGATGGTCTCGACCGCCTTCATCACCTCGCCCGTCGCCCCGCCCATCTTCCCGAGCAGCTTGCCGAGGCCCTTCACGCCGTCGACCAGCACGCCGCCGACCTTCCCGACGAGGCCGAACACCTCGTTCATGGCGTCCCGGCCCCAGTTCACGATCTTGAACAGCGGCTCCAACGCCTTCAATGCCGGGCTCGCGGCCTCCCACGCCCCGACCGTCAACACCGAGAGGATCGCCTCGACCGCGACGATGCCCGCGACGTACCCGACGCCTTCGCCGATCGACCCCTCAGCGCCCTTGCCCGTGAAGAATTCGCACACCTTGTCCGCGAGCGAAGCGCCCGCGCCGCCGATCGCGCTCTGGATTGAATCCCATGCGCCGCCGAGTTTTCCGATGAGGTCGTCCAGCGACATATTGCCGCCGCCCGTGAACACCTCCGTCACCGCGGGCATGAAGCCGTTCGCGGCTGCTTCTGCGGGCGGGCGAAGCTCGGCGGCCATCTCCCCGCCGCGCTTGCCGAGCTCGTCGGATGTTGGGGCATTGCCGGCCGGTGCGGCTGCAGGCGCCGCTGCGGGCTGCTGCTGCGGCGTGCCCGACGTGATCGCGCTCTCAGCGAGCCCGCCAAGCCAGTCGACGATCTTGGTGACGCCTTCGAGCACCTTGTAGATGAGCTCAAACGGGAACGAGATGTCGTCCCAGGCGCCCTTGAGGAACCCCTTCACGAAGCCGAACAGGAATTCCGGGCTTGCGCCGCTGATGATCTTCGCGATCTTGTCGGAGACGGCGCATTTCGTCTCCATGTCCTTGCCGCGGAGCTGCTTCAAGAAGCCGACGATGCCGGACTTGAGGATCGGCCACAGCACGCCGAAGACGACGATGAGCGGGGCGTTTTCGAGGAACCCGATCGCCGCGTCCAGGAGCAGATCGATGATCGGCTCCTTGATGCAATTCGGCAGCGCGCGCCAGGCCCAACCCGCGAGGATCACGGGGATCATCGCCGGGTTGATGATGGCCATGGCGATCGAGCAGAGGACTTCTTTGTAGGGGGCGATGAAGTCGCCGATGGCCTTGATGACCTTGCCGACGGTGTCCACGCACGTCGTGAACGCGCCCTTGACCCAGTCGACCATGGAGCCGATCGCGGTGCTGGCCTTCTGCACGAAGCCCTTCGCCATCGACAGCAGCGGGATTCCGGTGATGGATCCAAGCATGTCGAGCAAACCGGAGGCGAGGTCGGTGAGCTGACCGAGCAGCGCGCCGACGACCGCCTTGAGCGTTTGCCCGAAGCTCTGCGCGGTCTCCAGGATTTGGGGCAGGATGGTGCCGCCCATCTGCGCGTGCGCGTTCTTGATCAGGTCCGGGTCGTCGCGGTGGTCCCAGAGCCAGGTGATCGCCTCGATCACCTTCGGAGCGTACTTGATGACGAGGTAGATCTGGCCCATCGGGGTGAGCGCGGCGAGGGCCAACGCGACCTTCTTGATGGGCTCGACCATCGGCGCGAGCGTCTCCTTGATGCTCTGCCACACCTCGTTCGCCTTCTTCGTCAGCCAGTCGAAGATGCCTCCTTCGCCCGACAGTCCCAGCTTCTCGGCGACCCAGTTCCACGCGGTCGACGAGTACTCCTTGACGGTCTTGATCCAGCCGCCGACGGTGTCCGCGATGCCCTTCACGACGTCCCAGGCGCCACCGACGATGCTCTTGAGCGCGTCGAACGCGGGCGCGAGGATGAGCTTGGCGACGGAGCTGATCGCGTTGGAGATGGCGCCGAAGGCCGACTTGATGCCGTTGACGACGGGGTTGTCGAAGAAGGACTTGGCGAGATCGCTGATCGCGCCGATGGCCTTGGCGAACGCCTTGCAGCACTTCGGGTCGCCGTTGAGCGCGCCGGCGACGACGTTGAACGCGCCGGTGAACGACCCTTCGAGGCTCTCGATCATCGATCCGAGGTCGATGCCGCCGGTCATCGAGCTGATCCAGCCCTCGATCGCCGGCTTCAGCGCGTTCTCCAACAGTGCCTTGGGCCCCTTGGAGATCAGATCCGCGAGGTCCGGCGAGATCTTCCGGACAACCCACTCGACACCGCTCGACAGCGCGTCCATCAGCCCTGGCGAGACGAACGCCTCGTCAGCCGTCTGCGCCGATTCTTCGCTTCCGCCGCCAGCAGTTCCCGATTCCGCTGTCACCGGTGCCGCGACGTCGACCTCCGCGGCCTGCCCGATCGTCGCCGACCCGACCGCCGCCACCTCGCCCGTCTGCGCGGAAACGTCGGTCGCCTCGCCCGTCTCCTGCCCGCCCGCCTCGCCCGTCACCGAAACGAACGGGTCGCCGTGCTCTGCCGCCTTCAACGCCCCATAAAGCGCGTGCGCGTTCGCCTCGGCCTCCAGCTCCGTGGCGTCGGAAGGGCTCGACACGTTCAGCCCATCGCTCGACCCACCGCCGAGCCGCCCCTCGTCGTGCTGCATGACGTGCGTGAGCTCGTGCAGCAGCAGGTGATCGCCGGTCGGCGTGCCCGGCGCGAACTCGCTCGTGTTGAAGTAGATGTCCGCGCCGATCGCGTACGCGTGGGCGTTGAGCGCCTCTGCCGACTGCGCGACCTGCGCGCCCGTGTGGATGCGGACGTGCGAAAAATCGTGCCCGAACACCGCGTTCATGCGCGCGAGCACGGCTGACGGCAGCTTGGACCCGGAGGAGTGGCCGATGACCGAAAGCGCAGGGTCCGACGTGTCAATCCCCTCGGCCTGCCGCATCACCGCCAGCATCGCCTGGTTGGAACCGCCCCCTGGCGTGAATTCCGATTCGACGCCGACCGCCGCGAGCTGGGCCGATCCGGCGAGCGACTCGGCGAACGAACCGCCCGCGCCCGTGAGCGCATCGAGCAAAAGCGCGTTCCCAAGCGCTTCCTGGACCGCGTTCGTGAACCGCTGTTCGACCGCTTCGAGCGCCGTTTCCGGGGCACGTTGCTGGATCTGCTCGCGATCCGCGACCAGGGCCAGGTTGAGGCTGGGGGAAAGCCTGTGCTGCCGGGCGAGAACCGCCATCCGGAGACCTCCGCGTGGGAGGATAGCACGCAAGGCCGCTTCCGCGCGGTTACCCGGCTAAAATGTCCGAGTCTCCCCACCTCTGGTTCGACGCCGGCCGAACCCGGTTCTACGCCATCCCGGACACCGCCGAGCTGCCGATGGGTGACCTCATCCTTCACGACGTTGGCGGCCGACATCGCGGCGTGGAAGGGCTCGCGGCGGGCGTCTATGAGATCACGAAGGCCGAGGCGGAGGCGGAGACCCGCGCTCGCCTTGCCGAGGCCGTGAACCGGGCGAAGGAGGCCTTCCGGGGCATGCTCGACCTCGCCCCGGGCAAGGACCCGACGCCGGACAACCCGATCGGCAAGGACCTGGACGCGTTCCTGCGCGATCCCGCGCTCGTGCGGGACCGGCTGACGGCGATCATCGAGGAGGCCGGCGCTGGTTTCCGGGCGGGGATCGGGGCGAAGCCGGGGCCGAAGGTCACCATCCCGATCACGGAGCCGCTGCGGGAGTTCGGGGTGAAGCTGCGCGAGGTGCTCGTCGCGCCGGAGGTGGCGCAGGCGATCCGCGGTGTGGGCGAGGCGTTCGGCGACTTTGCGGTGGAGCTGGAGCGGCACGTGAAGGAGCAGGCGGGCGAGGCGGCGAAAGCGGCGGAGGCGAAGTCTGCGGAGGGGGCGACGGCTTCGAAGACGTCGTCCGCGGCGGCGGCGGAGGGGCAGACAGTCGAGAAGCCGAAAGCGGAGAAGCCGAAACGGAAAGGGCGGGCGACGAAGGCACCGAAAGCATGAGCGACGCGATCCCCGAGCCGCCCCCGAGCAGCAACGTGTGGATCTGGGGCGGGCTCGCGGTGCTGGTTTCCTCCGGCGCGGGGCTCCGGGCGTGGGCCGAGTGGCAGGACGCGATGGCGCACTTTCCGTTATGAACGGTTCGACGCCGGAGGTTCCTGAGCCGGATCGTCGGTGGCTCTGGGGTTGGCTCGTGGTGGTTGTGGTCGCGCTCGTCTGGTACGCGGCGGACTACGAGCTGCACGCGTTTTTCGCGCAGTTGCCGGAGTAGGGCAGGCCGGTGCCGAGGAGGCCTGTCACACGGCCCGCAGGCGCGGCGTATGGAGCGGGGAATGTTGATTTTCCCCCTCCTCGCCTGTGCCGAGCTCCACGGAGGGTGCGGCGAGGGCGATCGCGACGTCAGTGACGACGAGGTCCTCGGCGACATCGGCGTGACCGCGGCCGACATGCTCGCGCAGGCCGTTGGGACCTTTGAGCTACCGGGTGTCCCTCGGCAATCCGCTCCTCCCCGGCGACGGGGTCCCTGATGGGTTCCACGGTCCGCGACGGTCGGCGACGCTGGAGATCAGGGTGTGGCAGGGCGAGCTCTACTACCTTGCAGTGTGGACGGTGGCCGCCGACGGGACGAACGAACTGGTGGTCTCCTACCTCCGGCCGACCGGGTAGGCCACCCCTCTCAAATCCCCGCATCCCCCGCCACAAACCCGTCCACCAGCAGGTACGCGTGGGCGCTGTCCGGGATGGCCGCGGCCAGGTCCACTTCCATCGCGCTGCCGTCACCGGTCACGGTCGTGCCGGTGCCGTAGTCGGCGCTGACGGGCAGGCCGGTCGCGGTGTCGACGATGACGACGGCGACGCGGTGATCGGTGGTGCCGAAGCCCGGCGCAAACGTGGCGGTGACGCCCGTATCCGTGCGGGCGAAGGTGACCGGCCCCACGTCCAGTGAGGGCGCGGTGCCGCGGGTGTGCAGGTCGGCGCCGCCGTAGACCTCGAGCGCGTCCGTGTCGGGGTTGCAGAGGCCGAGGGTGCGCAGGTAGGGGCCGTACAGCGGAATATCGGCGCAGATGGCGCGGACTTCCATGACCGCGCCGCCGACCCCGTCGCCCGATCCGTCGAGCGCGGCGTCCACGCGAAAGGCGTCGAAGGAGAGGTCGACGTTCATCACGTTGAGCGACATCCCGCCGGCTGCCTGGACGTCGAGCGCGCCGTCCGCGAAGGTCCAGGTGACGGGAAACATGGCCTGCGACGCCGGGTCTGGTGTGCCATCCGTCCCGGCGCCCGTCACGAAACCGACCCCGGAGTGGCCGTCCGCCGAAGCGTCGACCGTGACGACGGAGAGCACATAAGCGAGGTTGTCAAAGCCGATCTGGTTGTAGCTGGGGAGGATGGTCGGCAACGGCGCGGCGAGACGGGACAGCAGCCAGAGGGCGTTGGGCGCGGGGGCGGCGGCGGTGCTGGAACGTTCGACGGCAAACGTGAGGTCGGCGGCGACGGCCCCGGCCGGAGTGCCGCCTACAAAGCGCAGTCCTGTGCGGTCGGGGTTCGTGAGCGTCGTCGCGTTCACGGTGATGTGGACGCTGTCGCCCGACCAGCCGCTGGCCGGCGGGCTGACGGTCAGAAAACGGCGGTCGGCGCTGACGACAACGTCGACGGCGACAGGGGGATCGACGGTCACGGTGACGGTGCTGGTGTCGATGAGCGCGAGGACGTTGTCGCCGGAGACGCGGTCGACGAGGGAGAGCGCGAAGGGTTCGGTGGGGGCGAGGGAAGTGGGCGTTGTCGGCGACACGTTGCCGAACCGCGACGTCACCCACAGGTAGCCGCCGTCGGTTGGAAAAGGTTCGGAGGCTGTGCTGCAGCGCGTGTCGTCGGCGTTTTGCAGGCACCAGTCGTAGGGCACCGACCAGACCTCGCCGCTCTCGGAGCCGATGACGATCGCGTGGGCGCCCAGCGCCGGTGAGCTGTTGAGGTCGTTGCGATCGCCCGCGGCCAGCAGCATCGACCACCGCAGCGAACCATCGGCGTTCACGGCGTACAAGCGGCCGTCGCCACCGCCAACGTAAACGACATCGTCGGCCCCCACGGCGGGCGAGGAGCGCAGGGGTGCGAGCGTGTCGTACGCCCAGACCACGGAGCCGTCTGCGGGATTCAGCGCGTAGATCGTGCCATCCGCGCCGGCCTGGATGATCGTGCCATCCGACAGCAGCGCCGGGGACGAATAGAGGTGGTCCAACGCTCCGAAGGTCCACTGGGCCTGCCCGTTGGTGGCGTCGTAGGCGCGAGCGTAGCCGTCGAACCCGCCGACCATGAGGGATTCGGTGCGGGTCGGGCCGTAGAGCACGGGGCTGGCGGCGACGGTGCCGAGACTGTCAGCGTTCGACCAGACCTTTGTGCCGGCCGATCCGCCGATGGCGTAGGTGTTGCCGCGCCCGAGCAGGTCGTTGTTCCCGATGTACATCGTGCCGGCCCCGTCGTTCGCGCCGATGTCCACCGCCGCGGAAGACCAGGTCTGGTCGGGCATCGTGAAGCTCCAGAGCCCGGCGCCGCTTTGCCCGTCGATCGCGTAGACGCGGAAGTTGTCGTTCCCGGCGACCAGCGTGCCGTCCGGGAGCATCGCGATGTTGCCCTCGAACCAGTTGATGAACGCGCCCGTCGTCGACGGATCATCCGCCGCGAATGTCCAGTCTGTCGCACCGGTGGCGGCGTCCACCGCGTAGACGTGCCCGTCGCCGCACGGGAAGATCACGCGCCCGTCGGCGTCGAGGATCGCCGAGGAGTCGATGATCTCGCCCACCGGCAGCGACCAGCGCAGGGAACCATCGGCGGTCAACGCGTAGAACGTGTGGTCCGCGCTGCCGATGTAGATGGTTCCGTCGCCCGCGATGACCGGCGAGCTGAACACGCCGGCGCCCGTGGTGTAGCTCCAGGGCTGGCCCGAACCGTCCGACGCCAGCGCGGCGCCCCGGCCATCCTGGGCGGCGTCCGCCCGGAATTTGGGCCAGGGGCTGTCGGCTGCGAGGGGCAACGTCGGGCCGACGGACGAGTCGTTGGTGGACGCGGCCGGCTTGCAGGCGGGCAGGAGGGCGAGGGCGAGGAGGGCGGGGAACTTCATGCCCGAGCGCTATCCCACGGCGTCGCAGGAGCCGGGGCTGGCGGGCGGGAGGGGCGCGACGGCACAGTGAGCCCCGTCGCGCCCTCCGCGGCGGGTCAGGCGGTCGGCGTCGCCGGAGCCATCGCATCCGTCCACACCTTCGCCATCGCCTGGGTGGCGTTGTGCGATGCAACAAACGCGGCGCGGAACGTCTCGATGCTGCTGTTGGTGTGCGCCTGTGCCAGCTTCATCTGGCTCTCGGTGAACGTGGCCACCTCGCGCTGCACGGCCAGCGTGTTGGTGAGCATGGGGTGGATGAGGCTGAGGGCGGGGTTGTTCTTGAGGTTGTCCATGGGGTTCTCCTTGGGTTGGACCCGGAGAGTGTATGCGCGATGCTGCAATGCGTCAAGATGTCGTCGCGGGAAAAATGCTGCGTCGCATCATTTCTCCCGTCATCCGCTCACTCCCTCCCGATCCACATCCCCAGGAAAGTCAGCGCGCCCGCCACGAAAAGCATGATCGTCGGCCGTTCGCCCAACAGCGGGATGGCGAGGGCGGCGGCGACGGGCGGCTGGACGTAGATCCAGAACGCCACCGTGCTTGGGGAGACCGTCCGCAGCGCGTAGAGGTTCAGCCCATAGGCGCCGATGGTCGGGCCAAGCACCAGAAAGGCGAGCGCAGCCCAATTCGCTGCCGTCGCGGTCTCGATGACCGGGAGCTGCGAGAGGATCGGTCCGACCGCGAACGGCAGGACGAGCACCGCGCCCCAGCCGAACAGCCCGGAGAGCACGCTGATGCCGTGGTGACGGGCGAGCAGGGGCCGGCTGAGGACGAGGTACAGCGAGTAGACGGTCGCGTTGCAGACGATGAGCGAGTCGCCGAACGCGCTGGCCGTGCTGCCCGAGGCCGTCGGCCCCTCGCGCGCGAGGATGAGCGCGGCGGCGCCCGTGCCGGCGACCACGAGGCCCAGCGCGCGTCGGACCGTCAACCGTTCCATGCCGATGATGATGGAGATACCAAGGGTGATGGCGGGGATTGTCGTTGTCAGCAGGGCGGCGTGTGAGGCGGTCGTGCGGGCGAGGCCGTTCACGAAGAGGAGCTGGTTGAAGACGACGCCGAGCGCTGAGCAGGCGATGAGGCGCAGGCGGTCTGGCCCGACGACGGCCGGGAGCCTCATGCTGCGACGCGTCAACGCGAACGCGATGGCCGCGCCGCCGATGCGCGCAAACACCACGCCCTCCGGCCCGAACGTGGGGATCGCGAGCTTGCCGACCACCGGCATGCCGCCGAACAGCAACTGGACGACGAACAGCGCGAGGAGCGCGCGGGTGCGGGCGGCTGCCAGCTCCGGGCGCGCGGTCTGGCCAGCGGAGTCGGGCACATCGCCGACTAACTCCGCCACCGGGAGCCGGAACGCCCGGCGTGTGGTAGATCCGGGCGGTGCTGTGGTTCGCCCTCGCCTTCGCCGATCCGACCGTGGGTGACGCCCCGGTCGTCGCTCCCGTGGCATCCCTGGCGGTGGACGCCGAGCCCGCTCGCCTGCACGTGCTCACCATCAGCGTGAAGTCCCCGCCGTCCGGCTCCGAGGTCGAGGCGACGGTGTTCGGACGCACGCAGGAGCTGGCTGACCCTGGCGTTGGCGTCCACTCGGCCACGTTCCGGGCTGTCGCGGCTCGCTTCACGCGCGTTCAGCTCACGGTTCGCGAAAATGGTATCCACACGCCGGTCTACGACGGGCTCGTCCCGCTCTCGGACGCGGGCGAGGACGACCTCGCGTTCGTCGTCACCGGCGGGCCACGCCCGACAGCCCTGCGGACGATCTACGCGCCAAGCGCAGCCGTGCGGAGGTGGACCGAGCCGCTCTCGATGGTCCGCTACGGGTGGGGCGCCATCCTCGCCTTGTACGCAGCGGTCCTGCTGATCGCGGCGACGCGGCGGGCATGAAGGCGTCGCCTCGCGCGCTCGCCCAGCACGTCGCCGTCTTTGGCGCCTACCTGGCGCTCTGGACCGCGGTCTCCTGGCCCCTCGCCGCCGTCCCCATCCTCGGCGACCGCGTCGTCACCCGGCAGTTTGACCTGTACCCGTCGATGTGGCTGGTGGACGCCGCCCCCGGCACCTTCCCGCGCATGATCAGCATGGGCTCGGCCTGGCCCTTCCACGAGCTTTTGACTCGAGTCGACTCGTACGTGCTCCTGATGATCGGATGGGTCAACCACGGGTTCCTCTCCGGCGCGACCGTCTGCGCGCTCGTCGCCTGGCTGGGGGTCCCGATCTCGGCGTTCGTGGCGGAGCGGTGCGCGGGCGACGGGTTCAACGTCGACCGCCCCTGGTCGCTCATCGCCGGCCTCTGCTATGGCTTTTCCGGCGTTGCAGCAACGGCGCTGCTCGAGGGGCATGTCTTTCACCTGCTCAATCCCTGGCTTCCGCTCATGTGGTGGGGCTGGCAGCGCGCGCTCACGGCGGACGGCGTGCGCTCGGGGCTGGTCGTCGGCGTCGGGTTCGCCGGTGCGCTCTACACCTCCGCCTACTTTGGCGTGTTCGGGCTCATCCTCCTCGTGTTTCTCGCGGTTGACGCCCCGAGGGTCGCCCAGCGCGTCGCGCCAGGGGTGGCGGCGGTCGCGTTGCCGGTCGGCCTGTACTACCTCTGGCTGTTCCACCTTTCGTCCCGTTTCCAGGACGCCGATGCGACATCCTCGGCGTACTACCTGCGGATGGGCACGGTGGCGGCGTCGGACCTCCTCGGTTGGGCGCAGGGGGCGGACGTCAGCGCGCACTCGCTCACGGGCGCGCTACCGCTCATGGGGATCCCGCTCGCGCTCGGCGTCGTCGCCACCGGCCGCCGCACACGGGCAATGCCCCTTTTCCTCGCGTTGTTCGGCATCCTCTGCGCGCTCGGACGAACCTGGCACCTGGATCCCGGCGACGCGGGCCTCGACCTGCCCGTGGACCGATTCCTCTTTCCCGCCCTCGCCTTTTTCCGCTTCCCCGTGCGCGCTCTCTGGCTCACCGGCCTCGCCATCGGCGTGCAGGCGGCGCGCACCCTTGGCGCCACCGCAGCCCGCGCTCCCTGGCTCTCCCGCGGGGCACTTCTGCTCGCTGGCGTCGACGCCATCGTCGGTCCCGGCCTCCCGTGGCGCACCAGCGTCGCCGTCGCCGGTCTGCCCTCGGCCTACAATGCAGCCCCCGCCGGCCAGGCCGTGCTCGACCTCTGGGCCCAGCCCGCCGACCACTCCAGCGGCGACATCGCCATGTGGTCGCGGAATTTGACCTGCTACTACGCCGGTCTGCACCATCGGCCGACGCCCGAGGTCTGCATCGGCACGGGTGTACGCAGCCCGCGCGAGGTGCTCGACGGCTGGCTGACGCAGCATGTCCTCGCCGACCCCGCCGACCAGGGCGCCGCGTGGACCCTGACGCAGCTTGGCATCGGCGCCGTCGCCGTCCACCTCGACCTGTACCGGGAGGGCGACGCCGCCTCGCTCCGTCAGGGCCTCGAAACCCTCCTCGGCCCGCCGCTCGCCGAGTCGACGGACGCGGGCGATCACCTCGTGGTGTACGGTGTTCCCGCGGGCGATGGCTCGGGCGATCCGGTCGCCGCCTACCTCAAGTTGACGTCCGGGAAGTAGGCGTAGGTTACCCCGCCCGACATGGTTCCCGCGTTCCTCCTCGCCTCCCTCCTCGGCTGCGACCTCTCCTCGGCGCCAAACCCCAAGGATTCGACGGACCGGCTCTACGAGGTCCCCGCCGGCACGAGCGCTCGGGGCCTGGGACCCGACCTGCAGAAGGAAGGGCTCGTCGCTGCAAGTTGGCGTTGGGAGTGGTTTCTTCGGATGGAGACGTCTGGCGAGCAGGAAGGCGGAACGTGTCTGAAGGCGGGGCAGCACCGGGTCAACGCTGCGATGACGGCGCCGCAGCTCCTCACCGCCCTGTGCGGCGTGCCGGTCCCGAAGGACGAGCCGTTCACGGTCGTCGAAGGGTGGCGCATCCGCGAGATCGACGCCGCCCTTGTGGCAAAGGGCTGGGCGCAGCCGGGGGAATTCACGAAGGCGGTGACCACCGATCTCACCTCCTACAAGGCCGAGTTCCCCCTCCCGGCGGACACGCTCGAGGGGTTCCTCTACCCGGAGACGTACAAGGTCGAGCCCGACGCATTCAAGAAGCCGGACGGCCTGCACGCCTTCGTCCAACGCCTGCTGGACATGTTCGGGCAGCGCTTCGGAGACGAGGCCGAGAAGGCCGAGAAGGCCGGGACCCTTCCGCGCCCCTTTCACGACCTCGTCGTGATGGCGAGCATGATCGAGCGCGAGGAGCCGAGTCCCGAGAACCGGCCGATCATCGCCGGGATCCTGTGGAAGCGGATCGACGCCGGCTGGAACCTGGGGGTGGACGCGACCAGCCGGTACACGCTCGCCGACTGGAACGACCGCGAGGCGTTCCTCGGGAAGCTCCGCGATCCGAACGACCCGTGGAACACCCGCCTGAAGGCCGGTTTACCTCCGACGCCGATCGGCAATCCGGGCGACGTGGCGCTCAAGGCTGCGCAGAACCCCCAGGCCAGCGAGTTCTGGTATTACCTCCACGATTCCAGCCACACCTTGCACGGGGGGCGCACGGTCGCGGAGCACGAGGCCAACCGGCGGAGGTATGATGTTCACTGACCGAGAAAGTCGATCCGGTCGAGGCCAGCCCGAAGCGCCTTGTGGCCAGGCGTGGTGAGCCAGAGCGGGCCGGCTTCGAGGTCGAGGAAGCGGCCGAGGAGGCGCCACTGGAGCCGATAGTCGGTCGCGGCGGGGCGGGTGCGGATGGCGACGTCGACCGCGCGGGCGAGGGGATGGGTGCGGGCGAGGAGGCGCCAGCGCGGGGTGAACCAGTGCCGTTCGGCCCAGTCGAGCTGTTCGGGGAGTGACGTCTGGGCGAGGAGGGCGTCGATGGTGGACGGACGATGCGCGAGGGGGAGAAAGCGTCTCCGGAAGCTCGTCATCGCCCGTTCATGGCCTCCGCTCGCGAAGAGGCCGGCGCGGATGAGCGCCTCGCGGTCGTCCCAGAACGCGCGCGTCTGGGGGAGGAGCAGTGGGCGAATCTCGTGGTAGAACCAGACGCGTCGGCCGAAGTGGGCGAGGCCGAGGAACGAGCGGACGGACTGGACGGGGAGGAGGCGGACGGCCGCCAGCTTGAGCCGGACGAGCGCCTCCTGTTCGGGCGTCCCGCGATGCTCGACCCGGGAATCCGCGTTCTGGATCACGGCGTCGAACAAGGATTCTCCAGCACCGGTCTGCCCCTCCCAGTCCATCGCCCGCTCCAGTCCGCGAGCGGTCACGCGCACCGGCTGCCGACGACGGCGCGGACGACGTCCACCGTGCGCTCCAGCTCCGCGATCGGCACGAACTCGTCGGCCTGGTGCGCCGCGTCGATGCTGCCAGGGCCGAACACGAGGGTCTGGATGCCGAGGCGCTCCAGGTTGCCGCCGTCTGTCGCGAACGAGGCCGCGCGCGGTCTGGGGTCGCGCGCAAACGCCGTCAGGATGCCCTGAAGTGCCGTGCCCTCCGGGGTGAGCATCGCCGGCGTCGTCCGGATCAGCTCCACGCTCACGTCGCCGCGCCGTCCCCGTCCCTCGGCCGACTCCTGCACCCGCTGCCGCAGCTCCGCGACGAGCGCCTCGACGTCCATCCCCGGCAACGGCCGCAGGCCAACGTCGAACACACAACGGTCAGGCACGATGTTGATCGCGCTCCCGCCCGCGATCGTGCCGACGTTCAGCACGACGAACGGTCGCTCCAGCAGGTCCTCGAACTGCCGGCGTCGCGCCCACTCCGTCCCCAGGCCCTCGATCCCGGCCAGCACCCGTCCGGCCAGCACGATCGCCGACCGCCCGAGGTCTGGCTTGGAGGAATGCGCGGCTTGCCCCACGCACGTCACCCGCACGGCGACATGTCCAGGGTGCATGCGGAACATCCCCATCGACGTGGGCTCGCCGATCAGGCAGGCGTCCGGCACCGGGCGGCCCTCTGCCAGCAGCCGGTCGACGAGCGCGCGGCTTCCGTGGCAGCCGACCTCCTCGTCGTGCGTGAACGCCAGCACCAGCTCGTTGCTGAGATTCTTGAGCGCCAGCGACGGCAGCGCCTCCAGAATTGCCGCGATGAACGCCTTCATGTCGCACGACCCACGCCCGTGCAGGTTGTCCCCGCGCCGCGTCAGCACGAACGGGTCGCTCGTCCACGGCTGACCCGCCACCGGTACGACGTCCATGTGCCCGGAGAGTACGACGCCCCTCCCGCCCTCCTGCGCGCGTGGCCCCGCGGACGCGACCAGGTTCAGCTTACCCGGGGAGGTCTCGTACCGCTCCACCCGCATCCCGGCGGCCTCACAACGATCGGCGATGTAATCGGCGATCGCCGTGACCGGCTCGCTGGATACGGTGGGAAAGGCGACGAGGTCGGCGAGGACATCGGCGAGGCGGTGCGGGGCGGGCATGCGGGAGCGTACCCCGTCGCCAGCGCAGGAACGCGGTCCTTCGGCGTCAGAACGCCACCGCGATCTGCGCGTGGGCGCCAACATGCGCGCCCAGCGACCCGCCTGAGAGCTGCCCGATACCGAGGTCCGTCTCTGCGTAGGGCGTGATGTGCCAGGCCATGCCGAGGTCGGTCTCGTACCCGAAGGCGCTTCCGTCGACGGGACTGCCGAGGCGGTGGACCTCGCCTCGGAGCGTGACGCGGGCGCCTGCCTGCAGCTCGCCGGTCACGGCCACGTCGTTCAGCCCAAGGTCGTCGCCGGGCTCGACGAGATCGAGCAGGCCGTACTGATCGTGGGTGTCGCCGAGCACGGGTTGGAACGCGGCAGCGCCGGACTCGCCGGGAGCGCCGGTCGCGGTGGTGTAGCGAATGCGCGTGACCCAGGCGCGGCGTCGGCCGAGCACATAGCCGAGCTCCAGGGAGACGAGGGACGCGTCGCCGTCGGTGTTCTTCTGCACGTAGGCCTCGCCGGTGCCGAGGGTGCGGCCGGTGGAGAGGGTGCCGTAGAGCCCGGTTGTGCTCGTCAGCGCGGCGGTTTTTCGGGCGTCGACGACGGAGAGCAGGTCGAGCTTGCCGTCGACGTTGGGGCCGGGACGGGCAACGCCAGCGCGCACGATGGTCACGCCCGCACCGAAGGGATCGGCGTTGGTCGTGGGGTCGGCGTCGAAGCGCCGGGCGTTGATGACGTCAAAGGAGAGCGGCGCGGCCATCAGCTCGAACCGGATCGCGTCGAGGAACTGGCCGTCGAGGTCCCAGGCGCGTTGTCCAACGATGCGGCCGTCGTCGATGGCGATCGGCTGTCGGCCGATTGTGAGCCTCCCGCCAAGGCTTCCAGAGAGCTGGCCGTCGAGTCGGGCCCATCCTTCGGCGAGCTCCGGGGCGAACGACCCAGCCACCGTCAGCCCGGCCTCGTCGCCCGTCCACGCGCGCACCTCCTGCAGGCTCACCCGCGCGGAGAGAATTCCGCGATCCGCCTCGATCCCTACGCGCGCGACCTGCCCGACAGTCCGGGAGTCCGGGATGGGGGATCCGGTCGTCTCCAGGCGCCCCCGGACCTCCACGATCGGCTGCCAGCGCAGATCCGGGCCGAACGGGTCGGCGCGATCGGGGCTCTCGGCGAGGGCGAGGGTCGGGGCGAGGGCGACGGCGAGCATCGTCATTCCGCGCTGGAGCACTTCGCCTCCGTCGACCGCGGCAACGCCACGGCCCAGCGCACAAAACCGTCCTCCGGCTCCAGGTTCGGGTCGGCGCGGCGCGAGGGTGCGAGCATGTCCCAGGTCTGTCCGGGCTCGCCCGCAAACCCAGTCAGATCCGCCTCAAGCAGCAGCGCGGAGGGCGTCTGGTTGTCCCGCATGAAGCCGGTGCGGTGGATGCCGTGGGTGATGCCGCCTTCGACGACCGCGCCGGTGCCGCCGAACGCACGCAGCAGGTACCGATGGATGTAGGCGTTGCGGTTGAGCGCCTGCGCTTCCGTGAGCGGCAGCTCGGACGTCTGGCCCGCGAACCCGACGGGGTCCAACGCGAGGGTGAAGCCGGACAAAGCGCCGGCGTAGGTGCTGTCACCGGCCGAGGTGATGTCGAGGTGCCGCCAGGACGGGTCGCCCGGCGCGAGGTCGGCGTTGTCGGCGAGGCGCACGCAGTGGACGTGGGCCCGGGCGGCGACGTCGTCGGTGACGGCGGTCGGGTCGGCGATCTTGTTCCCGAGCGCGTCGCGCGGGGCGGGGAGGTCCTGGTCGGCGACGGTCGAGGACCACGGCGTCGCTTTCCCCCCTTCGACCACAGCAAAGCGGACGGCGACGGTCACGCCACCGGCGACGTCCGTGGTGCGTCCGTGCTGCAGGCCGCTGCCGCGGGTGTCAAAGTCGTTGCACAGGCCGCCGATCAGCATGGTGCGCAGGTCGACGGCGTCATGCGCGGGCGAGTGCCACGTCGCCCCGAGGCTCATCGCGGCGAGGCAGATGCCGCGGTCGGCTCGCGCGGCCGTGTCGATCTCAAAGCCCTGCAGCACGAGGCCAGCGTCGGGCGAGGCGGGCGTGGGGAGGGGCACGGTGACGGTGTAGTCGGGGCGTAGATCCTTCACAAGCCGGGCGACGGAGGGGGGACCCGCGGTGGGCGCCGACTCTGCCGACACCCCCGTCTCCACCCGCTCGCGGTCGCGGGGGACGACCGAGACATCGGCGCGAAACGCATGAAAGCGTAGGTTTGGGCTGTCCTTCCAGTCAGTCAGCGCTACCGCCTGACGGTCGTGTCCGACCCAGCGCGAGAGGTGGGTGGCCGAGGCGATCAGGCCGAGCGAGCCGCCGACGCGCATCTGCCAGAGCCCGCCGATCGCGCGCGTCCACGCGCCCGGGGTGCCGTCGGGCCGCCGGTCGAGGACGACGTCAAACTGCGCGAGGCGATGATCCCGCTCGTACCAACGCAAGTCGAAACCGTTGAGGCCCAACGGCAAGCCCTCGCCCAGGTCCGTCAAGCTCGCCAGCCCCGCCCATGCGCCTCCGGCTGGTCGGGGGAGTGGCGTTGCGACGAACGTGACGACCGGGGCTTCCGGCTTTTGCGTGTCGTCGTCGAACAGCACCACGGCGGCCTGATCGGGCTCTCCGCTCGTCGCCAGCGGGTCGCGCGCTGGGATGCAGACCGCGGAGGGGCGGTCGAGAAAACCAGAGCCGACCGGCCGAAGCAGGCCGTCCTCCACCTTCGCCAGCCGTCCGCCCCATGCCGGCTCCGTCTCGTGACCCCAGGAGTCCCACGCTGTCGTGGCCCACAGCGTTCCGGCCTCGCCCGGCGCGCCCCCTTCCGCCCAGTGAAGGCCGGTGATCCCCTCCTCGGGCCCCGCGCCGCCGTCCACGCCCTCCGCCGCGACCACCAGATCCACCGCCTGGCCCGCCGCCGACGCCCGCAAGTCGTACGACAAGACCCGCACCACAGGCCCATCGCAGCGCCTGAGACCCACGTACGCAACCCCGTCGACCGGGTTCCAGGCGAGGCCCTGCACGCGCATGTCGCCGTCGCAGTGCGAGCGTCCCCAGTCGGAGAGGGCGTCGCGCATGCGGTCCACCTCGGGCACCCGCCGCTCCTCCCAGTGCCCGACTTCTCCGCTTTCTACGGGTGGATCCGCCATGCGCTCCAGCACGAAGATCCGCTCGGTCTCCTGGCGCGGCAACGCGGTGTTGTCCTTGCGGTAGCCGGTGCGCCGGCCGATGGTGCTGTACGCCGTGATGCCGAGCACCTCGTCGCCCCCGAACGGCGCGAGATCCTCCACGTCCAACGGCGGGAGGTCGCGGCCGGCGTAGGGCAGCCAGCTCACGGGGTGCGGCGTCAGGCGTGCGGTGGCGCGGAACGGGGGACGTCGGCATGTCGGGCAATCAAGCCGGGGATCCCGCAGCGGTAGATTGAACCCGACCGGCGCGAGCGAGGCGCCGCGGCCTGCGGACTCGGGCTCGTACAGCACGTTGGCGGGGCCGGCTGAGCTGATGACGACGGTGCCGTCTGCCAGAACGGCGACGCCGGAGGGCTCGAAGGCCTCCGGCGCTGGGCCATGGTCGGGCCGGGCAAGGTCCATCTTGAGCAACGGGTAGGGGCGGTAGGGCGTGCAGGCGGCGAGGAGGATGACGGCCACGGCAAACAGGGAGCGGGACCGGTGCTCACCCACGCAGCGCCTCCACGAGCCGCGCCGGCACTGCGTCGTCGAGGTGAGCGCGGACGATCTCCAGGTCGGCGACGACCTCATCGCCCCGCTGGCCCTGTCGCCTCGCGCGAAGCTGGCAGCTGAGCGCAGGTCGCCCATCCGCAAGCGTCAGAAACGCTGTCGTCCCAGAGACGGTCACCGTGTCCGTCGCCCGCGCGCCAAGTCGGAAGCGTACCCGCTCGGCGAACGGCACGACACCGATGGGATCGAGGCCGCAGGCGTGCAGCGCGCGCGCAAGGACCTCGTCCGCCCAGTCGACATAGCGGGGGTGATTGGTGTGCGCGAGCGGGTCCATCTCGGTCCACCACGGCGAAAACGCGAAGTCAGGCAAGGCCACGCTACCCGGCGACGTCCCAGGTTCGAACTCGGGTAACTCCGGGGCGGAGGCGTCCACCGGGAACGCCCCAATCAGCTCCGGCGATGCCCTCGTCGGCCCGCCCTCCCGTCCGACGTGCACCCAGTCCGCCGTCGCCCGCATCACCCCCTCGATCTGCGTCTCCCGGCGCATCAGCACCTCGCGCCGGTGGTTGGCGATCTGCGTGGTGATGCGCAGGTCCTCGCCGTACATCGCCTCCCGCTCGTGCACCGCGTGCATCTCGCGAACCACAAAGCCGGTCCCCAGCGCACGAAACCGGCTCGGCGGCCAGCCCCGGTCCGCAGCGTCGTTCACGGCCGCGTCCTGGACCAGCCGCCAGAGGTCGCCCGCGCGCGCCGTGTCACGCGGCGTGCAGGCGTGGCGCGGGATTCGCAGGGTGTAGACGCCGGCCATCGGTGGCTGGTTATCCCGGGTCGCCCGCCAACCAGATCCCCGAAGCCAACCCCACCAGAAACGCGATCGGCGTACCCCACGCGAACAGCCGGATCACGGTAGTGGGCAGCGTCTTGAGGCTCGCCTTCGGGTTCACCTTGATGCTTCCGCCCCGGGACCTGAGCCAGGCCGCAATGCCGGCGACCGGGATCCAGGTGAGCCCGAGGATCACGTCCAGGAGCTCGACGTAGCGCACGTTTTCGGGGTGCGGGTGCGTCTCCATGATCATCATGCCCGTGCCGACGCCGCCGAACAGCGAGGGCATCAGCAGGATCGCAAGGATGATGAACAAGACGCTACCCCTTCGCGCGGTACGCCGCGGAGAGCACGTCCGCGACCTCGCCGCGGATGATGCGCGCGTCTGGCCGCTCGCCGGCAACGAGCTGCTCGCGGAGCTTCGTGCCGGAGATGCTGTAGGGGGCGACGCCGGGGTGGCGCTCCGTCAGGTCCACGCGGCCGAGGTGGTCGTAGTAGGCGGCAAAACCGACCTTTACGGGCTGCGTGTGGAGGATGCCGGGGAGGTTCTCGAAGATCTGCTGGGCGTCAAAATCGCCCCAGATCGCGGCCTTGTCGTCGTAGGGCGCGTCCGCGTGCTTCCTGCCGATGACGATGTGGGAAAAGCCGTGGTTCTGACGGTAGATCGAGTGCATCACCGCCTCGGAGGGCCCGCCGTAGAACATCTTCATGTCCAGGCAGACGAGCTCAAAAACGTCGTTCAGGTCGTGCCCGACGTCCGCCCAGAGCGCTGTGTCGCTGTCGCCCTGCCCGAGCAGCCGCCCGTCACGAAGGATGCGGTAGGTCCGAACGCGAGTGGCAGCGTCCACATCGTCGCTCTTGAGCTGGCCGACGAGCGGGTTCAGCACGACGCCGGCGTATTTTCCGGACCGGGTGAGCTGCTCGACGCCGTAAACCAGGGCGTACTCGTGCGCGCGGTGCAGCGGGTTGCGCGTCTGGAACGCGAGCGCCGCCTCCCAGCCACGCTCCTCGATGAGCTGCCGGGTTCGCGCGGGCGAATTCAGCAGGTCGCCGTAGTCCGGATTGCGCCGCGCCGGGAGTACGCTGATCTCGCCGCCCACGAGCGTGGTGCGCGCGTCGTCCGTCACGATCCGGGCGCCGGGGTGGTCCAGGCGGGAGGTGCCGTAGACCTTCTCGACAAAGCGCTTCTTGTCCCAGGCGAACACGCTCGAAACGGTGATGGTGCCGAACACCTCGTTGTTCGCGTTCACCAGCGCCGCGCGGACGCCCGGCTTGAGGCGCTGCGCCTCGGCGTCCGTGATCGCCAGGGAGAGCGGGATCGTCCAAGCGTAGGCCTTGCCGTCGTGCCCGACGATGTTCTTCTGGTCGAGCACCCGGTTGTAGGTCGCTTCGTCCATGAACCCCTGCAGCGGCGACAGGGTGCCGTCGGCGATGCGGTACACCACCGAAAGGTCCGCGTCCGTCACGGCGATCTTCGTCATGCCAAGCGCATCGGCGAGCAGCGCCTTCTTGGCGGTCAACGGGAGGATTCGGTTGGTGAGGGGACCACCACCGTGGACGGGGACGAGGGGCATGCGGCGGACTCCGAAAGGCGAGGGGCGAGAGGGGGGCGCCGCATAACGCGCAGGGGCGCCGGTTGGTCAGGTTGGCGGCACACAGCCGGAGAGGTCGATGGCGGCCTCGGCTTCGGTGGTCGAACAAGTCCCAGCGGCCTGAGCCTCGGCGTAGGCCTGTTGCAGGCAGTCCAGGTAGTCGACGGAGGGCTTGACGGCAGAGCCGGAGACCTTGTCCCAGGCGGCGCAGGCGATGGTGGGGTCCGCGTCCGTGCTGCCGTCCGTCACGCCGTTCGCGGTCGCTGTGCAGGTGTTGAGCGCGTCGACGTAGCTGGCACACGCGCCGGGCACATCCGGCGCGCAGGCGGCAAGGCAGGTGAGCAGGGAAGCGGCCAGGAACAGGTGGGCGGACGGCATCAAGGCTCCGTGGAGGCGATCACTGCACTTGCAGGCAGATCGCGGGGAAGGTGTTGGAGGCCAGATCGTCGCAGGTCACGGCGTCGAGCGCGGTGAGACAGTCCTTGGCGGCCTTCTTGTCGTACGACGTGGAGGCCGTGTCCACCGCCGACAGGTCCGAGACGCAGGCGGCCTCGTCGGTCCAGCCGAGCGCGGAGAGCGCGGCGGTGTCCTCACACTGGAACTGGAGCGCGCAGTATTTGGCAGCGTAATCGGACTGAAACGTCGACTGGGAGACGCCGCAGCCGGCCACGAGGGCGAACGACCCCGCCACGAGCAGGCGATGGGCCACAAAGACACGCGAAGGCATGGGGGTGACTAACCGGCTCAAAACAACGGTGCGAACCGGTCGCGGTAGGCCTCGAAGCCAGGTGTGATGCGGGTCTGGGTCGTTCGTGGAGGCCTTGGATGTTCCGCGATGAACGCTGTCAGTTTCGCGCGGTCGGGCGGCTCCAACCCCAGTCGCGCGTGCACGCGCTCGACCACCGCGACGGGGTCGGCCATCAGCGCCCGGTGCCCGATGTGGACGGCCGCGGACCCGGCATTCGTCGCGGTGCGCTCGGCTTGCAAGGCGAGACGTCGCGTGTTTCCCTGGATGCTTCGCTGGGCGTCGGCATCCGGACTTAGTCGTGCGTGGAACTGGCAAACAAGGCGATGGCTGCTGGGCACGACCTCGTCGGGATCGCGGTGCATCACGACCAGGCGTGCGCCGGGGAGGGCCGCGGTGAGCACGTCGAGGTGCAGGGCGTGGGCCGGGTACTTCAGCGTGAGGCGGCCGGGTTGCTGGCGTTCGAGGTGGGTGAGTACCCGGCGGTAGGCGGCGTAGGCGGGCGCGGGGTCCGCATGGAGGAGCCAGTCGAGGTAGCCGTGAACCGGAGCGAGGGCCCAGTAGAGCTGCGAGTGAGCGGCGAGGCGAAGGAGCAAGCCGCATTCGTCCGGTAGATCGTCGCGCATCGGTCGACCCGGCGCGGCGTCTGACCGGGCCAGCCAGCCGAGCGCTGCGCGGGCATCGGTCCGGCGATGGTCCGGTCCAACGCCGGCAACGGGAGAATGCAGCTCCCAGAAGGGCACGACGCGGGCTGCCGGGGCGAGGGCGAGGAGGCGGTGCAGGAAGGTGGTGCCGGAGCGAGGCAAGCCGCAGACGATGATGGGAGGGGTTTTCGGAGCCTCGTCGTCGGCCGTCAGGGCGTCCAGCCGCAGCCGGGCGACGAGGCCAGAGACGATGAGCTGCTCGATGGGCCGCGCAGCGAGGGGGGTGAGACGGGCGTCGTCGCGCAGCGAGCGGCAGAGGATGTCGAGGGCGTCTACGTCCGCGAGGGTGCCGGGTGCTCGGGCCTGGGCGAGGTCGGCGAGCCGGGCGGGGTTCCAGGGCTCTCTGACGCGGCTTGGCATTTGGTGAGCGTAAGCGCGCCGGAGGTCCACCACCGGATACATAGCCCAATCAGAGGAATCCATGCAACGTCGTGAAATCCTGACCCTCATCGGCGGTGCGCTCGGACTGGCGGCGTCCGGCCCAGCGCTCGCCGCGCCCGTCACCGGCATCGATCAGCGCGATGAGCGCGATGTGCCAGCGCGTGTGAACCACATCCGCGCCCAGCTCGCCGCAATCCGCGCCCGCCGCGTCCCCGCGGAGATGCAGGGCTACCTCGCCTCCAAAGGGCTCGCGGCCGACACGATTCCCCAGCTCATGGCGACGTTTGCGGCCACCGCCGCGTTCCGGGAGCTGGACGTCCACGCGCAGGCGCACCCCGAAGCGCAGGCGCTGCTGGCAGAGGAGGCGCCGCGGGCTGGCCTCATCGGCGGCAGGCTCTCCCACTTCCTCAAGAACGAGCACCCGTTGTCGGGGATCGACGCCACGCTGCGTGAGCGCCCGGAGATCGGCCTCGACCTCCGGGTCAAGCTCGCGGAGGCTGCCGAGGCCTTCGGCATCCCGGCCAACTGGGTGGAGGCGCTCGACCACCACGTTGAGGCCGTGCATTGGCGGATGCGTCACCAGTCCAGCGAGGCGGAGACGGCGATGGCGGTCGGTACCGTCGATGAGCGGTGGCGCGCTGCGGGACTCGACCCGGCGGAGGTTCGGAGCGCCGCGACCGGACAGGCGATGGGGTTGGCGGCGGACGGGGCGGACGGGGGCGGCGACGATCAGGACGCCGAAGCTGCGCGTCACGGCAAACGGCTGGAGAGGGCCGGGCTCATCATGATGGGCGTTGCCGGCGGCGTCTTCCTGACGGCCGCCATCGTGTTGACCGCGGCCGGCGGCACGAACGGACTCGCGACCGCGGTCGTCTTCGTCGGGATTCCAGCGTTGATCGTGATTCTGACCGGGCTCATCATCTTCCTCGTCGGCAAGAGCTCCGTGCCGCCTGAGCACGGCTCGGCCGAGTCGGAAACCGCGCTTCCGGTACCGACGTAGCGCCATGACCCTGTGGCAACCGGGCCTTGCCCGGCGTGAGGCGCTCCTGGACGAGGTCCGCGCCGTCGTCATCGACGTGTTGCAGCTCGCCCAGGAGCCGGACGAGCTGGATCCGGACGCGCCGCTGTTCGGCGGTGGCCTGCGGCTCGATTCGATCGACGCGCTCGACCTGATCGTTCGCCTGGAGGCGGGCTTTGGCGTGATCGTCATCGACCGCGATGCGTCCCCGGCCGAAAGTGCCCGGGCGATGCGTACCCTGAACACGCTCGTCGACCGGCTGCTCGCGGCGGGGGCCTGATGACGGAGCTCCAACGCCAGGTCCGCGCGATCCGGGAGCGCGCTGCCGTCTCCCGTCCATCCCCGGCGGTCGTGCGGGTGACGGGCGAAGGCGCCTGGGCGTTTCTCGACCGCGTCCTCCCCTGCGAATTGCACCTCCGGGAGGCCCAGCTCCGCGCGACCCTGCTGCTTCGGGCCGATGGCAGCGTGCTGGCCGATGTGCTGGTCGGCGCCGAGGACGCGGACTTCTGGCTTTTTGTGGAAGGGCTGGACGAACCCGCCCTCCTGGCACACCTCGGCAGCTTCTGCGAGGACGGCGAGGACGTCCAGCTTGCCGGATTGGCCGCGACCCACGCCGCGATTGCCGTCGACGGGCCGTACGCCTGGGAGGCGCTCGAGGCGGTCGGGGAACGGGGGATCGGCGGCATGCCCTACCTCTCGCTCGCGCGCCTGGACGGCGACGTGCGCTGCGTTCGGGCGGGTCGCACGGGCGAGTACGGCTACACGCTGCTGGTGCCGCACGACGCGGTCGATGCCACGCTCAGCCAGCTCGGCGATGTCGTGCGCGTCGATCCAGCCGCACTCACCCACTGTGCGCTTGAAAACTGGTTCTTTGACATCCACGCTCCATTCGCTGCGCGCTTCACGCCGCTTGAGCTTCAGCTCCAGGCGCGGCTGAGCCGCCGGAAGGGCGACGTGCTCGGCATGCCGGCGCTGGCGGCGAGGCGCGAAGCGGGCGGGCTGCGACGCACGGTGGGGCTGCGCGGTCCGCTCGGCTTGGCCGCGGGGGACGCACTTCGGCTCGACGGCGACGTCGTCGGCGAGGTCCTCCAGACGGCGCCGTGGTTTGGAGCGTCGGGCGGCAGCATCGGCATGGGGCTGTTGCCGCTGCGTCTCGCGCACCCCGGCCTCGACGTCCTGAGCGTGCCCTCCGGGCCGGTGATGACGGTGTCGGCGCCCTTACTGCTGAATCGCAGCCTGCTCGTCCGGCCCTCCCGCCGCCCGCCGGACCCCGCGAGCCTGCCCGACCCGTACGCTTAGGGTGCGCGTCGCCGATGCCGGCGCTCGGCGAACCTCCCGCCCGCATCGGCGGTTATTTTCTGCCGTCCCGAGGCCACGAACCCCGCCAGCCGGCGAAGACGCCAGCCGGCACGGTTCGTGCGGCGAACGGCCGCGTGGGGGCCGACACGCTTTCGGATCCACGTGATTCCAGATAGATGCCGGCGAAGTGTTTGCGCAGCGCCCGTCTCGGCCCCCCATCGTCGTCATCGGCGCTGGCCTCGGTGGCCTCGCAGCCGCCGCGCTCCTCACCCGCGCCGGCGACCGCGTGATCGTGCTCGAACGGCACACCGAACCTGGCGGTTTCGCCGTGACCTTCGAGCGCGCCGGCTTCACTTTTGACGCCTCGCTCCATCACCTCGACGCCGTCGGCCCCGGCCAGGCCAACCGCCCGCTCCTCGACGCCCTCGGCATCAGCGACGCCCTCGACCTCTACCGCGACCCCTTCCTGCGCCGCGACCTCGTCCCCGGCGCCGACCTGCTCCTCCCGCAGAACGGTGACGCCCTCTACGATCTGCTCGCCACGCGCTTTCCCGGGGATGCAGCCGGCTTGCGCGAGCTGTTTCGGGCCGCCGCGGAGGCCCACGCCGCGGTCTACGCGGGAGCGCCGCTCCGGGTCGTCGGGACGGCCGCCGATCGCCTGAACGAGTGGCTACGTTCGCCGGTGCTGATCGAGGTTGTCGGCGGAATTACTGGATACGTGGGACGAAGCCCGCGCACCTGTCCCGCGGGCACGTTCCTGATGCTTTTCCACGCGTACCACGTGCTCGGCGGGTGGCGGTTGCGGGGCGGGAGCCGGGCCCTGACGACGGCGCTGGTCGACCGGATCGAGGCGGGAGGCGGCGAGGTTCGCGTGGCCGCGGCGGTCACCGGGATCCGCGTCGGTGGGCGAGGGGTCGAGGGCGTGGAGGTCGATGGGGGCGAGGTGATCGCGACGTCGGACGTCATCGCCGGGCTCCCGTTGCCGAGGCTGGCGGAGCTGCTGGCGACGGCGGAGGGGGTTGACGCGTGGCGAACGCGGATCGCGGGACTCCCGCTGTCCGGCTCGTTCTACCGGCTGTTTGTCGGGCTGGACGGGGACCACACCGCCGGGCAGGCGTACGAGACCCGCGTTGTCGACGCGAACGGGCAATGCTCGGTGACGATCCCGAGCGTCGGGGACGACGCCTGGGCGGGCCCGGGTCGGACGGTCGCCTGCGCGGTTGCCGCGGCGCCGTCCGGGGATGACGACGGCGATTTTAGGCAGGCGGCGAAGGCGCGGTTGATGGGCGTGCTGACGGGGTTGTTGCCCGGTGCGGAGCGCTGCGTGGCCGTCTCGACGCTCGCCCACCCGGGCACCTGGGCGTACTACACGGGGAGCCCGGGGGGCGCGGCGATGGGGATGGGAGCGGGCGCCCCGATGCCCGCTCGAACGCCGATTCCTGGCCTGACGCTCGCGGGGGCCTGGGTCGCGCCGGGTCCGGGCCAGACCGCGGTGATGCACTCCGGTGCGCGTGCTGCCCGACTCGTGAGGGCGCGATGATCGAGCAGGTGGACTGGGGCGATGAGGCTGTTGAGCGGCTGATCCCCCATCGCGCGCCGTTCCGGTTCCTGGGACGGATCCACGCCTGGTCCATGGACGAGCCGTTCCTCCACGGGAGCCTGGAGGTTGAACCAGACGATCCGATCGTGGCTGGGCATTTTCCGGGCGAGCCGATCTGGCCGGGCGTCTGTACGATCGAGGGGCTGGCGCAGGCATGCGCGGCGCTCAGCGCGCTGTTGGCAGGAGCTGAGGCATCCGGTCGAGGCGGTCGTTCGGTGCTCGCAGCCGTGAACGTCCGGTTGATCGCGCCGGTCCTGCCCCCGGCGCACCTGGAGTACCGCGTGTGGCTTGGGACCCAGCTCGCGGGCGTCCGCAGCTTCCGCGTCGAGGCCTCCGTCGGCGCCGCGCTGGTCGCGCGAGGCACGCTTACGGCGGGCCATCTGCCGGGTGACGGCTGAACACCACCACCGTCGTACCAGCCCGGGCCGACCACGCGACCACCGCGCTCCGCCCCGGCTCCCCCGCCTCAATCGCGGCGATGAAGATGGACAAGGCGCCGGTCGCCTCGCCAAACGCTCCGACGAACGGCATCAGCGCGCATCCGGCCTGGTTCGCCAGCGCCGCCTCGACCGCCCGACCCGTCGGGCCGACGCCGGTGCCGTAGATCCGTGCCAACGGGGCCGCACCCGCTGCCCTCGCCAGCGCCTCCGCCGGCGCCCCGGGCCCGGAAAACCCGACGCCGTCGATGCGAACGCCTCCGGCACGCCCGAGCAGCAGGGCGGCGGCGCGCTCCGCGTGCGCCCGTTCCAGCGGCGGCCCCTCGGGATCGTCGGGGTCGACGGGCACCTCGTCGGGCGAGCGTTCGTCGACGGCGGCGGCGACGAGGGCTTCGATCTCGGGCCGCGTCGCCAGCATCCACCAGGCCCACGCGAGCGCGTGGAGGCCAGCGCCGGGCCCATCCGCGAGCGTTGCACCCGGTCCGCGTAGGCCGAGGGCGAGGGCGGCCGCACCCGTGCTCGCGTTCATCACGGTGCGCGAGAACGCGCTGGCCGACCCACGGGCGCCGTCGGCGACGCGGAGGCTCTCGCGAAACTGGTCGCCCGAGGCGAGCGGGCGACGGGAGACCCCGGTGATCAGGCCGGTTCCAACAGGGAAAGCCCCCGACCGTGACGCCCGGCCGATCGCCAGCGTGAGCAGCACCGCCGGGCGGTCGAGGCCGCGGGGGTCGACGCGGGGAAGCACGCTCCGCAGCGCGGCCACGTCGTCGACGGGATGGCTGCGCCCGACCGCCTCGACGTAGACGGGTTGGACGGCGACGGCTTCCCCTCGGGCGGTCCGTCCGAAGACGACGCTTGCGTTCGCACCACCAAACGCCGCGTTCTGCGATACGAACGTGCTTTTGTGCGGGGTCGGGGTCGCTCCGGCGACCACGATCGGCGGCGCGTCGGGCCCGTCTGTCCGCGGTCCGGCCCAGCCGGCGGTGCCCGGCCAGCCACGCTCCCACCCCAGCAACCCGAACACCGCCTGTTGCGGTCCGCTCGCCCCGAACGCATGCCCGAGCGCCCCTTTCACGGCGAAGATCGCAGGTATCCGCGCACCGTAGACCGTCTGCAGTGACTGCCATTCCGCGGCGTCGTTGGCCTCCGTGCCGGTGCCGTGCGCCGCGTAGGCGTCGACATCCTCGGGGTTCAAGCTGGAGTTCGCGAGCGCGGCGCGCATGGCCCGCGCCATGCCGGCGCCTCGCGGATCCGGTGCTGTGGCGTGCCAGGCGTCTGCGGAGAGCCCGTAGCCGAGCAGCCAACCGCGCGGTCGCGCGCTGCGGGCGTGGGCGTGCGCCGCGGATTCGAGGACGAGAAAGGCAGCCCCTTCGCCGAGCGTCATGCCGATTGGCGTGCTGAACGGCGCGCAAGGACCGCTCGCGAGCGCCCCGAGCGCGAAGAAGCCCGCGAGGCGACGTCGGGAGATGGACTCGGCGCCACCCACGAGCACGACCGGCCAGCCCATGCGGATGAGGTCAAGCCCGAGGGCAAAGGCGACGTTTCCGGAGGCACACGCGGTCGCCGGGGCAAAGCGCGGCCCGGTCAGGTCGAGCGAGCGAGCGACGGTGTCTGGGAGAGCGACGTGGGCCGCGGCGTGACGCGCGCGGGAGGCGAGCACCCCCTCAAGCGCGTCGGAAGCGTCCTCGAAGGTGTGCGGTCCGGCGCTGCTGCCGACGACGACGGGCACGTCGAGTCCGGTTGGCAGGCCGGCGTCGCGCCAGGCCTCCGCAGCGGCCTGAACCGCAAAGGCGATGCTGCGGTCGGCGCTGCTCCTCGAGGCCAGCTCCCCGGTCACTTCGCCGGCCACGCGGCCCCCGAAAGCGGCGGTGTCAAAGCGCGTGATCGGCCGGATTCCTGTGACCACGGCCCGGTCGAGCGCCTCCGTCGTCGCCGCCAGGCTCCGTCCCAGCGCCGAGACGATGCCGACGCCGGTGATGCAGGCGGGCACGGGCATCGGTTCGGCCTAACGACTTTGGTGCCTTGAATCCTCGGGCGGCGGCTGGGTTGGTCGCTACGGAAGCGGTTGAGCGAGGGTGATCAGCCGGAACTTGCCGCTGGTGGGGTCGACAGGCAGGTCGGCGACGACGGTGACCGTGCAGCGGACGTGGTCGAGCGCCTGGGCGCTGAGGATGGCGTGCAGGCGGGCCTCGATCGCGAGGACGGTGGCGCCGGTGGCGTCGCGGTCGAGGCAGACGGCGAACTGGAAGCTGCGCTCGTCGACTTGCCGGAACTGGAAGCGCGCGAGGCGGGGCACATGGATCTCGTTGATGACATGCGGGCTTATGGCGTGCAGCGCGCCGTCGAGCCCGCGGAATCGAGGCGCGCACTCCGAGCGGCCGACCAGCGGCTCCACGACCGGGTAGGGGCCGTAGGGGCTCCGGTGATCGGTCCAGCGAACCTCGTCATCCAGCCGGTATCGGATGAGCGGGAGCGCGCGGCTGTGCAGCGGCGTGACGAGGAGGTGGTCGCCGGCGGGCTCGATGATGACGTCGTCGTCAAACAGCGTCATTCCCGGGTCACCGGAGCGGGAAGCGCCGAGCAGGCCGGTCTCGGTGGCGGCGTACAGGTTGAGGCACGGGCATCCAAAAGCAGCCTCGATCGTGGCGTGCTGCGCGGTTGTGAGCGTCTCGCCGGAGCAATGAATGGCGCGCGGCCGGATGTGCAGGCGGCCGGCAACGGCCTCGCCCGCGAGCGTGGTGGCGCCGGAGGGGTAGGCGGAGAGGATGTCGGGCTGGAAGACGTTGAGGGAGTTGACGACGTCGTGGAGGGGGCGTTGGACGTCGAGGATCAGGAGTTCGGGGGGCGACGGGTGGAGCTGCGCGGCGAGCGCGAACGACACGCCCGCAAAGTGACCCCCGCACGCGCCGTGGAACGCGAATCGCGGCTCCTCCGCACTGGTGGCTCGGGCGAGGCCGGCCGTCGCCCGCACCCAGTCCACGCCTGCGTAAACCATCGTCCCCACCTCGCCCGACGTCCCGGAGGAGTGCAGCACGACGTACTCGTCGAGATAACGGGCCTCGGGAGCCGGGTTATCGCGGAGGAAGGCGTCGAGTGCGGCGCGGGTGATGCGGGGGTCGGTGGCGATGGCGTCCAAGTGGTCTCGGACGAGGCGCTTGGTCAGGACGGGAAAGTCGGTCGGGACGCAGGTGCCGGGATCGAGGTGCCGTTCCCGCAGGATCGCGGCGTAGTAGCTGGAGTGCTGGCCGGCGTGCATGATGAGGGCGCGAAACCGGGTCAGGCGGTCGGCCTGAAGATCACCGCGCGTCTGCGTGGCGTTTCGACGCAGGCGCTCGGTCGTGTCACGCCAGGCCAGCAGGTGGGCGAGCATCGGCCTTGGTAACCGTACTACGTTGCGGCGATGTCCGGCCTCCTCTTTTCACCGCTCGCGCTCGGGCCGATCGCGGTCGAGAACCGTGTGTGGCTGCCGGCGATGGTCACGTGGCTGTCCAACGAATCGGGGGAGGTGACGGACGCCGTGCGCGACCGCTACGTGCGCTACGCGCGCGGTGGCGCCGGGATGATCGTGCTGGAGGCGATGGGCGTGCGGGACGTGGCGTCCGGGCCGCTGCTGAGGCTCTCGCACGACCGGTACATCGCGCCATTGGCGGCGTTGGTGGCGGAGATGCGGGCGGTGGCGCCGGGTCCGGTCCGGATCGTGCCGCAGATCATCGACTTCCTGAAGATCGCGCGGCGGGACCCGGTGCGGGCGTTGGCAAGGTTGGAGGCGCAGTATCCAGGCTGCGGGGGCTGGGACGAGGAGCGGCTGCGGGCGACGCTGACGGCGCGGGAATGGCGGGACTACGCGTTCGGGTACCGGCAGCAGATCGAGGACCTGACGGTCACGGAGATCGAGGCGCTTCCTGGGTACTTTGCGCGCGCGGCGGTTCGGGCTGAGGCCGCCGGGTTCGACGGCGTGGAGCTGCACTACGCCCACGCCTACACCCTGGCAAGCTTCCTCTCGGCGACCAACGGGAGAACGGACCTGTACGGCGGATCCTTCGAAAACCGGCTTCATCTGCCGCTGGCGACGATCTCGGCCGTCCGCGCCGCGGTCAGCCCGCGCTTCGCCGTCGGCCTCCGCATGCTCGGCAGCGACGACGTTCCCGGCGGCACGACCGTCGACGAGGCTGCACGCATCGCGGTCGCCTTCGCGCAAGCCGGTGTGGACGTGATCTCCGTCAGCCGCGGCGGTCGATTTGAGGACGCCCAACGCCCGAAGATCGGCGCTGCGGCCTACCCCTACACCGGCCCCAGCGGCCTCACCTGCATGCCAACGCGCGAATCGCCAGACGGCGTCAACCTCCCCCTCCCGCGTGCGATCCGGGCCGCCATCCGCGCCGCCGGGTTCACCACCCCCGTTGTCGGCGCGGGCAAGATCAACACCGTCGACCTCGCCGAAGCCGCGCTGCAAGGCGGGGATCTCGACCTCGTCGGCATGGCCCGGGGGCTGCTCGCCGACCCGGACTGGCCCGAGAAGGCCCGCGGGCGGCTGGCCGAGCCCATCCGCGCCTGCACGTACACCAACGCCTGCGAGGCGCTGGACCGGGCGCACTTGCCGGTGAAGTGCAAATTGTGGTGGAAGACCGGGATGAACGCGCCGTAACCGCTCAGCGCGCGTACGCTGCGGCCCGCTCCTCGACCGTCAGCACCCGCGCCGGGATGACCGTGGTTCCGTCCGGCCGGAAGAACGGCGACGGGGTGTGCGCGCCCGCCCACCAGCCCCGCGCGAGGATGCCCGTCGCGGCGACCAGGATGGAGACGGTGGCGGACGGGACGGCGCCGGGAGGG
Organism: uncultured Pseudomonadota bacterium; assembly: GCA_903844155.1. Lineage (GTDB taxonomy): Bacteria > Myxococcota_A > UBA796 > UBA796 > SXON01 > CAIUMM01. Next base: position 47,215 of record CAIMSU010000280.1, on the reverse strand, counting down.
CAGCCCCCGCGGGCGAACCGGCCTTGAACGCCGTGAGCTGGGCCGAAGAGCCCGTCCAGGAGGTCCTCTTCGGTGACGATGACCTGGCGGATCAGGCCGGCGAAGGGGGCGCGGGCGGAGCCAGTCGTATTGGCGACGGGCGTGCGGCAACAGCCGGCGTACCACCGATGCAAGCCCTTCGCGGAAAGGCGGACGAGCGCGAGTTGATCGACGCCTTCGGTGAGATGGATGCGCGCGGGCCAGGTCTGGACGACGGAGGTGCCGCCATGCGCGTTGGTGATCCCGGGGCTGCCAAGGTGACGGGCGTAGGCCTGGCAGTCGTCGCAGTAGCAGTCGGCTCGGGCACCGGGTTGTGCGGTGGCATCGAGGGTGCCACGAAGCTGGCCACAGGCGCATTGTAGGGGGAGCGTGGTCATGCGACAGAGTAGCCCGGCGCCGGGTCGGCGGGCTACGATGCGGGATGTCCGTCGCCCTCCCGACCGCCTCCACGCGCGCGCGCGTCGCCACCCCGGTCCCGGAGCGCGTGGACGTCGCCATCATCGGGGCCGGGCTCGGCGGGCTGATGACGGCGGCTCGGCTGGCGCGGGCGGGAAGAAAGGTCGCTGTGCTCGACGCCCACTACGTCGCGGGTGGGTGCTGCACGATGTTCGGGCGGTCCCTGCGTGCCGGCGAGGGCTTCGTTGGTGGGCCCGTCACCTTCGACATCGGCCTGCACTACGTCGGTGACTGCGGGCCCGGTGGCCGCATTCCGACCATGCTCGCGGAGGTCGGGGTCGACGTGGAGTGGCTCCCGCTCGATCCCGACGGGTTTGACGAGCTCATCTTTCCGGACCTGCGCTTTCGCATCCCCGCGAGCATCGAGCTCTACCGCGACCGCCTCGTCGCCGCCTTTCCGGGCGAGAAGTCCGGTATTGACCGCTATATTCGCCTCGTGCGCGAGGTCGGGGTGCTGGGCCGTCCGCACGCGCCGAAGGGGTGGCGCATGGCGTGGGAGGCCGCGACGCGGGCCCGGGTCGCCGCGTGGAACAAGGGCGCGACCCTCGGCGCGTTCCTGGACACCTGCACGCGCGACCCCAGGCTCCGGGCGGTCATCGCGGGGCAGAACGGGGATTATGGGCTTCCGCCGGGCAAGGTCAGCCTGATGCTGCACGCCGGACTGGTCGCACACTACCTTGGCGGCGCGTACTACCCGCGCGGGGGTGGGCAGGTCATCGCGGACCGGCTGGCCGCGGTGATCGAGGGCGCAGGCGGCACAATCCACCTGCGTCACCCCGTCACCGGCATCCGGGTCGAGTCGGGACGGGCGACGGGGGTGTACTGGCGTGGCCCCCATGACCCGCGCGAGCAGCCTGCCGCCGTTCTCGCTGCGGACGTGGTCGTCAGCAACGCTGATTTGAAGCGCACCATCGGCGAGCTGCTGCCGCACGAGGCGGTCGCTCCGGCGTTGCGGGAACAGGCGGCGGGTTGGGAGATGGGGGGTGCCATCTTCCTCACCTGCCTCGCGGTCAAGGCCGACCTGAAGTCGCTCGGGATGGGCGCGACGAACTATTGGCAGTTCGACCACTATGATTTTGACGCGCTCTACGCGGAGGGCCTCGCGCGGGTGGGCACGGGCGAGGGCCCGCCGCCGGTGCGCGGCTGCTACATCACCAGCGCGACCCGGAAGGATCCCGATTCACCCGGGCACGCCCCGGCGGGCGTGGAGACGGTAGAGGTGATGGCGCTGGTGCCCGGTGCGTCGGACGTTTGGGGCGTAATACCAGGCGATGTAGCCACGCCCCGCTACCGGGCGCAGGAGGCCTACCAGCGCCACAAGTCGACGGTCGAGGCCGACCTCGTCGGCAGGCTGGAGCGGCTTTTCCCGGGGTCCACGGCTGCGATCGTTCACATCGAGAGCGCCACGCCGGTCACGCACAGCCGGTTCACCGGGGCCAGCGCCGGGAGCGGCTACGGCCTCGCGGCGACGCCGTCGCAATTCCTCCAGAACCGGCCGGGCGCGCGCAGCCCGATCCCGGGCCTGTACTTCGCGGGCGCCAACACGCGGACCGGCCACGGGGTCACCGGGGCGCTTGGGTCGGGCGTGCAGGCGGCGCGAGCGATCGAGCGGGATCGGGCGTAGTACGCCACCGATGCCGGCGCTGGCCCCCGGTCAGCCCGCGCCCCTGAGCCGGGCCCCGGCGTAGACCTCCACCTCGCGGCGGAAGGGCAGGGGGCGCAAGACGCGCGCGAGGGTCGAGAGAACCAGCTCCGCCCGGCACTCCCGCTGCATGGTCGCGGCGTCCGGTTCGCCGGCGAGGATCCAGGCGCGCTCCGTGGGGTTGCAGGCGCGGAGCAGCGCGGCAGGGCAGTGGACGGCGATGGTGGGGGCGGTTGGTAGACGCGCCAGCTCGTCTGCGTACAGGCGACGCGCGCGCGGGATGTGGTAGCGCGCGGTGACGACGAGGATGCGGGTCCATCGCCGGGAAATCGCCAGATCCAGCGTACGAGCCACCTCCTCGCGGGTCGAGCGGGTCTGGTCCTCCCGATACACGCGCGACGGGTCTGCGCCAAGCTCCGAGAGCAGGTCGGCGACGACCTCGCTTCCAGTGCGGTGCTGCCCCTTCAAGCGCGCTTCCAACGTGGCGATCGTCGCCGCTGTGTGCCGGCTGACGGCGCTGGCGGCCGCGGCCCTGGCCCGCAGTTCGCGCAGCGCGCGTTCGGGGTCGTGTCGCATCTCCTTGCCGAGCACAATGACGGCGTCGAACCGGATCATTCCCTGGGCCCCTCGAACCCAGCCGCCTCGCGGTATGGCCCGTCCACGTCCGCGATCATCGCGAGCACCGCGGCTCGCTCCTCCGCGCAGAACGTCGCGACCGCGGCCCGGAATCGGGGCTCGGCGATGTAGTGGGCGCTCCACGTTGGCGCCGGCAGGTAGCCGCGCTGCAGCTTGTGCTCGCCCTGCGCGCCAGCCTCCACCCGCGGGATTCCCTCGGCGAACGCAAGATCGAGGGCCATGTAGTAGCAGAGCTCAAAATGCAGGAACGGGATCTGGCGCAGCGCTCCCCAATTCCGACCGTACAACGTGTGCATACCGCGGAGATGCAGGGCGGCGGCGACCAGGTTGGACCCATCCATCGCGGCGGTGAGGATGACCCGATCCCCGAGCTTCGCGGCCATTCGCTGGAAAAACGTCGCGCCGAGGTAGGCCTGGCCCCACTTGCGGTCCGAGTTCGCGAGGTAGAGCGTGTGGAATTGGCGCCAGTGATCCGCGGTCAGCTCCGACCCCCGGAGCGTGCGGAGGTCGAGGCCGCTGGCCTGGGCGAGTCGACGTTCGCGTCGGATGTCCTTGCGTCGATGGCTCTGCAACGTCGCCAGGAACGCCTCGAAATTCGCGTGGCCCGGGTTGGTGAAGTGGAACTGGTACCCGGCTCGCAGGATCCAGCCCCGCTGCTCAAACGCCGCGCGGTCCTGCTCGATCAGGAAGTTGGCGTGGGCCGACGAGAGCGAGTCCCGGTGAACTACCGCCTCGATCGCCGCGATCAGCCGGTCGCGCGTGTCGGCGGGGGCGCCCGGGCGTACGAGCAGGCGTGGGCCAGGGACGGGCGTGAAGGGGACGCCGACGAGCAGTTTTGGGTAGTACCGCCGGTTGGCGGGCGCCCGTGCGTTCCAGGCCTGCGCCCAGGAGTGGTCGAACACGTACTCGCCCATGGAGTGTGACTTGCGAAAGACCGGAGCAATGCCAACAATATGGCCAGTCGGTCCGGGGCTGGCGACGGTGGCGGGGTCAAAAGTCCAGCCCGACTGCGGCGTCGCCGAGCCGCTCTCGAACAGCGCCTCGAAGAACGCCCGGGAGACGAAGGGGTCGTCGCTCCCCGCGCACGCGTCCCAGTCGGGGCCGAGCGCGGCGGACGACGATGGTGATGTCGTGGGCATCGGTTGACCTATCGCCCCCTTTTGCGCGCGCCCGTAGCGGATCCCCCTTGTTTTGCCCGACGCTTGAGACGCCGGCCGACTAAGCTCGGCGGCCCCTCACGTCGGGGGGCTCCCTCCAACCCCTCGGATCCACGACCATGAGCCTCCTCGGACAGCCCGCCCCCACGTTCACGCTCACCGACAACGCCCGTCAGAAGGTCTCTTTGGAGAGCCTCCGCGGGAAGAAGGTCGTGCTGATGTTCTACCCGGCCGCGTTCACCGGGGTCTGCGAGAAGGAGGCATGCACGTTCCGCGACTCCATGGCGGAGTTGAACGGGCTGAACGCGACCGTGCTCGGCATCTCCGTCGACGCGCCATTCTCGAACAACGCATTCGCAGCGAAGAACAACCTGAACTTCCCGTTGCTCTCCGATGTGGCGCGTGAGGCGACGAACGCCTACGGCATCGCGCTGGAGAACTTTGCGGGCGTGGCTGGCCTGACAGTTTCCAAGCGCGCGGTGTTCATCGTGAACGAGGAGGGCACTGTGACCTGGGAGTGGATTGGCGCGAACCCCGGGATCGAGCCGGACTACGCCGCGGTCAAGGCTGCATTGGCGTAGGCGCTTACTGCAGGTAGGGCCGCTCCGCCTTGAGCAGTCGCCGAACGCGCTCGTGCTCGGCGGCTTCGGATCGGATGCAGCCGTCGGCACCGACGATCCACGCGTCGCCGCGTGGGTTTGTCGGGGTCGCGGTGCCGGCCCAATGGAAGAACGCCTCGGCGGAGGGTGGGGGCGCGTGGTTGGCGGCGGCGTAGGCCTCGCAGGCCGGGAGGAACTGCTTTGCGAGGCGGTCGTGGTACAGCCGACCGAGCTGGTAGTCGGTGTCGGCACGCTCGGCGTCCGTCTTCTCCGCCTTCCGCTGCTCTTCCAGGTAGCGGATCGCGCCTTCGAGGTCGCCGCCGTCGCGGCGCAGCGCTGCGGCGGCCGAGGCGTACCAGGTCGCGGCGGACTTCCCGGTCGACGCGCGCTCCATCCAGGCTGCCGCGCCGGTGGGATCGGCGTGGTAGAGATACATGTTCATCGCGTAGTTGAAGGCAAAGTAGCCATCGTCCGGCAACGCCTCCGCGCCTCGCTTGAACACCGCGTCGCTCCCGTCGATGTCGCCGAGCACCCGAAGGAGCGAGCCCCCGTAAAAGTACGGCGACCGCCAGGTCGGGTCCAGGTCCGTCACGGCCAACACGGTGCCTCGCAGCCACGCGATCCACGTCGGATCGGGGTCGACCTTCCACCTCTCGCCGAAGATGAGCACGGAGCGCATCCAGAGCATGTCCGCAACGGGCTCGTGCTGGTCGAGCGAGGCAGCCTTGAGCATCGGGCCGTTGGGCGCGAAGACCAACGCCTTGTCCTCAGCCCTCGACCGGCGCGTGACGTCGGCCTGCGGCTGGCTCGTGGCCACAACGCCAGCGCCGCCGAGCATCAACGCTCCGAAGAGCAGCCCCTGCCTCAACTCCGACCCCGCGCTACGCCGATCTTCGCCACGGTATCCAACTCCGCGTCCGACGTATTTCGATGCTGCGTGCGGCGCGAGGATGGCGTAGACTGGCGCTATGTCGCGGGTTGCCACGCCAACCGAGCTCTCGCTGGAAGACCAGCGGTTGTTTTTTGACGAGGCGCCGTCGGGCATCCTCGTCGCGGCTGCCGACGGCTCGATCCTGCGCGTCAATCCGGCTTTCTGCAAGTTTGTCGGCCGCAGCGCCGACTGGTTGCTCGCGCGAAACCTCTCGGACGTCTCGGATCCCGCGGACACCGCCAGCCTGGCGTTCCGCAGGGAGCAGGGCGCCGGCCAGCCAGTAACCCTCGAACGACGCTACCTTCGGCCGGACGGCACGGTCGTCACGGCGCTGCTCACGCTGGTTGGCGCGAGGGACAGCCTGGGGCGGCAGGTGCTGGTGGGGAGCGTCGTGGACGTGACCGCACGAGCGAACGCCGATGCCCGGCTGCGCCACAACAGCGTGCACGACGCGCTCACCGGGCTGCCCAACAGGGCGCTGTTCCTCGATCGGCTGGAGCAGACGCTCGCTCGGGGAGAGTGGGGCCTGTGCGCGGTGATCGGGCTCGACCACTTCCGGCACGTGAACGACGCGCTCGGTCGGTCGGCTGGCGACCGCGTGCTGTCCGATTTTGCCCGTCGCCTGGAGCAGCTCGTCGGCAAGAACGGCACAGCCGCGCGCATCGGGGATGATGAGTTTGCCGTCCTGGCAGCCACGACGCCGCGGGAGCTGGAGGCCATTCGCCACGCGCTGCCGCAATTCCGGACGTCCGACGGTTTCGCGCTGACCGCCAGCGTGGGCGTGCGGGAGTTCGACGACGGCGTCGCCGCGGAGGCCCTCCTGGCCGATGCGCAGCTCGCGTTGCACCACGCAAAAGCCTCCGGCCGCGACCGGCTCGTGCGGTACGCCACCTCCCTTCGCGGACAGGTCTCCCGGGCGATGATGATCGAGCGGCGACTGCGACGCGCGATCGAGGTCGGTGACGTGGTCGTCCACTACCAGACCATCCACCACGCGAGCGACGGGCGGCTCACGGGGTTTGAGGCCCTGGCCCGGTGGACGGACGCCGAGCTTGGCGTCGTTTCGCCAGTGGAATTCATCCCTGTTGCGGAGGCGCGCGGACTGATTCAGGCCCTGGGCGGGAGCGTGCTCCAGCAGTCGATCCGTCAGCTCGCCCGCTGGCGCGCGCAGGGCCACGACGATCTCACGATGTCGGTGAACATCTCGACGTTGCAGCTCTGTGATCCGGGGCATGTGGCTGCGCTGCTCGCGCTTTTGAAGGAGTGCGGGGTGCCGGCGGCGATGCTCAAGATCGAGCTGACCGAGAGCGTGTTCTTCGACATGTCGCCGGACATGACCGAGGGCATCATGGCGCTCGCAGACACCGGCGTGAAGCTCGTCCTCGACGACTTCGGCACCGGTTGGTCCTCGTTCGGCTACCTCCTTGAGTTGCCGTTTCGCGGGCTGAAGATCGACCGCAGCTTCGTGACGGACGTCTACCAGAACCCCCGTCGACGCGGCCTGGTGCGAGCGGTGGCCGACCTCGCTCGGAGCCTGGAGATGGACTGCGTCGGGGAGGGCGTCGAGAACGAGGCCCAGCGAGCCTGCCTCGCCGAGCTTGGGGTCGGTTTTGTGCAGGGGTGGCTGTATGGCCGCGCCGTGCCGGCCGACCGGGTGGAGTTCGACACCGCGCCGATCTCGGATCCCGTTTCTTGATACAAACCCACCCGTGCTCCCCGACCTCCTCGTCACGTTCGTCTGGTTCCTGATCGCGCTCGTCGCGGCGGGAGGGCTGTCCGCGTACCTCATCGCCTCGCGCGCGGCGCGCAAGGTGGCGTCGCTGCGTCCCCGGCGGGCGGCGCCGCACCTGACCGCACGGCCGCCGCAGCTCGTGGTTGAGGAGGAAGGGGCTGATCTTCTCGCCTATCCGCGCAAGCTGGAGGCGTTGGAGCGGCGCCTCGCCGAGCGCCAGCGGGCGGTCCAGGACCAGATGCAGCTTGTGGGCGATCGAGGGGCCGAAATGCAGGCGAAGGGGGGCCGGGACGAGCTCGTTGGAAAGTACCGGCAGGACCTGGCGCTGCTCGACGCCCGCGCTGCGTCCATGCGCCGCGTCCTTGGCATGGTGTGGAAGACCAGGGCCGTACTGCTTTTCCGTGCGCACCTCGCCATCTCGGCCCGCCGTCGGCCGGACCTCGGCCCCATGCCCGATCCCCAGGCACCGGACCTCGACCTGCGCAGCGCCCAGCAGGCGTTCCACGCAGCCGCCGCAGCGGTGAAGTTCTACCTGGACGTCCTCAAGCAGCGCGCGGAGGACCTCCCCTCCATCCGTCCGGAGCTGCCGCTGAGCGCCGAGGCCGACGTCGAGATGCATGCCCTCGTCGATGTCGAACAGGAGCGGACGGCCGCTGCCTACACGGCCCTGATGGACGACATGGACCGGCTGTGCGACAACCTCACGTGGCTCGGCGATCACTTCGCGTCCAAGGCTACCCTGGACGGCGCGGACGCTGGCCCGGAGACCGCCTCGCCGGACTCGGGCCCGTTGCTGGAGGCCGTCGATCGCGCCCTGAGGGACCTCTCCGGCCTGGCGCGCTCGATGGATCCCGTGATGGCGGACGGCGCCGTCGAACACCTCGCCGAGGACATCGGTCGCCTCGAGGAGGCAGGCCTCGAGGCCGATGCCGAGGCCCGCGCTCAGCTCGAGGTGGACCGGCTGCTCGCCCCACCCCCCGAGTCCCGCCCATGACCGAGCTTGAAACGGCGCTTGTGGCTGCCGGGGATCGGGCGATGGCGCTGCCGCCCGGCGAGGCGCTGTTCGACCTTGACGGCACGCTCATCCACGGCGACATCGGGGAGTCAGCCGTTGAGGTGCTGGCGCCAAGCGGGTGGGACTGGCCGGCGTACCACGCGCTTGTCGCCACGGACGATCCCGAAGCCCGCACTCGCGGGTCGATCATTCAGGCGGAGATCACGGCGCAGGCGCTGTCGGGATTGAGCCGGGAACAGGCCCGCGGGCTCGTGGATCGGGCGTTTGCCGAGGGCAAGGTGCGGGTCTGCGAGGAGACCGTAGCCCTGGCCGCGCGGCTGGCCACCCGGCACCGGGTGTGGATGCTGACCGGAAGCGCCGCCGTGCTTGGCGAGGCGGTCGCGCCGCGGGTTGGTCTGCAGCGCGTCATCGGGCTGGAGCTGGCCTGGAGCGGCGACCGGCTGACGGACCGCATCGTCCCGCCGGTCACCATCGCGGGCGGGAAGGTCACAGCGGCGTGGGTGCGGCTGGGGTGCAGACCGGTGTTCGCGATCGGGGACAGCCCGTGGGACATGCCGCTGCTCTCCTTCGCGCGCACACGCGTGGGCGTGGGCCGGATCGCGGGCGTCCAGTAGCGTTGATGCAAACGTGGAAGTTGACCGTCAGCTACGACGGACGCGCGCTTTGCGGCTGGCAGACCCAGGCGGGGGTGCGGACCGTCCAGGTCGAGCTTGAGACCGCTGTCGCGAGGCTTTTCGGTGGCGAGCACATCTGCGTGCACGGGAGCGGGCGCACGGACTCGGGGGTGCACGCGCTCGCGCAGGTTGCCAGCTTCCGTGCTGAGAAGGCCCGTACACCGGAGCAGGTCGTCATGGCGCTCAACGCGATGCTCCCGCCCGACATCGCCGTGCTGGCGGCAGAGCCTGCGCTCCCAGGCTTCCACGCCCGGTTTTCCGCCACCGGCAAGACGTACCGCTACCTGATCCGCGAGTCGCCGACGCGCTCGCCACTCTGGCAGGGCCTTGCGTGGCGCTTGCCTGGGCCGATCAACTGGGCCCTCGTGGACGAAGCGCTGGCTTCGTACCGCGGAACGTGGGATTACTCGGTGTTCCAGGCCCCGAGTGTACCGAAGCGGTCGCCGGTGCGGACCGTGTGGGAAGCCGAGCGGTCGATGATGGACGGACCGCACGGCGAGGTTCACGCGCTCACGTTCAGCGGGCCGGGCTTCCTGCGCTACCAGATCCGCATCCTCGTCGGCACGGCGATCGAAGTGGGGCTGGGAAGGCGCGACGTGGGCTCGGTCCGCGCGCTGCTGCACCGGGGCGCCGAGGGGACCCGGGACGAGGCGGGGCGCACGGCACCGCCCGACGGACTGTACCTGGTGCGGGTGGACTACGAGCCTCGTCGCAATTCACCATAACCCTCATTCCCGCTGGACTTCTCCATCCTTCTCGACGAGGTAGAGACCGTCGCGAAGGACGTACCGGGTGGTGGCGACGTCGTTCGTCGGCTTCGCGCTGGCGTCGCCCTTCGCGGTTGTGCGGGTGACGTACGCGGTCTTGCGCTTTCCTGAAAACGCCACCTCAAACGTCGATGAGTTGGGAGGGTCAGAGAGCCCTGCGAGCGAAAGGGCAACGTGCTCGGTGCCGATGCGGCCCGCGCCCTCGCTCGTGTAGGAGATCCAGTCGTCACGGAAGTCCGCGCAGGCCTCCACGCCGAGGTGCAGGTGGATCATGGCGATGCCGGCGGTCGAGTATGGGACGATCTCCGCCTGCAGTTCGGCGCCGTTCTGCGAGAGGTAGCCCCCTCCCGCGGCGTCCACGTCCAACTGCATGACCCCGCCGGCGCTGACGGAGGGCTCGAAAACGCGCACGCGGACGGTGAAGTCGCCGAGCCAGGTCGCTGTTGCCACCTCCTTCTCACCGTCCCCGTCGAGGTCCACCTCCCATCGGTAGGGCGTCAGATCCCCGCCATGAACCCAGCCATTCTTCGGTCCGCTCACCCGGTACCAGGCGTCCACCTTGTCGGCGACGGTCGCACTGGCACCGACCTCCTCGACCCTGAGCGCCTGCCCGAACGGGATCAGCCCGAGCGACTTCCCGCCGACGGCGTCGTAGACCGCAACCTCGCCAGAGGCGGCGTAGACCGTGGTCCGCACCGGCCACTTCGGGAAGGTGTAGCTGGTGAGGTCGTCTTCGGATGCGGCGGTCGGGTGGCTGTAGGCGTAGGGTGGGAGGGGGGCGGCGAGGGCGACGGCGACGAGCAGGAGCATGGGGCGAAGCTATCGCAAGGGCCGCGGTCAGAACGCCCATTTCAGCGCGCCAGGCCCAAACGCGAGCTGGTCCCCGAAGAACAGCCAGGCGACGGCGCCGATGGCGAGGAACGGGCCGAAGGGGAGCGCGAGCGAAAGGCTCCCCCGCTTGTAAATCATCGTCCCGACACCAACGATGCTGCCAAGCACGCTCGCCGCCACGATGATGACCAGAAGCGCGGGAATCGCCGCAAAGTAGCTGCCCAACAGCGCGAGCAGCTTCGCATCCCCGAGGCCCATGCCCTCGCGTTTGCGGACGAGCTTGTAGAGCGCCATGATCGCCACCAGCCCCAGCCCCCCCGTCGCCGCGCCCACCACCGATTGTTCCCAGGTCGGCGCGTACTTGAAGCCGAGGTGCGTGCAGAGCGCCGCCCCGGCGATGCCCACGGGGACGCTGTAGATGCTGAACGCATCGGGGATGATCTTGTGCTTGAGGTCGATGAACGTGAGCCCGACGAGCGCGAACAGGAGCCAGCCGTACCAGACCATCGCGACGAGGTGGGCAGGGTCGATGGCGACGACATCCGGGATCACGCGGCGGAAGAGCAGGACGATGAGGCAGGCGAACAGCGCTTCGATGGTCGGGTAGAGCGCTGAGAACGGCGTCTTGCAGTCGCGGCACTTTCCGCCGAGCCAGAACCAGGCGAAGATCGGGACGTTGTCGTACGGGCGGACCGGCTTGCCGCAGTGGGGGCAGGCCGAACCCGGCCAGGCGACAGAGCGATCCTCAGGCATCCGGATGATGCAGACATTCAGGAAGCTACCGAACAACGCCCCGAAGACACCGGCCATCACCTCCATCGAGAGGTACAGTTCGTCCAGCGGGCTCATCCGGGGACGGGCAGGTAGCCGCGCCCGAGCAGGACCCGGTCGATCGGGTGGTGCGCGTTCAAGTGCGCGAGGCGCTGTACGAGGTCGTCGATGGCGCGAAGCTCCGCGCGGCCCATGTCGACGTCGTAGGTCACGCCGAGAAAGCCGTCATGCCACGCGCGCGCGGCGGTCGGATAGCTGATGTCGTGCAACCGGTGGCCCTCCGGCGTGCCAAAAGCGCCGTCGAAGCCCGCGACGTACCAAGCGCCGAGGACAACGTCAGCAGCGTCCAGCGCGCCCTCCGCACCGGCGCCGTTCTTGAAGAGGATCTGGATCGGGAGCTGATCCCAGGGGCACTGCGTGGAGACGCGCAGGTCAAACTCCTCGTGCTCCCAGCGGAGCTGTACAGGCGCCTGCGAGAGCGCCGGAAACTCGGCGATCTGCACGACCATGGGCTGATCCCCGACCTGGCCGATCTGGTTCGTCGCCGGGTTGACCAGATCCACGCGCACGCCGGCGTATGGCCTGGCGCCCTCCGGCACGATCGGGACGAGGCGACCGTCCGGTCCGCGCCGCATCTTTGCCGGCTCTGCGACCCAGCCTTTGGCCGGGCCCTTCAGGTAGTCGTCGAACATCGCAACGTACTCGTCCCGGTGCGCCTGCAGCAGGTTCTTCGGGTGCAATTTCCGGGCGATCCAGAGCCGGATCTCGCCGGCCAGCGCCTTGAGGCCGCGCTGGGCGTCTGGATCGTCCGCGTCGGCGGTCACGTAATGGTCCAACGTGTCCAGGCCCTCGTCGAGCCGGCCCCAGGCCAGGAGGAGGAGCGCCAACTGGTGGGATGCACGGGGGTTGCCGGTGCGCGCCAGGATGCGTCGGTACGCCGCCTCGGCCTCCTCAGGGTGGTCGAGATCTTCGTGGGCCGCGGCGAGGGAGAGTTCGAAACCATCGAGCATCTCCCTTCCTTTTGCCGCGTCCGCCCCGCCGAGCGCCATCGCCATCGCGATGGCCTGCTCGACCAGCGGGAGGCCGAGGTGCGCTTCGCCGAGCTGAAGCTGCACGACGCCCAACGCATGGACCAGATCAGCGCGATTCGGGGCAGCGGTGATCGCCTCCATCAGCAATTCGCGGGCTTTGCGCGGGTCATCTCGCCCGAGGGCTTGCAGGGCGCTCTCGGCGAGGAGGTCGATCTCGGTCTGGGTCACCTTGGCTCCGGTACCCGGCCGGGTATCAAGAAACGGGCGCGGGCGGGCTACACCATCACCCCGCGCCCCAGAATCCCGCTCGGATCCGCAAGCTTCCGCAAGGCGCGCCATGCTGCGATCTGCTCGTCGCCAACCATCATGGCGAGGTGGGCGCGCTTGAGTCGGCCGATGCCGTGCTCCGCGCTCACGGTGCCGCCGAGGGCTACGGCACGCCGGGCAAGCGTCATGTAGCGATCCTTCGCTTGCGCCCACTCTTCCTGGGTTCGCGGCAGGAAATTGAGGTGCAGGTGGTTGTCGCCGAGGTGACCGAAGCACACGGCCGGCATGCCGCCCGTATCGTCGTACAACGCCAGCATTTCGGGGAGTGCCGAGTCGGGGACGGCAAAGTCGGTCCCGACCTTGCGGACGCCGTTCCGGGCGATGATCTCGTTGACTTCGGCCGGGAGCGCGTGGCGAATGGCGTGGAGGCGGGCGAGGCCGGCTTCGTCTTCGGCCACGATCGTGTCGTCGACGAGCGCGCCGTGCCGTTGGAGGGCGTCGATCCAGGCTTCGAGGGGCGGTTCGCCGTCGTGCTCGATCTCAAAAAGCACGGCGCTGTCGGCCTCGCTGACGGGCACGCGAGAGCGGATCAGGTCCAGCGAGCGCCTGTCGAAGTATTCGATGCAGCGGGGCCGCAGGCCAGCGCCTCCGTCCTCCCGGGCGCCACCAGGGGTGATCCGCGTGCGTGTGGCCCGTGCTTCAGTGAGAAAATCGAGGAGCGACGCCCGGCTCGGGAAGAAGGCGAAGATCGCGAGCACGTGCCTTGGCAGCGGGATCAGGCGCGTCCACACGCGGGTGACGACGCCGAGAGTCCCCTCCGCACCGATGAGCGCATCGAGCAGGTTCGTCGCCGGGAAATAGCCCGCGGCCGTCTTTACGTGCGGCTCCGACCATGCCGGCACGGGCCAGGGACAAGGCGTCTCGCGGTCGGCCTGCACGACGGTTCCGTCGGCAAGCACCGCTTCCACCTTGCGGATCCACGGGCGGGTGGGTCCGTACGCGTACGTCCGTGCGCCCGAGGCGTTGCACGCGACGGCCCCACCGACGCTGCATTCATGGCGGCTCGTGGGGTCCGGCGGGAAGAACAGGCCTTGCGCCTCGATCGCCGCCTGATACTCGCCGAGGAGCATGCCGGCGTCGACGTCGTCGGGCGCGTGGAGGGTCGCCAGCTTCTCGGTCGACAGCAGCCAGCCGCCCTCGGGGACGGGCGCGCCGGTGGTCGATGTGCGCCGGGCGGTGACCGTCAGCGGGATGACGTTCGCCTGACAATGCCGGATGATCGCGGCGACTTCCAGCGTGGAGGTCGGGCGTAGGAGGGCGTCGGCCGAGCCGTGCGTGTTCGACGCGTCGGAGAGATACCCCGCGATGATCGCCGGGTCCGTGATGAGCTCAGGCAGGGCCACGGGGCTACTCGCGCGTCTCCTCCGCCTCCATCCGGTTGGTGTTGGACTTCTGCAGCTTCTTCTTGGCGGTTGGCGCGGGCTTGCCGTCCGGTCCGCAGGGCGGGAGGGTGGAGGCGGTCGTCGCGGCGGGGGTCCCAGTGGCGCTCGGCGTGGCGGTGCTCGCCGCAGCGGTGCCCGTCGTGCTGGCGGGCACGACCACGCAGAGCGGCGCGCCGTTGGCGTCCGTGGCCGGGACGATGGGCGCGGTGGTCGTCGTCGTCGACGTGGTGGCTGTCGTCGTGGTTGTCGTCGTGGTGGCTGTCACCGCGGGCGCGCTGCTCGCAGCGGCGGCAGGCGAGGCGGCAGGTGTGGTGGCAGCGAGGGCGAGCGAGAGGACGAGCAGCATGACAGACTCCGGTCTGGGCTTGGACGCGCGAGCATAGCCGGGTATTCGCGGGTCGTCCGCAGACCAAACGTGACCCCGCAGGGGCGTGGATCGGCGTGCCGGCGGGTTTGATCGGCGATGCCGGGCCGCTCCCCGGGTGTTAGCCCCTCGACCGCCGGAGTCTGCATGCCATTCACCAGTCTGCTCGTCAGCGCCGTCCTCACCCTCGTCGCGCCTGCGCATGCCGCCTGTGATGCGCAGCTCGCGGGCGTCGCGGCGCTCACGCCGGATGCCGTCGCCCCCGCGTATCAGGCGCTCATCGCGTGCGATCCCAAGGTTGCCGAGGGCTCTTTCCTGACGTTCCTGGCGAAGGCTGGCGACACGGATGCGGTCACCGCGCTCGTGCAGGTCGCCATCGACGCGAAGCTCTGGACGCCAGCGTGGTCGGCCATCGGCAAGATCCCGGACTACGACGCGCGGGACGAGGTCGCCACGAACATCGGCGCGGCCTGCAAGGACCATCCGCTCAGCACGACCTTCCTCCAGGGTGCCTACGCCGCCCTGCGCGACGTCGACTTCAAGCAGTGGAGCTCGGCCTACCAGGCCTGCGACGACCCCAAGCTCTGGACGTGGGTGGACGCGAAGGTCAAGGCCCCGCCCGCCAAGGAATTCGACGAAAAGTACATGGGCCTCGCCAACATCTACGGCAAGAAGGAGAAGGCCGACGCGCTGCCGACGCTCTCTGCTGCGGCCATCGCGGCTGCGGGCAACGGCGGGCCGTTCAACCCGCTGCTCGAGGCGATGACGAACGCGATGGCGCCCGGCCTCGGGCAGGACATGACGGCAGAGGCCCACAAGGGGCTTGAGGACGCCCTCGTTGGTGTTGCCCAGAAGACCGGGCCCGACCAGGCGAAGGGCGTGGCGACGCAGTTGGCGAACTCGGGCGCTGAGAAGGCCGCGGCCTCGCTGTTGCCGACGATCTACCCGGACCGCGTCCAGGCGGGCGGCAAATTCCTGTACGGGGTTGCCAGCGTGGAGTCGGGGACGTGCAGCGGCAAGAAAACCGCGGTCATCCACTACACGACGCTGACCGAGGGTGGGACGCACTGGAGCATCATCGCCGACATCGAGCCGCCACTACGCGCGGAGAAGCCGAAGCTCACGAAGTGCACGATGGACGCCGGCGACTGGCCGGTGATCTACACGGAGACGCCCGAGAAGGCCTCGTCCGAGAGCGCGACCTGGGCCGATGCACGCGCCAAGGAGTGGACGGACAAGGGGTACGAGGCGAAGGTGGCGAAGGAGAAGGAGTTTTCGATATAGAGCGTTCGTCGCGGTCAGCTCGCGGGTTTTCGTGCTCCCCCGCGGGCATCAGGGATGTTCCAAAACTGCGGAGACCACTTGTGGTACATCGGAGAGGTACCAGAAGTGGTCTCCGCAGTTTTGGAACATCGATCGGGGCCGGCTGCCAGGCCTGCCACGCGCGCTGAGGAGGAGTGCCGCGCGAGGCCCGCGTTGGCAAGAGTGGCAGGGGTGCTTGGCCGTTCTCCGTTTTCCACCGCCACGCCCCTAAACCGAAATCGCCCCGTCCCGGAAGGACGACGCGCCGATCTTCACGTTCACCAACGCCGGCTTTCCGCTCTCCAGCGCGCGCTCGATGGCCGGGCGGATGTCCTCCGGCCGCTCGACGTACTCGCCGTGACCGCCGAGCGCCTCGACCATGAGGTCGTAGCGCGTGTACGCGAGGCCGGTGGCGGGGAGGCGGTCGTTGCCGAAGATCTGTGCTTGTCCGCGGCGGATCTGGGTCCACGCGGCGTCGTTGCCCATCACGCCGACGAACGGGATGTTCTGCCTGGCGGCGGCCTCGTATTCCATGCCGTTGAGGCCGAACGAGCCGTCGCCGTAGATGATGAAGGCGGGTTCGTCCGGCCGCGCGAGCTTGGCGGCCATTGCAAAGCTTGGTCCAACGCCGAGGGTTCCCAACGGCCCGGGGTCCATCCAGTGGCCGGGGCGGGTGACGTCCACGACCTTGGCGGCGGTGCCGACGATGTCGCCCCCGTCGCAGACGATCGTGGAATTCGCTGGGATCGCGGCTGCGAGCTCCTTGGAGAAGCGCAGCGGGTGGATCGGCATCGCGTCGCTGTTCAGGTCCGCCTGCATCTTGTGGAGGCGGCTGGTTTCGTAGCCGCGAACCGTGTGAACCCACTTGCCGTCGCTCACGCGCGAGGCGGCCTCCGCGAGCTGACGCATGACGAGCCCGGTGTCGCCGACGATCCCGACGTTGGCGCCGCGGTTGTGCCCGATGACGTCCCCGTCGAGGTCCACATGGATGACCGTCGTAGTGGCCGGGATGTCCTGCCCGTAGTTGAGCCGGAAGTCCCACGGCGTGCCGAAGATCACGATGACATCGGCGTTTGCGAGGGCCTTGGAGCGGCAGAGGCGGAAGAAGCGCGGGTCGTCGGGCGGGAGCGCGCCCCGCGCGCCTCCGTTGAGAAAGACCGGGAGATCGTAGGCGTCGACGAAGTGTTCGATCGCGTCCTTGTACGGGCTCCACCACCATTGCGTGCCGACCACCGCAACCGGGCTCTTCGCCTTTGAAAGCGCGTTTGCGGCGGCATTGATCGCCTCCGGATCTCCGCCGGTCACGTGGTGGGTGCGGTAGTCCTGCGGGTAGGTCAGGTCCTCCGACTTCTCCATCAGCATCAGCACGTCCAGCGGCATCTCCAGGAACACCGGACCCGGCACGCCGGTCGTCGCTTTCCGGAACGCCATCGCCAGGAAATCGGGGATGCGACGGGTTTCCGGCACGGTCGCGCTCCACTTCGTGATGCTCCGCATCAGCGTGACGTGGTCCATCTCCTGCAGGGACCCCATCCCCGAGTAGAAGCGCGGTCCCTGGCCGCCAATCAGGATCATCGGCACGCCGCCCCGGTGGGCGTTCGCCACGGCGGTGACCGCGTCCGTCACCCCCGGACCGGCCGTCACAAGCGCCACTCCGGGCTTCCCCGTCGCGCGCGCCCAGCCCTCGGCGGCGTGCCCGGCCGCCTGCTCGTGCCGGAAGTCAACGACCCGGATGCCCTCGTTCAGGCACCCGTCGTAGATGTGCTGTATGTGGCCGCCGCACAGCGTGAAAACGTGCGTGACACCTTCTTTTGCGAAGGCCTGGGCGACGAGTTGACCGCCGTGGACGTGGGGCATGGGGACTCCGCAGAGCGCGCGGACTAACCCGCGCCGGTCAGAGCACCGGGCCGACGAACGCCGCGAGCGCCGCCTTCTGCAAGGAGCCAACGCGCTTGTCGACCACCTTGCCGCCCTTGAAGAGGAGCAACGTGGGGATCGACTGGACGCCGAACTGCATCGGGGTCTTGCCGTTCTGGTCGATGTCCATCTTCACGACCTTGATCTTGCCGAGGTTCGCGTCCGCGAGGTCGTCGAGCAGCGGGGCGATGGCCTTGCAGGGGCCGCACCACACGGCCGTGAAGTCGAGGAGCACGGGTACCTCGCTCTCGATCACCTGGGATTGGAACTCGGCGTCGCTGATCATCTTCACGTTCGGGCTGGCCATGGGGAACTCCGTTGGGGATGCGGGTTTTTGGACTTTGAGGCTGGGATCGGGGAGCAGGGACCGAAAAAGCTGGCGGCTTCCTGACGGGAGACACCCCTTGGTGGCACCGAAGCGTCGGGGGAAAGATTATGCTCCCCAGCGACGACGTCAACCGTCGTCAGGACTCCATGGCCCGCGTTCTGGTAGTTGACGACGAAGCGCTGACGCGCACGATGCTCGCGGACATCGTGCGATCGTGCGGGCACGACGCGGAGACGGCCGCCAGCGGGGAGGAGGGGCTTGCCCTGTTCAAGCGCAGTCGCTTCCAGATCGTGCTGACGGACGTGACGATGACGGGAATCGACGGCATCGAATTCGGCAAGGGGGTGGTGAAGTGGGCGCCCGGAACCCCGGTCATCCTCGTCAGCTCCAACGACGAGCTCGGGGTGTTCGAGGACGCGGCGCGGCGCGGGTTCCAGCCGACGGGCTTCATCCGAAAGCCCCTCGACCGGGCGATGCTCGTTCGAACGCTGGAGCGGCTGGTCGCGCCGGCTGCGACCGACTCGCGGGCCCCGAGCACCCCGCCGCGCGCGAGCAACACGGTGATGCGACTGCCTGGCGCGCAGGAGGACGACAGCCAGCCCGGCTGGTTGCAATGGGCTGGGGGACCCGCGCATACCCTGGGGCCCATGCGGCTTTTGTTCGTGGCCTACCGGCAACGGGCGACCGGTCAGCTCCGCTGGACCGGCCCGGGTGGCTCCGTGGCAATTGGCGTGCGCGGCGGGGACGTCGTGGCCGTCGACGGCATCCCCGGCCTGTTCCGATCGGCCCAGCTTCCGGCGGATATCGCCGATCTTCAGACCGGCATCCAGATCGGCTTGAGCCAGGGGGCTGAGCTCACGGCCTGCCTGGACGCTGCCACGGAGGGGCTGGCGACCTGGCTTTGTGCGCTGGCGGACGACCCGGACGGGGATGTACGGTGGGATGCCGGGTGGACCCCACAGGGCGGGGGGCTTGTGCTTCCCGGCCGCGTCGCGCGGTGGTGCGGGGCACAGATCGCGAGAAAGAGCCTCGCGAGGCTGGAATCTGCCTGGTCTAGGCGGTCGCGCCTGCCGATCCAGCGTCGGATCCCCGGGGACACGCCCGACACGACCTGGGGACTGGACCCGCTCACCCTCAAGGTGCACCGCACTGCGTCCTCGCCCCGATCGCTGCGCGCGCTGCTCGACGACGTCGCCAACGGCGATGATGCCCGCAGGACGGCCGGTTTGCGCGCGATCGATCTGCTCAACGCCCTCGGTCTGCTGCAGAGCGACGACTACTTGCCGTCGGACATGACCACCCAGGAGGCGCCCATCGTCGACCCGCGCGTGGACGCGCTGCGCGAGGCGAGCCGTAGGCTGATCAGCCGTTCGCCGATCGAAGTGCTGGACCTCGCGGACAAGGTGGACGTGACCGAGCAGGACGTCATCCACGCGTTCCGTGAGATCTCCCGCGCCTACCATCCGGACACCTTCCCGGGCGCCCCGCCTGCGGTAAAGGCGCTCGCCGAGCAGTGCTTCGCGGTGGTGAACTCTGCCTACGACGCGCTGCGTACGCCCGGAGCCATCGCCGAGTTGAAGAAGAAGAAGGACGCCGAGAAAGTTGGGAACATCTACGCGAACGACCGTGAGGTCACCGCCGCGCGCATCGCGTTCCGCAAGGGCGAGGTGCTCTGGCGGGCGCGGGAGTTCCGGTCGGCCGACCCGCATCTCGCGCTCGCAGCAAAGCTGGACCCGAAGACCTGGCCCTACCTTTTTCTCGCCGCTCAAAGCGGGTACTACGCAAAGCGCCTGCCGATCGCCAAGGCGCTCGAGCAGCTCGACGCGTTGATCGTGACCGACCCCGTCCTGCAGGGTGAGGTCCAGTCAACGGCCGGCAACCTGCTCAAGATCGAAGGACGGCTCCCGGACGCGCTGCTGCGCTACAAACGGGCGCTCGAGCGCGACCCGAACAACCGCGACGCGCTTCGCGAGGACCGTCTGAACGCTGCCCGCGCACCGGCCCCACCCGCGAAGTCGCTGAAGACCCAGTTCTCCGAGCTTTTTTCCCGCAAGCCCGAGGCCACCAAGAAGTCGTAGCGGCTACGGGAGGACGATCGCCGGGTCCGCTTTTCGTCGGCGGTAAAGGATGATGGTCTTCCCGATGATCTGCACGACAGCGGCGTTGCAGTAGGCCGCGACGCGCTCCGCCGCCTCCTTTTTGTCGTCAGCGCACCCGTCACCGAGCTTCAGCTTGATGAGCTCATGCGCCTCCAGCTCCTGCGTCGCCTTGCGCTCCACCGCCTCGCTCACGCCCTCCTTTCCCGCGTACACCGTCGGGTGCAGGTGGTGTGCGAGTCCGCGCAGGTGACGCTTCTGCTTTCCGGTCAGTTCCATGGGACTCCCAGATGTCGCGCGTAGCCCACTCCAGGACCCTGCGCGACCGCGGGTTAGCGGTCGGCATGATCGAGGACGAGGTGCGGACCGTGACCCCGGAGCGTGCCGCCAAGGTGCAGCGCGCGCTGGATCGCCGCGTGGGGTCGGTGGTCTGCGTCATGGAGGCCGTGCGTAGGCGACACAACGCTTCTGCGCTGATCCGGAGCTGCGAGGCGTTCGGCGTCCACGAGGTCCACCTGATCACCGCGTACTTTCGGCCGAGCGTCGGTGCGGCACGCGGAGCGGAGCGCTGGGTGCACCTGCGAACGTTCCCGACCGTTGCCGAGAGCATCGCCGAGCTGCACGCTCGCGGCTTCAAGGTCTACGTCGCCGACCTCGCCGACGACGCCTACACACCCGAGACGCTGCCGGTCGATGGGCCTGTGGCCGTGCTGTTCGGGAGTGAGGTGCGGGGTGTGAGCGCCGAGGCGCGCTCGCTCGCGGACGGCGCCGTGATGATCCCGATGCGTGGGCTGACGGAGTCGCTGAACGTCTCCGTTTCCGGGGCGATCCTCCTACGAGCTGTGGCGGACCGGCGACGATCGCTCGTCGGCGATGACCTTGGGGACGATGAAAAGCGTAGGTTCACAGCGGAATGGCTGGCGGCAGAGGCGGACGGGCGACGGGGGCTACGGGCGAGGACGGAGTGAACGCCAGCCGTGCGGGAGGACCGTGCCGATTTTTTGGCTACCCCCTTGTCGACGGAAAGGTGACGGAAGTCTGACACCCCGGCTGACGGACGTCCGTCACCCCGCCGGAACAACGCCGAGTTTCCGGTGGCACGCGGTGTGCGAACCCCAAGGCGATGTCCTCGGACCACCAGCCCTTCGACGACGCCTTCAAGGACGCCGTCGCGCGCGAGCCCGCCGCGATCCTCGGTCTGGCGGGGCTGTCTGGGTGCACCGCCGTCGAACCCCTTCCGCTCGGGTTGCATGCCTCGGTGCAAGCGGACTTCGTGGCGTGGGTCCAGCTTCCGGCTGGCCGGTGTCTGGTCCACATCGAGTTCGAGCGCAGTCCCGACGCCGAGTTTACCCGTTCGCTCCTTCTCTATCACGCGCTACTCCAACACGAATATCGCGTGCCGGTCATCACCATCGTGATCCTCGCGGCAGACGGCGCGCGGCGACCATTCCCAAGTCAGCTCGTGTTCGGAGCCATGAGCCTGGGAATCACGGTGGTGCGGATGCGGGATCACCAGGAGGTGCTGACGGATCCGCGGTTGGCCGAGCTCGGGCTGCTCACCGTGCTGGCACGAGACCGGGAAGCGGCCCTCGTGACCGCGGGCGAGACGCTCGCCAGGGCCAAGCGCGGCGACCAGATCGCCACGTTGTTGCAGCTCGGGCGCGCGCTCAAGCTGAAGTCGGCTACACTTCAAAGGATGGAGGTTCGAATGACCGGGCTGATGGAAAAGGCAAGGGAAGAAGGGCGCGTCGCCGGGCGGGTCGAGGGTCGTGTCGAGGGTCGCGTCGAGGGTCGCGTCGAGGGGCTCGCGGATGGGCGCGTACAGGCGCTTGGGGCGTTGGGCGTGGTGGTTTCGAACGATGACACCGCGGTGCTTGCGGGGTTGAGCGTCACGGATTTTCAAGCCCTCGTCCGGCGCGCGCTGGCCGGACGGGCACTGGCGTTGCGGGAGTTGCTGGCGGGGCTTGGCGGGAACTGATGGCGATCAAGGCGTCATATGGTTGGTCGCCGATGTTCACTGCACCCGGATCGTCTGCAAGGCACCGTCGGCGGGGTCGAGCGTCACCGTGCCGTCCGTGACGGTGAGCGGTGCGATGTCGCGTTCGACGAGGTCGGTGCGAGTCGCGGTCGTTGTCCCCGCGGGCAGGTCAACCGTCGTGGCACCCTGGACCTGTACGCGGAGGATCGCGCCGGCGCCTCGCTCGGCGGGCTTCAGGGCGGTGACGACGCCTTGCATCCCGGCACCGGCAACGCCAGCGGCCTCGGGCAGATCCTGAGGCGTCGAGGGCGCGGTGGTGACGACATGAGCGTCGAGCGGCCGATCGAATTGCTGCGCCGCGATCTCCTCGTCGCCCGGCTCGGCTTCGGTCTGAAAGCGCCATTCGATGCGGTGTGCGCCCGTGTCGGTCCCGGTGCCCCCCTCCATGTCGCACTGCTCCTGGCGCGCGTCCCGCGCCGCGAGGAGCTCGATCTGTCCTGGTGTGCTCATCCGGACACCGGTGGATTGTCGAAGAAGCAGGCCGAAAGTCCCGACCCGCGTCCACGCGACTGCTGGCCAGAATGTCGGGTCGTAGACCCGCTGGGCGGCGCGCTCCACGTAGCCGCCGGGCGACGACGTCTGGAGTGGGTCGGCGACGTCCGCCAGGGCAAACGCCGCGGTTCGCGTGGTCCCCTCGTCCGCAGACAGCGTCAGCGCGAAGTCGACGTACCCGGCATCGGCGTCCAACCGCACTTCCCGGACATCGCCGTCGGTCGAGGTGAAGGCGACCCCCACCTCGAGCGCCGAGTCGGTCAGCACCGAAACGGTGTCGGCGGAGGCGACGAGTGCCCGGGGTGTCAGCGCGCACCCGTCCATCTCGTTGCCAAGCCGCCAGAGTCCGCCTTGATCGTCGTAGGTTTGCAGGGTGAACGAGGGTCCCGCGAGCTGCTCGGCGCCGTCGTCGAGCGACGTCATGGAAAACGCGCCAGTCGCGTCGTCGCGGTCGAACGCCACGGAGACGCGGTGGCTCCGAAGGACCACGCGCGTCGCGAGGGCGGCGCTGACCGCGTTTCCGTCGGCGTCGAGGAGGTCCAGGGAGACGCCCGGGTCGAGGTTCGGCGCGGCGTAGGGCAGCAGGTCGAACGTCGACCAGCCGTAGCCATAGACGCTCACCTCCGCCCGAAAGGTCGCGTTGACTCCGTCCGTCCCGGCCAATTCCATTGGCCAGACCTGGTCGGTTGACGAGACGAGATCCAGCGTCGGCGCGGCGCCATCGACGAGCGGGACCGAAAATTGGACCACGCCTGATTGCGTCCCGGACGTCGCATTCAACACCAACACCCTCCCCACCGCCCCGTCCATCACCGGGATCCGGCTCGCCAGCTCGTCGACGACCTGCTGCAGCTCTGCGTTTCCCGCGGCCTCCGCCTCGTCCAGCAGCGGCATCTGCTCGTTTTTCGCGACGTCGTCCGTCGAGGTGCCGGTGATGAAGTCGTGGTGGTCGGCCCGGGTGAGCAGCGAGAATTCGGGCGCTGCAGCCTTCACAATGTCGGCGCCGTCGGTGAGGACGGTCGCGAACGCCTCCGCGGTCAGGAACGGGCGCGTGGCCTCGCGCACCCGGCGCTTGATGTCCGCGCGCGTGCCGTAAAAGCCCATGAAGTAAGGCGATAGCTCGCCCGTCACCGTCGGTAGGGCATCCTCGTGCGGGGCGACGAGCGCGGCGTAGTCGTCGAACGGCGCGGCGACCGCCCAGACGCCGCTCGCAGGGTACTGCCGTTCGTTGTAGCCGTCGAGGTACGCCAGTAATTGCTCGTTCGCCGGCTCGAAGTCGCAGCCGATCGGGACGAACATCAAGTGCAGCCCGCCCTCGTCTGGCGCGAGGTCGGGCGACCAGGGTGTCAGCTCTCCGATGTATTGGTCGATCCGACTGTCCGTGAAGTCGGCCGAGTCATCCTTCGGGCCGATGTGCCCGCCCGGCATCTCCATGATCTCGTTGTAGTCGATGTTGTCGCCCTGACAGTACAGGCGGGGCGCTGCCATGTAGTGTGCCAGGACACTGCCGCCGCCTGTGCCCTGCCAGACGAAATCCGCAGAGCCGGCCGCGAGCAACGCAGCGACGGTAGAGCCGTCGGGCGGCGGATCATCGGGGTGGTTGATCTGCTCCAGGACGGTTTGGCCGCCGTCGATGCGGGAGAAGGCGACAGACTGGTAGCCGGCCGCGGCCAACATATCGGGCGCCGTGCCCGATTGTCCGAAGGAGTCCGGTAGCCAGGCGGCGGTGGGGTGCGCGCCGAGCGTGTCCTCGGCGAACATCGAGCCGTACAGCAGGTCGCGGGTGAGCAGTTCGGTCTCGGCGAGCAGCGTGTCGGGGCTGGTCATCCCGCCGCCAACGATGTGGAGCTTCCCGTTGGCGACATCGGCTTGCAACGCCGGAAGCTCCTCCGGATGGACCTCGACATGGTGTTGCAAGTACGCCATCTCGGCGATCGAGTAGTAGTTGCGCGGGTCCGCGTCCATCAACTGGCGCGCGGCGAGCAGGTCGGCCTCGACATAGGTGGAATAGTAGTCGTCGAACGTCTTCTGCCAGTCGATGTCGAGGTGGGACGACTGCCCGAAGACGATGACGGAGTGGGCGTCTGCGGGGATGCCGAGCGAGGCCCGGAGGGTGCATTCGTCGGTGGTGTAGGGGCACTCTGCGGGCGACGCGGCGGGCTTGTGTTGGCAAGCGATGGCGACCAACATGACGCACGGCAGGCCAGCCCCGCGACCTATCAAAAGCGACGTCGTCACTTTTGATAGGCCGGGGTGACGGTCACGGGGAGGCCGTTGAGGATGGAGGTGCCGATGAGGGGTTCCACGAGCTGGTCGTCCGTCAGGATATTGGCGTTGACACCAGGGAGTTTCCCCGCGACGCGGAGAGTGTCCGCCACGGATGCCTGCCCGAAGCCGTGCGGCAGGGACACGACCCCGGGCATCATCTCGTCCGTGAGTCGGAGGCGAACGACCACCTCGCCGACGCGGCTGGTGGCGCGCACGTCGCCGCCGTCGACGCACCCGCGAACCAGCCCGTCCGTGGGGTGCATCCACATCTGGGAGCGATCGGCCCCCCGCGTGAGCGATTTCAGGTTGTGCATCCACGAGTTGTTTGAGCGAACGTGCCGCCGACCGATCATGGTGAGCGCGGGTGGCGTCGGGCCGGTGGGCGCGCAGTGCCGCCCGATCCAGGCGTTCACCCTTTGGAGATCACCGATGAAGCGGGCGGGGGCAAGGTTCGGCAGGCCGTCAGGGGTCCGCAGCTTGACCCTTCCCGGCACGAGCGGTCCGAGGTCAACGCCGTGCGGGTTCGCCCGCAATTTCTTGAGCGAGAGCCCGTGCGACCAGCCGAAGGGCCCCGTACGCAGCAGGAAGTCGATGGTCTGCTCGGGCCAGTCCCGAACGAGCCGTCGCGCCATTCCCCAGGTCCAGCGCGGGAGCCGGAGCCGGATCGCCAGCTCGCTCGCGATCTCCCAGTCGTCGCGCGTATTGTCGGTGGTGTTGACGATCGGGGGCGAGTAGCGGGCGGCGGTGTGGACGGCGAAGCGGGAGAGGATGACGTCGAACATCCCCGTCTCAAAAACGTGCCGACTCGGGAGCAGGACGGTGGCGTGCCTGGACGTCTCGTTGCGGTAGTAGTCGATGCTGACGACGTGTTCGAGCGAGGCAAAGGCCTTGTCCATTCGCCCTGAATTGGGCGTCGCCGAGACCGGGTTGCCCGCGAGGACGAGCATCGCACGAATCTGACCGGGCCCGGGCGTCTCCATCTCTTCCGCCATCGCCGTCGACGGCAACGCCCCATAGAGCTCGGGCAGTTTTCGAACCCTGGAGCGCCATCTTCCCCAGCGATTGCCGATCATCACGCGTGCGGAGGGGCCGATGTCCGCGGGCGGCGTCGGGAACACGGAGCCACCCGCCCGGTCGAGGTTGCCGGTCACGATGTTCAGGCACTCGACGAGCCACGCGACCGTCGGACCGAATTCGGACTGCGAAATGCCGACCCGGGAGTACGCGCAGGCGCGGGGTGAGGCCGCGAATTCCCGCGCCAACGCCCGGATCGTCTCCGCGTCAATCCCTGTCCCGTCGGCGACCGACTCCGGGCTGAAAGCACCACAGGCCTGCTCCAACTCGGCCCGTCCGTTCGCCGCGACGGTCGGCAACGGGATCGTGCCGGCCCTCGCCCCATCGAACAGGACGTGCAGCATCGCCAGCAGCAACGCCGCGTCCCCCCCCTGGCCGGATGAAGTGGTGTCGTGTGGCCCACGCCACCGTTTCGGTGCGCCGCGGGTCGATGACGACGACGCGGCCACCGCGTTGCTTCAATGCCGCGAACCGCGCGCGTGCGTTGCCGAGGCTCATCTGGCCGCCGTTGGACGCGGCGGGGTTCGCACCGAGTACGAGCAGGTAGTCGACGTTCTCGATGTCCGGGATCGGCATGGTGAGCCCGTCGCCGTACATCTCCATGCAGGCGTAGAGCCGCGGGTTGGAGTCCTGGGAGTTGGGGTCGTAGCGGTTGTGGGTGCCCAGCGCGCTCGTCAATAATTGGGCGGCGAACGCCGAACAGTGGGCGTGGACGACCGGCGTGCCGACGTACAGGCCAACGGCGTGTCGCCCGTATTTCCTGCGAATCGCGCGCAACGGCTCGACTGCGGCGGTGAGCGCCTCCTCCCAGGTCGCCTCGCGCCAAGCCGTCCCGTCGCGGATCATCGGTGAGCGGACGCGATCCGGGTCGTCGAGCAGCTCCACCAGCCCAGCGACCTTCGGGCAGACATGCCCGCCCGACAGCGGGTCCTCCGGGTCGCCCCGTACGCCCGTCACCCGGTCCGACGCGCCACCCTCGCCCGGCTCCACGTCGACCCGGATGCCGCACATCGAGTCGCAGAGGTTGCAGGTGGCGAGCCGGGTTACGGGCATCAGCCGCAGGCTACCACGCCGGCGGGGCTTGTCCGAAACTGTCTTACTCCTTACGATGCCGAAATGCCCGATCTGAACACCCTTGCCCCGCAGCAGCTCTTCAAGCAGTGGCGGAGTGGCGATGCCGCCTCCGGCCAGGCGATGGCCCAGCGGTTTTCTGACTGGTACTACGCGGTGACTGCCGCCCGGCTCGGCGATCAGCATGGTCGTACGCCGCTGCAGCGCGCCTGCACCCGCTTCCAGCAGGGGATCGTCGGCGTGACGAACCCGGCGGACCTGTCGGACTGGGCTCACGGGATCCTGTCGGAAGAGCTCCGGATGGCCGGGGGGCGCATCCCTGGCGGCGATTTTGCGAACCAGCTCACGGGCGGCAAACTTCCGTCCGAGATCCTCGCGCGTGCCCGGGATGCGATGCCGCCCGCGCAGGTGCGCTTGCTCGCGCATGCCTACGACGCACGGTACCCTTTTGAGCGCGTCACGAAGGAGGCGGAGGTGCTCGGCGGGATGCCCTTTGCCGTGCTCGACGCCCGTTACGCCCTCAAGCGCTGGCTGAAGAACGAGGCGGGCGTTCGGTTTGCCGAGTGCCCGGACAAGCCGAACCTCGACTACGCACCGCTCCCGCTCTACGAAGCGGGCCGGATGGGCAACGCGAACGAAGAGAACGGCTTTGAGAAGTGGATGCTGCAGAACATGCCACTTTGCAAGGACATCGCGGAGTTCGGCGTGTTCGCCCTCTCCCTGCGGAACGGCGCGTTCGCGACTCCGGTTGAACCCGAGGCGCCCAAAGAGCAGCCGAAGGCGGCGCGCACCCCCGAGCCGGAGCCCGCGCCGACTCCCGAATTCGAGGTCGAAGCGCCGCGGAGCTACCTCCCCTACATCGCCGTGGGCGTGGTGATCCTGCTGATCTTCACGGTGGTCGCCGCCGCTGTCGTCTTTGGCCTGTTCCATGGGTAGGGCTGCCGGCCGATGAGGTTCACCATCATCGGGAGCGGGACGTTGGTGCCCGACGCTGAGCGCGGCTCGGCGGCCTTCTTGCTGGAGGAGGCGGGCGCGCGCGTGCTGGTCGACGGTGGCAGCGGCACGATGACGAGGCTCAAGCGCATCGGCGTGGACGTTCGCGAGCTTGACGGCGGCGTTTACAGCCATCGCCACGTCGATCACTGTGGCGACCTCGTCCCCATTCTCTTCGCGCTGAAGGTCGGCGTGGAGCTGCCCCGCACGCGCGACTACCCGATCTGGGCGGGCGACGGATTCCAGGGCTTCCTCGATGGTCTTTACGGGGTCTACGGCGCCTGGATCCGGTCGGATCGGTGGACGACGCGAGTGACCGAGCTCCCGCTCGACGGCGCTGGCACCGCCATGCTCCCCGGCGGGGTCCGCCTCGACACGCTCCCCGCCAACCACTCGGCGGGCGCTTTGCACCTGCGTTTTACGAGCCCGGATGGGTTTGTGACGCTCTTCTCGGGGGACACAGGCCCCAGCGACAACCTGATCCAATTGGCCGCGAACGTCGATGTATTCGTCACGGAGTGCGCCGTGCCGGGCAAGGACCCGTGGGATTCCCACCTCGGTCCGGACGACGTGGCGGCGATCGTGGACGCCGCCAAGCCTCGGCGCGTCATCATGACGCATTTGTACCCCGACAATGACCCGGAGACGGCCGTGGCAAAGGTCGCGCGTACAGGCGTGCGCGTGGAGCGCGGGTACGACGGGCTGGTCGTCGAAGGGTGACTGGGGGCGTGCGCTCGATAGTTCTTTGCAGCCGGAACCTGCACAAAGTCGAGGAGCTCCGGCGGATGGCGCCCGGCGTTTCGTGGCGTCCGCTCCCGGAGGACGCGGGCGACCCCCCTGAGACCGGCGACACTTTTGAGGCGAACGCCCTACAGAAAGCGGAGTTCGTCGCGGACTGGATGGAGGACGGGATCCCCGGCGGCCCCGACTTTCTGGCGGACGACTCCGGGATCGAGGTGGACGCGCTGGGCGGTCGGCCCGGAGTGTGGTCGAAGCGGTACTCGCCCGAGGCGACCGACGAGGCAAACCGGGCGTTACTCCTAGAGGAGTTGGCGGGCGTATCTCCGGAGCGTCGCACCGCCCGATTCCGCTGCGTCCTGGCCCTGGTCCATCGCCAACCCCGGTTTGCACCCTTGCTCTTTGAGGGCCGTTGCGAGGGCACAATCGCCTTCGCGGCGAGGGGTGACGGCGGCTTCGGCTACGACCCGCTGTTCCTGCCGAACGCCACGCCCGGTCGCACGATGGCCGAGCTTTCGCCTGTCCAAAAGGACGCCATCAGCCATCGGGGGCAGGCGCTGCGCGCGTTGATCGCGGGGTTGCCGGGTTAGCAGGCGGCGATGGACAAGCTCCTCCCCAGCGCGTCGGCCGCGGTCGCCGACATCCCCGACGGCGCGATGATCATGGCCGGCGGCTTCGGGCTCTGCGGCATCCCCGAGAACCTCATCCTGGCCATCCGCGCGCTGGGCGTCCGCGGGCTCACGTTCGTCTCGAACAACGCCGGGGTTGGCGGGGTCGCCGGCGACGATTTCGGCCTCGGCATCCTGTTACGGACGCGGCAGGTCAAGAAGATGATCTCGTCATACGTCGGCGAGAACAAGGAGTTCGAACGCCAGTTCATGTCCGGCGAGCTGGAGGTGGAGCTCTGCCCGCAGGGAACGTTGGCTGAGCGGATCCGGGCAGGTGGAGCGGGCATTCCCGCGTTCTACACCGCGACCGGCTACGGCACCGTCGTGGCAGACGGGAAGGACACCCGGTGGTTCGGCGAGGGCGCGGCGGCCCGCCCCTACGTGATGGAGCGTGGGTTGTATGCCGACTTCGCGATCGTGAAGGCATGGCGGGGCGACCGGCACGGCAACCTCGTCTACCGGGCGACGGCGCGGAACTTCAACCCGATGATGGCGACGGCCGCGCGCGTGACCATCGCCGAGGTCGAGGAGCTGGTCGACGACATCGACCCCGATCAGGTCCATACACCCGGGATTTTCGTGCAGCGCCTCATCGTTGGCGAGCAGTACGAGAAGCGGATCGAAAAACGCACGGTGCTGGCGCCTTCGGGCGCGGCCAAAGGCCAGGAGTAACCATGCCTCTCTCCCGTGATGGCATCGTCCGCCGCGCCGCCGAGGAGCTGCGCGACGGCTACTACGTGAACCTCGGCATCGGCATCCCCACGCTCGTCGCCAACGAGATCCCGGCCGGCATGGACATCGTGCTCCACAGCGAGAACGGCCTCCTCGGCATGGGCCCGTTCCCGGGCGAGGCTGCCGTCGACGCTGACCTCATCAATGCCGGCAAGCAGACCGTCACGGCGCTGCCCGGAGCGAGCTTCTTCAGCTCTGCCGACAGTTTTGGCATGATCCGCGGTGGTCACGTGGACCTGACAATCCTCGGTGCCATGCAGGTGAGCGCCTCGGGCGACCTCGCAAACTGGATGATCCCCGGCAAGCTCGTGAAGGGGATGGGCGGCGCGATGGATCTCGTTGCCGGCGCCCGCCGGGTTGTCGTGACGATGGAGCACACCGCGAAAGGCGAGGCGAAGCTCCTACGCAATTGCACGCTCCCGCTCACAGGTGTCGCGTGCGTCCACCTGCTCATCACCGACTACGGCGTGTTCACGTTCGGCAGGGGGGCGGACGCGTTGACGCTGACGGAGATCGCCGCGGACCTGACCGTCGACCAGGTGCGGGCGGCGACCGGGGCGCCTTTCAAGGTCGCCGCGAACTTACGGGCCTTGGCCGTCGATTAAGCGGAACGCCGGCGACGAAGCAGGGCGAGCGCAGCGAGGAGGACGGTGGCCGGAGCGAGCGGCCAGCCGTCGCGACCCTGTAGCGCCGAGCACCCGCAGATCCCGCTCGTGGCGGAAGGCGTAGCGCCATCCTCGGCTTTGGCGCCGTGGTGGGCTTCTGGCTCGGGCGGGGGAGGGGCGAGGGGTGCTGGCGGAGGTCTGTCCGCGAGGGCGATCTGGGCCTTGTCCGCGGGCGTGAGGCGCGCGTCGTTGTAGTTGGGATCTGGCCGGTACCAGGGGAGGTTCCGGAAGATCGCGTCGTGTTCGGGCGCTGGCGATTGCCGGCCGCGGCGGGCGTGGACGCCGTCGGAGAGGAGGCGGCGGTCATCGGCGGAGAGGCGGCGGATGAAGATGGGGTCCCAGGCGTCGTCCTCGTGTTGCAGCAGCCACAAGGCCAGCGCGCGGCTGTAACGGTTTCTCGGACCTTCAACCGTCTTTTCGTCGCCGTGCAGCGCGTCCAGCGCGGCCACGAGCGCGACCGGCGCGCCCGGGTCGCCGGCGACACAGAGGTAGTCGTCCTTTGACCCGGTCGTCGCGAGGACGGCCACGCTGGCGGCGAGCTCGCAGACGGGGGCCGGGGCGGGTGCCGGCGTCGTCGCCGGGGGGGGCGGCACGGGCGGGCCAGCAACTGCAGGCGTCGAAGCCGCGATGATTGCTGCGAGCAGGAGCGCTCCCAGGCCGAACCTCACGCCCGACTCACAGCCGCGGCCCAGCTCGCCCGCCGGCTCGCACGCTCGTCGCCCGACATCCCCGGCTCAAACGTCCGATCCTTCGCCCACGCGTCCCGAACGTCGTCCAGGCTCTGCCAGAAACCGACGCCGAGCCCGGCCAGATACGCGGCGCCCATCGCGGTCGTCTCCAGGTTCGTCGGCCGGACGCAGCGCACGCCGAGCACGTCGGCCTGGAACTGCATCAGCAGCTCGTTCTGGGCGGCACCGCCGTCGACCTTCAGCTCCTTCAGCGGCTGCCCGCTGTCGGCCTCCATCGCCCCGAGGATGTCGGCGATCTGCAGCGCCATGCCCTCCAGCACGGCCCTCGCGATGTGCCCGCGGTTGCTCCCGCGCGTCAGCCCGCAGAGCAGCCCGCGCGCGTCTGGCCGCCAGTGCGGCGCCCCCAGGCCCGCCAGCGCCGGCACGAAGCTCACGCCGCCGTTGTCCTCGACCGTCCGCGCCAGTGCCTCCACGTCCGACGACTTCTGGATGATCCCCAAGCCGTCGCGCAGCCATTGCACCGCCGCTCCTGCGACGAACGCGCTGCCTTCGAGCGCGTAGGTGGTCTCGCCGCCCAGGCGCCAGCCGATGGTGGTCAGCATGCCGCGGGTTGACGGGACGGGGCGCGTGCCCGTGTTCATCAGGAGGAAAGCGCCCGTTCCGTAGGTGCACTTGGCCTCGCCGGACCCGAAGCAGGCTTGCCCGAACAGCGCGGACTGCTGGTCGCCCGCCAGCCCGGCGACGGGGATGCCGTCCGGCAGGAAGCCGACCCCGCGGGTGACGCCGAAGGTGCCGGCATTGTCGACAACGCGGGCGAGGCACGCTGCGGGCACGCCGAAGAGCGCGAGCAGCTCGTCGTCCCAGCGGTTCCGGGTGATGTCGTAGAGCAGCGTCCGACTGGCGTTCGACGGGTCGGTCACGTGCTCGCCAGTCAATTTCCAGGCGATGTAGCTGTCGATCGTGCCGTACCGCAGCGCGCCGGTTGCTGCGCCCTCGCGTACGCCCGGGACGTTCTGGAGCATCCACTCCGCCTTGGTCCCGGAGAAGTACGGGTCGATGACGAGGCCGGTCCGGGCGCGAATTTTGTCCTCCCAACCGGCCTGCTTCAACTCCTCGCAACGCGCGGCGGTGCGGCGATCCTGCCAGACAAGGGCGCGGTGGGCCGAGCGGCCTGTCGCGGCGTCCCAGAAAAGCGACGTCTCGCGCTGGTTTGTGATGCCGATGGCGACGATGCGGCTCGGGTGGACGTTCGCGAGGACCTGCCCGACCGCGCCCGCGACCGAACCCCAGATCTCCTCGGCGTCGTGCTCGACGCGCCCGGGCGACGGGAAGTAGTTGGGGTACTCGACGCTATGACTGGCGACGACGCGGCTCTCGTGGTCGACGAGCGCTGCGCGCGATGAGGTCGTGCCCTGATCGATGGCGAGGACGAGGCCCGAGGGGTCAGCGGGGCGGCCCGGGGCGAGGGGGGAGGTGCGGGTCGGCATCGCGCGGGATTATCCCGCGAAGGGCGTGAGATGGATGGATAGCTCCGGCGCGGCCTCGCACTGCCAGTGCATGAGACCCCTGTTCGCCGCTGTCGTGCTCGTTTGGCTGGCCGTGGCCGCTGTCATGCTCTGGCCGCTTTCGGGGTGCACCGACGCCAGGCCCGTGCCGGCGACCGACCCCTGCGCTCAGTACGTCGGGCAGGCCGCGATCCACAGGACG
This sequence comes from uncultured Pseudomonadota bacterium, assembly GCA_903844155.1. GTDB lineage: Bacteria > Myxococcota_A > UBA796 > UBA796 > SXON01 > CAIUMM01. The sequence goes on along the minus strand of CAIMSU010000280.1, from coordinate 14,083 downwards.
TGCGTCGAGCGCGAGGCGCTCGCGGCCCCCGGCGCCGCCGAGGCGACCACGCTCTGCGACGAGCTTACCGGCGCGGACGGGATGAGCTGCCGGGAGCAATGGGTCCGCGGTGCGCTCGACTGGCCGGGCCGGGACCGGGACGAGCTGCTCGGCGTGTGCGGGGCCGCGGAGGAGTGCCGGAAGCTCGTCATGGATCGCCTGCCGAAGGCGCGAGCACCCTGAGGATTTCTCGCCCGGCCGACCAGGGTTGACTTGACGCGTCAATATGGTATGCTGACTTCGCCTGAACTGGCTGGAGTCCGCCATGCGCCTCGACCTCACCACCCTCGACGAACTCTCGGTGTTCTACGCCCGTCGGCTGCCCCACGGCGCAGTCGAGGTCGCGGCAGCCTGCGGGCTTCCGACGCCCCAGGGCATGGGCGCGCATGGCTGGCGGGACCTGCTCGCGACCGCGGATCGGCTGGGGCGCGTGCACGACGTGGCCACGCGGGTCTCCGGGTTGCTGCCGGGCGACGAGAACGCCCGCGAGGCGGCGCGTAGCCTTGCGCCGGGAGCCCGAAGCCGGGCGTGGGCGATGGTGCCAGCGGCGGTCGCGATCCTGTTCGTCGTTGGTTCGGCGGTGGCGATGTCGGGCGTCGCGTCCGCAATGTCTGGAGCTGCGGCTGCCAATTCGGGGGCAAGCGTCGCTGCCGCTGCCCCCGCGGAGGGCGTCGCCACCCCCGTCGCCGCGCCCGTTGCCCCGCAGGTCGCCGAGCTGACTCCCGCGCTGGCATCGTCTCCGGCCCTCGCGCCCGTCGCCCGCGCCCCCGCTCCCGCAACAAAGGCCCCGTCGTACGCGGCCGTCGCCGCCGTCGCAACCGCCCCGCCCGCCGCGCACGCCCTCCCCTCCGCCTGCAAGGGCTCCGGCACGATTGGCTGGTTCTACGCCGGTAGTAACCCTCCCGGCAAAGCCGGAGAGACCGTCCTGCTCAAACGTGGCGCCACTGTTCGCGCAACGCCGCCCGGCGACGCGACGCACTGGCAGCTCGCACCGGCCGTTCGCTGCGGCCTCGAAGCCGGCGAGACGATCACGCTTGGCGAGGTGCGTACCATCCCCGGCGGGATCTGGGTCGAGCTGCCCGGTCAGGGCTGATTCCGCGCAACCCCCGTCCGCCGGAAAAAGACGGCAAAACGGGAAATTCCGCCGGAATCGCTTGACATTGGGGTGCCGGATCGTGTAGCTCCGCCCTCCAACGGAGTCCTCATGCACCGGTCCATCCTGTCCATCCTCGCACCGCTCGCCCTGGTCTCCCTCGCGCTGGCTGGCTGCAACCAGGACAAGGGCACCCCCCAGGAGACCATCGCGGACGCCGTCTTCGACCTCACCTCGCCGACCGCGGGCGACTGGGTGCCGGCGGGATCGACGGAGGTGACCGGCACAGCGCAGAACGTGCAGAGCGTCGCCATCGACCTCGCGCCGGGCGGAAGCCCGTCGGACGCCACGCGCACCGGCGACAATTGGAAGGGCAAGCTCGACCTCAACCGCGGCGTCAACGTCGTCGAAGCCTCCGCCGTCGACCTGCGGGGCGACACCCAGTTCGTGCGCCACGGCGTGCTCGCCGGGACGTTCGCGAACCCGGACAACGGCGTGGACAACGCGCTCCTCGCGCGCGTGAACCAGAGCGGCCTCGACAAGATCGGCACCATGGTCGCCGATTACATGACCCCGGAACTGCTCACCGCGCAAGTCACAGCGATGAACCCCGTCTACACGGACAGTTACACGGTGCTCGGTTTTGAGGCGCTGAACATCAACGACGACATCACCTCCATCAGCTTCGACACGCCAGACATCAAGCTCACGCCGTCCAGCGGCCTCCTCACGCTCACCGCGACGCTCCCGAACCTGGTCGTCGACACGAGCGCCTACGGCAGCGCCGCCGGCTTCGATTTCGGACCGGATGACGTCGGAATGAGCGCGTCCAGCGCCGTCATCACCGCCAGCATCACCGTCGGGATCGTGGACGGCAAGATCGCGGTCACGCTGACGGACTGCTCGGTCGACCTCAAGGACTTCGCCTACAACACCTCGCTGCTCCCCAGCTACGTGACCGACTACCTGCTCGTCGACACCATCCGCTCCACCGTCGAGAGCCTGCTGACCGACAAGATCACCACGATGGTCCCCGACCTGCTCTCCTCGACGCTCGCCGGCCTCGACCCCAGCTTCTCGACGACCATCCTCAACCACAACCTCGACCTCGGCTTCAGCTTCAACAGCGCGGACATCGACAACAACGGCCTCGCCATCGGCCTCGGCGTGGACGTCGCGATGGACGACGGCGGCACCAAGACCTACCCGGGCTACCTCGGCGCGCCCGGTGTCGACCCGACCGTCGACACCCACGCGGACATCGCGGCCGGCTTCTCGGACAACCTGCTCAACATGGTGCTTTTCCAGGCCTGGCGCGCGGGCATCCTCGACATGACCCTCTCCACAGACGACGGTTCGCTCGACCCGGCCATGCTCGTGCTGTTGAAGGCCTCCTCCGGCACGATCTCGACCGTCGCCTCCCTCCCGCCCGTCATGGTGCAGGGCGCGGACGGCAACGCGCAGGCGCAGGTCTCCGAGCTGCTCGTCACCATCGACACGCCCGGGGGCGGCCTCGGCAACCACATCGTCGTCGCGATGTCCCTCTGGGTGGACACGACCATGACGATCCAGGACGGCGCTCTGGTCCTCTCGCTCGGCACGCCGACGGTGGTGATGGACGTGCGCGAGAGCGACTGGGGCGCGTCAAACGACGCCACGACGAACCTGCTCGCCCAGGCGCTGCCCGTGAACGTCATCCTCAGCCTCCTCGGCGACATCAGCTTCCCGCTGCCCTCGCTGTACGGCATCACGATCGCGTCTGGCGATGCAAAGCGCGACGACAACACGTACTGGACCGACGCGACCGTCTACATGCAGTAGCCGGCGAAACGCTCGGATCCGCAGAGGGCGTTTCCGAGCATCGGGCGCGAAAACCGGCCCCTCGCGGGCGTTCCCGCGATACATGGATCGGCCCGCCGCTCGGCTCCCGCCGGGTCCCCCCTCCCCCTTGACCCCCCGGTCCCGCATGGACCCTGTCGATCTCCCCCTCGATGAGGCGGTTCGCGAACGCTACATCAACTACGCGCTCTCGGTCATCACCGCGCGCGCGCTGCCGGACGTGCGCGACGGCCTGAAGCCCGTCCAACGCCGCATCCTCTACGCGATGTACGTGAACCTGCGCCTCACGCCGGATGCCCGATACCGCAAGTCCGCGGCCGTCGTCGGCGAGGTGATGGCGAAGTACCATCCGCATGGCGACAGCGCGATCTACGAGGCGATGGTCCGGATGGCGCAGGACTTCTCGCTGCTGCACCCGCTCGTGGACGGGCAGGGCAACTTCGGGAGCGTGGACGGGGACAATGCCGCGGCGATGCGGTACACCGAGGTCCGCCTGCAGCCGATCGCCATCGAGCTGTTGAGCGAGTTGAAGCAACAGACCGTGCCGTTCCGGCCGACCTACGACGGTCAACACAGCGAGCCCGTGCTGCTGCCTGCCCAGTTCCCCAATGTGCTGGTCAACGGCGTCGAGGGCATCGCCGTGGGCATGGCCACACGCATCCCGCCCCACAACCTGCGGGAGGTCATCGACGCGTGTGTGCACCTGATCGACAACCCGGAGGCGACCGTCGCGGACCTGGCGAAAAAGGTCAAAGCACCGGACTTTCCGACGGGCGGGGAGATCACGTCCACCGCGGATGAATTGCTGGCGGTGTACACGGAGGGGAGGGGTGCGGTCAAGCTCCGAGGGACCTGGGAGCGCGAGCAGAAGGGGCGCAAACACTACGTGATCGTGAAGTCGCTACCGTTTGGGGTGACGAAGTCCAAGTGGGTGGCGGCGGTCGGGGCTGCCATTGGTGAGCGCAAGGTTCCCCAGTTGGTCGACGTTCGGGACGAGTCGAGCGATGAGATGCGCGTGGTGATGGAGCTTCGCGGCGCTGAAGATGCGGATGCCGCGGTCGCGTGGCTGTACCGCCAGACCGAGATGCAGGACGCATTCCATGTGAACCTCACGATGCTGGTGCCGACGGAGCGGCCTGACGTTGGCGCGCCGTCCGAGCTGGACCTGCGCGAAACACTGCGGTACTGGCTTGATTTTCGCCGGGACACGATCCGCAAGCGCACCGAGTTTGACATCAATGAGCTGCAGCGCCGGATCCACATCCTGGAAGGCTACGCGCTGGTCTTCCCCATCCTGGACGAAGTGATCCGAATCATCCGCGCCAGCGAGGGAAAGCGGGACGCCGCCGAGCGCCTGATGGACCGCTTTGGCCTCGATGATGAGCAGGTGGACGCGATCCTGGAGCTTCGGCTTTACAAGCTCGCGCGGCTGGAGATCAACCTGATCCTCGAAGAGTTGGCGGAAAAACGGGCGGCTGCGGAGAAGCTTGGGGCGATCCTTTCGTCTGCCGAGGCGTTGTGGGGGGTGGTGCGCAGCGAGCTGCTCGATGTGAGAAAGCAGCACGGTGTCGCGCGCAGGACCGTGCTGGCCGGGCAGACCGCGCCCGAGCCGGCGTACTCCGAGCATGCCTACATCGTGCAGGAGGACACGATCGTGGTGGTCACGCAGCAGGGGTATGTCAAGCGGCAGGCCTCCGTCACGGGTGTCGAGAAGATCCGTGTCCGGGAGGGTGACACGGTCGGTTGGGCCCTTCGCGCCTCCACGGTGAGCACGATCACCTTCTACACGAACCTTGGCAGCGCCTACACGCTTCGCGTCGACACCATCCCGGCGACCAACGGCTTTGGGGACCCGATCCAGCGCTTCTTCGGGTTCGCCGACAAGGAGGCGGTCGTGGCCGTCGTGTCCAACGACCCGCGGCAGCTCCCGGCAGTCGACCCAACCGTGGCGTTGGAGGCCGAGGACGCGCCGCACCCCCACGTCGTCGCGGTCAGCGCTCACGGACGCATCGCGCGCCTGGCCCTCGCGATGTTCCAGGACGTGTCCACCAAGAACGGCCGGCGGTACATGCGGCTCGAAGAAGGCGTAGAACCGCGGGATGTCGTCGTGAACGCCTGGGTGTCCGTTGGCACAGGGCACGTCGCGATCGCGTCGCTGTTTGGGAACGTGCTCGCCTTCCCCATGGCCGAGGTGAGCGTGTTGAAGGGGGCCGGGAAGGGCGTCGTCGCCATGACTTTGGCCACGACGGACTCGGTGTTCGCTGTCGAGCCCGTGCTCGACCCCAAGTTGGGCCCAAGTGTGTACACGGCGCTCGGGCGAGAGGAGGTGGTGACACCCGCGCGCTATGCCGGTCGTCGTGCCGCGCGGGGCAAGAACCTGTTCAAACGGGGGCACTTTGCCGTGTGGAAGCGCAGCCCCGACATCCGGTTGGGCAAGGCCGCCGTTGGACCCACCGACAAGGAGGAGAGCTGATGGCACCGCCGCCCGCTGACTACAACGCCGCCGCGATCACCGTACTTGAAGGCCTGGAGCCCGTCCGCAAGCGCCCCGGGATGTACATCGGGGGCACCGGCTCGGAGGGCTTCCACCATCTGCTGTGGGAGATCGTCGACAATTCGGTCGACGAGGCGATGGAGGGGCACGCCAGCTCGGTTGTCGTGACGCTGCACGCGGACGGCCGGAGCGCCAGCGTGGTGGACAACGGGCGGGGGATTCCCGTCGACCTGCACCCCGTCCACAAAAAGCCCGCGTTGGAGCTGATCCTCTGCACGTTGCACTCGGGCGGAAAGTTTGATGGCAAGAACTACCGGACATCAGCGGGTCTGCACGGGGTCGGGTCGAGCGTGGTGAACGCGCTGTCCGAAGAGATGACCGTGACCGTGCGACGCGGCGGCTTTGAGCACAAACAGACGTTTCGCCGGGGAAAACCCACCGGCCCGCTGGTCCGGGGGGCGGAGGTTCGCGGCACCGGCACCACAACCCGGTTCCGGCCGGATCCCGAGATCTTCGGGGTCCTTGGCTTTGACGGGGACACCGTCCGCGAGCGCCTGGAGGTCACAGCGTACATCCACAAGGGCTTGCGCATCCTGCTCAAGGACGAGCTGAAGGGCGAGAACTCAGAGTTCAAGTTCGACGGTGGCCTGCGGGACTACCTCACGCTGTTGTGCAAGAAGGACGACCGCAAGCCGGTGCATCCCGAGCCGTTCACGGTCGACCGCGAGCTGCTCGCGCTGGCGGGGACGGACAAGGAGAGCACCGTGCGCGTCGAGTGCGTGATGGCATGGACGGACGGGTCGCGGGAGCGTTTTGCGTGCTTCGCCAACGGCGTCCCAAATCCAAGCGGTGGTACCCACGAGGCCGGTGCTCGCGACGCGGTGAACAAGGCGGTCCGCACGTACATCGAGACCCACGACATGCAACCCCGCGGCCTGGTGCTGACCGCCGACGACATCCGCGAGGGCCTCGTCTGCATCGTCTCCGTGTTCGTCGCCGACCCACAGTTCCAGGGTCAGACGAAGGAGAAGCTCAACAACCCGGAGGTCAAGGCGGTCGTCGACCAGGCGATCCGCCAAGCGCTCGAAGGGTGGCTGAACCAGAACCGTACCGCCGCGGATGCCGTCGTCACGCGCGTGATCCAGGCAGCGCGCGTGCGGGTCGCGAGCCGGAACGTCGAGGACCAGATCCGACGCAAGTCGCCGGTGAACAACCGCCTCAACCTCCCCGGAAAACTTTCAGACTGCTCCTCTTCGGACGCGGACGTGGCCGAGCTGTTCATCGTCGAAGGAGATTCGGCCGGTGGATCGGCGAAACAGGGCCGCGATCGAGAGTTCCAGGCGATCCTGCCCCTGCGCGGGAAGGTGCTGAACACCGAGGCGGGCACGCTGGAGAAGGTGCTGAAGAACGAGGAGATCTCCAACGTCGTGTGCGCGCTTGGGTGCGGCGTCGGCCGCGACCTCGACGTCAGTCGGCTTCGGTATGGCCGGGTCATCCTGCTCATGGACGCCGACAGTGACGGCCACCATATCGCCACCTTGCTCCTCACCTTTTTCTACCGTCACATGCCCAAGCTCATCGACGCAGGACACGTGTACCTCGCCTGTCCGCCGCTCTTTCGCATCGACGTTGGGCAGCAGGCGCCGCGTTGGGCCGCGAGCGAGGTCGAGCGCGACCGCATCATCAAGAAGCTGCCGCCGCGGAGCACGCCCGAGGTGACCCGGTTCAAGGGCCTCGGCGAAATGCCCCCGAAGACCCTGTACGAAACGACCATGGACCCCAAGAAGCGCAGCCTGTACCGCGTGCGGATCGCGGATGGCCGAAGGATGGAGACCGAGCAGCTCATGAACGATCTGATGGGCAAGGATGCCAAGCCGCGAAAGCGGGAGATCCTCGAGCGCATGGCGATGGTGGACGAGCTGGACGCGTTCGCGGGGTAGAGCGCGTTTCGTGATACGCGCGCGGCGTGTTTTCCTCGCGCCCTGGCCCGCACCGCATCCCTGGACCATCGGTGCTGTGCGTCGTTGTTCTGGCTGGATGTTCGCCGAGCTTCCACGCGAAGGACAGCAGCGCACCCACCGCGGCGGACAGCACGGCAGCTGACTCGGCCATCGACAGTCATCCCGACAGCGGGGGGGACACCGACACAGACGTGACCCGCGACAGCGGTCGGGACACGGGCCCCGGACCAGACACTTCAGGCGTCGGCGACACCGCCGGCCCCGACTCCGATGGCGACGGGGTCCCCGACTCCCGCGACTGCGCCCCCAACGACCCAAGCGTCTACCCGGGCGCCCCCGAAGTCTGGTACGACGGCATCGACAGCGACTGTGCGGGCGACGACGACTTTGACCAGGACCACGACGGCTTTGATGCGCTTGCCTACGGAGGTGCCGACTGCAACGACACCGACGGCTCGACCTACCCGACCGCGGTGGACGTGTGGTACGACGGCGTTGACAGTGACTGCGCCGGCAACGACGACTATGACCAGGACGGCGACGGATACGACGACCCAAGTGGCGGCGGCGTGGATTGTGACGACACAAATCCCCGCGTGAACCCCGAGGCCAAGGAGGTGCTTGGCGACGCCATCGACAGCGACTGCAACGGCAGCGACGACGGCCCGACGTTCGTTTCACTCGAGACGTACACGGCGTCCGGCGTGCAGGGCCCGCGCATCGCTGAGACCAGCGACGCCGTCCTCATCACGTTTCTCGCGGACAGTTTCACGGATCGCTCCCGCGTGTACACGACCGGCGCGGTGACGTCGTCGCTGGACGTGGGGGACACCCTCGGCGGCGTGACGTCGACGCTGTTCTCCGAGTGGGGGGCGAGCTGGAGCTGGGACACCGGCGTGGACTTCTGGGCGGACGACGACCACTGGGTCTGGGGGTATGGCATCCACAAGGGCACCACCCGGTACCTGGCCGGGGAGAGCTACGAGGTAGCGACCAACACCTCCAGCGCGACCGGCATTTCCCGGTCGACCGCCCAGACGTTCGACGACGTCGAGATGAGCCTGGACGCCGACGGGTCGCTGTCCGTGGTCGGCTGCGACACCGGCGGCGCGGTGTTGACGTGGCTGGATGGCACGCCCGCCCAGCTCTTTTCCGGCACGGGCGTGGTGACGGACGACATCACCGGGTACGGCAGCGATGCGTGTCTGGCGATGGTCACGGACGCGCAGGTCCGGGTCAGCAAGCGCTCGCAGTCGGAGATCGCGCTGGTGGGGTATTCGGCCGGCGGCGGCCTCGTGGACGCGGGCACCGAGAGCGGCTGGGACATCTACGACATGGAGGGCGGCCTGTACGGCACACACGTGCTGTTCGCCGCCAGCGAGGCCGGGAGCGGCGTGTACGTGGAGGACAACGGCGCAAGCGCGACGCTGGCAGTCTCGGACGCGGACCAGGTGGACATCGACGCGGGGAACGGGAGCCTGTACGTCGCGGTGACGGACGGCAGCCACGCGGCCTGGCTGTTCTGGGGCAACGTCGCGACCGGATTCTCGTCGGTGGAGCTGGACACCGGGCTTGCGCGCCTCGACGACATTGCCGTGCATGTGACAGCGGCCGGCGAGGTGATCATCGCCGCCCGTGGCGGCAACGACGTGAGCTACGCCGTCATCGCGCCGCGCTGATGACCCTGGAGGGACGGGTGACCGTCCGCGAGCTGCTGACGCTCTCGGGCCCGGCGGCGGCGAGCGCTGTGCTGAACAACGCGTTCCGGGTGATCGATCAGCATGCGGCCGACCAGCTTGGCACGCCAGCGCAGGCCGCGATGGGGAGCTGTGTCTTTGTGCTGATCGCCGCGTTTGCCCTGCACTGTCTGGTGGCGGCGGGCGCGGGTCCGTTGCTTGCGCGGGCGACGGGGGCGGGCGATCTGGATGAGCGCCGACGGGTGTTCGTCCGGTCGCTCTGGGGCGCGGGCGCGATCGGGCTCGGAATCGCAGCGTTAGCGGCTGTCTTTGCCCCGGCGATGGTTGATCTGCTCGGCTTGACCGGTGAGACGGCCGACAATGCCCTGCGGTTCCTGCGGGTGCTGCTCATCGGCGGGCTGCCAGCGGCGTTGGGCCCCACCGTGGACGCTGCGTTCATCGCGATCGGCCGTACGCGGGCGATGATGGCGTTGCAGATCCTCGCCGCAATCCTCAACTACTCGGGCAACGTGCTGATGATCCACGCGGGCTACGGCGTAGGCGGAACGGCGGTCGCCACGATCGTCGCCCGATCCGTCGCCAGCGGCATCGGCCTCTACGTGTTGTGCCGTGAGTTCGGCGTCGGTTGGGAACACTTCCTGGACCCCGCCACGCGCGTGTTGCGTGAGTACGCCGGCATCGTGCGGATCGGCATGCCGATCTCGGTGAACACGCTCGCCTACTCGGCCGTCTACTGGGCGCTGCTGAACACCGCGATCTCCCCGCTCGGCAAGGAGGTCAACGCGGGGCTTGGCATCGGCTTCTCGGCGTTGGAGGGCATGAGCTACCCGGTCTTTCTTGGGATCTCCCAGGCCGTCTCCAGCATCGTCGGCCGACGGTTGGGGGCCGGACAGCCGGATCAGGCGATCGCGGGGGCCAAGCTGGCGATCCCGTGGACCCTGGGTGCCGGCGCCCTCGCCGGCGTCATCTTCTACTTTGGGGCAACGACCGTGTGCGGCGCCTTCACGCACGACCCGGCGGTGCTGCGCGAGGCGGTGATCTACGCCCGCATCCTCGGGATCTCGCAGCCCCTGGTCGCGCTCGAAGCGCTCGCGGAGGGTGTGCTCGCGGGCGCGGGGGTGACCATGCCGATCTTCCTCTGGTCGATGCCGCTCAACGTGCTGCGGGTGCCGTTGGGGATCATGCTCTCGGCGCGGTACGGCGCGGCCGGGATCTGGTGGGGCATCTCGTTCACGACGCTCATCAAGGCGGCTGGCAAGGGATTCACGGCGTTACGCGCGGATTGGGCGCGACCTTTTCAGCCGTAGATGGGGTCCTCGACGTCGCCGCCGGGTGAGGGGAGCGGGGGCGGTTGCAGCGGAGCGGGAGGGAGTTCGCTTGGGGCGACCTCGTCAGGCGGCCGATCGAAGGGGACCACGCGCTCGATGACCGCGCGCACGCGCATGGTGAGGCCGGGGGACGCCTCGGCAATGCCCTCGTGCACGCTCCGCAGGCGAACCTCGGGCGTTGAGGGCACCACCCAGCGCGGGAGGACGACGCCGCCTCGGCCGACACCGCACCGCAGGTCGCCCGCCGACGTGGTGACCTCCAGGCTCCCGCGTTCCACGGAGAGCGGATCCCACTTCACCGCGACCCCGGCGCTGTCCGCCGCGACGTCCCAGACGGCGGGTGACGGGCCGAATTGCACGGCCCGTGCCAGTCGCCGCTGGCCCAGGGCATCGCCGTTGGACCACACGAGATCGGCGACGCTCCAGGCGGGGTCGGCGCCCCCAAGCCCACTCGCGGTGCGCCAGGTGCCAGAGGCGGGGAGCAGCGGGGCGACGAGGGGGCCGTCGAGGCCGAGCGACCGCACGTTTGCGGGGATCGCCGTCGGGAGGCGTTGCCGGGCCGGGATGCACTCGCCGGGCAACAGGCGGGTATCGTCGGCGGGTTCGGTCGACGCGGTCGCGCTCCATGCGGCTGGGGAGCCCTGCCCGACCACCCGGGCGAGGACCTCGACCTGCAGCTCTGACCGCGTCGTCATGGCCCGGCTGACGTCGCTGGGCGCCGCGAAGCCGTGGAGGCAGCCAGGAGTCAGGAGCAGGAGGAGCATCGCAACCTCGACCAGACTCCTTCATGGTGCCCGCCATCCGGGCGCCGGTCAAGCCCGAAATCGACGTCACCTTCTGTCATCCGCCGGGCGACTGCTTCGGATTGGGATCCCGCAGGGGTGATCCGGAATCGGGAGGGCCCGCGGATGGTTAGTAGAGCATCGTTGGAGTCCGCGTATGTCCCTCGCCCGCCCGTCGGTCGTGTTCTGCAGCCTTTCGCTCGCGTCCATCCTGCTCTTTGCCCCGTCCGCCTTCGCCAAGAAGCCGGCCGCTGCGCCTCCCCCGGCCGCTGCCCCGGCTACCGCGCCTGTCGCTGCGCCTGCTGAAGCGCCGCCGCCCGCTGAACCGCCGCCGCCGAAGAGCGAGAACAACGCGAGCTTCAACGTGGTCATCACCTTTGCGGACGGCACGACGAAGGCCGGCCACGTCAAGGGCGTCGAGCGGACCGAAGACTACTCGGGCGACGAAGGCTGGACCGACGACGCAAAGAAGCTCCACCTGGACGTGGACGCTGGCTCCAGCGAGAAGTCGGCCGTCTGGACCGACATCAAGACGATCACCGTCGTTCCCGGCACAAACTACGCCGACGACATCGACTGCAGCTACTCCAGCGATGTGACGCCGTGGATGTACGACTGCACGCTGCGGACGACGTCGACGGCCCTGCTCAAGGACGGATCCAAGGGCACCATCTCGACGCGCAACCACTGGCGGTTCACGTTTGATGACGGTTCCAACGTGGAATTCCAGGTATTCAAGTACCAGGTGCGCGAGCAGGACTCCAAGACCGTCGAGTTTGGCGATGAGGCCACCGAGAACGTTGGGCTCTACACGAAGCTCCAGGCCGAGATCCGCAGCGACGTGAAGACGAAGATCGTCAAGACGATCGCGGTGAATTGACGGCCCCCGGGCTCCTCGTGACGCTCGCAACGACCGCCTTTGCGCTCGCGGCGGACCGGACGCGAACCGTCGACGATCATGGGCGCGATCGGCATTACGCCTACGTTCTGGGTGGTGACAGCGTCGCCTTTGACCTCCCTCTCACCGAAGTGCAAGCGGACCTCGCGTTGTCCGGCGCACACCCGGTGGACGCGCTCGTGCAGGCGCGCGGGGACGCCGTGCGCGCGTGGGCCGCGACTCGCCCGGACCTGACCGTGGACGTCACCGTTCACGGCAATGAGCTGTCCTACGCCGTCTCGACCACCTCGCCCGACCCCGGGGCTGCGGACGCCGCCTCGGCTGCCGCCCAGCGCGTGAGCGCGGCCGCCCGGGCAAAATTCCTCGGTCAGCACGGCTACGAGGAGGTGAACGGGCTCATCCGGCCCGCGCACGCCCGCCTCGTCGTCGACTACGCCGCCATCGTCGCTCCCGTCGCCGCTGCCCTCACGCGACCCGGCGACTCCGCGTCGACCTACGCCGCGCGCGCCCTCACGTTTGTCCAGGCGATCCCTTACGAATCCCACGGTCTGTCGGGCGACACCTACCGTCGCCCGCTCGCGGTCATCGACGGCGACCGCGGGGACTGCGACAGCAAGGCCGTCCTGTACCTGGCGCTGGTGCGGTCAGCGTTTCCCGACGTTGGCGAATCGCTTTATTACATCCCCAACCACTTGTACGTCGGGCTGGACCTGCCGGGGACGGGCACGCGCATCACGACCGCGGGCCGGTCCTTCCTCGTCGCTGAGCCGGCTGGACCGGCACAATTGCCGATCGGGGCGCTGGATTCAAGGCATCAGGGCGTGGCGATCACCGACTCACGGGTCGTCGGCCAGTGACGGGCCCCGGCTCGGGAATTCCGTCGCGATCCGCTTCGCGCGCGGCCTCCACGCCCTCGTAGATGGCATCCACGCTGAGTTCGACATCGCAGCCCGTCAGCCGGAACGTGGCGCCCGGCCCATGCGAGCGCAACATCCAGGCGCCGTCCTCCACCCAGGCGTAGTGGTCGATGTGGTTGCGGCCGGTGCTGACGAGGACGTAGTCGCGGAGGGACGCCATGGTCATGTAGTTCTCGAACTTCTCCGTTCGATCAAACACTTCCGTCGACGGCGAGAGCACTTCGACGATCACGGTGGGGTTGCTGACGGTGTGGCGATCCTCGGGGTGGGGGATGCGCTTGCCGCAGACGACGACGGCGTCCGGGTAGCAGGCGACGTCGGAGCCAAGGGGGCGAATGCGCATGTCGGAGGAGAGGGGGCGACAGGGGCGGCCCCGGAGCGCGTTCCGAAGCTCACCGAGCACGGCAGCGCCAAGCAGGGCGTGCTCCTCGGTCCCGCCGGCCATCGCGAATACGTGGCCATTGAACCACTCGTGGCGTTCGACCGATGTTTCCTCGGCGGCGAGGTACTCGGCGTAGGTGGTGTAGCGGGTTTGGAGGGCTTCCATCGGCGAAGTGTAACCGAGGTTCGGGGCGGTCAGCAGCCGCAGGCTGAGCCTCCCGCGTCGCAGGTGGCGTCCTCGCACGGGGTGTCCTGCAGATGGCCGAGGACGGCGGGAGTGGAGGTTGGAGCATCGTCATCGCTCGTGGTGTCGGGCGTGGGGCGGAGCCACGGGAGCAGATTGTAGATGGCGTGGGGGGTGCTGTCGACGTTGTCGGATTCGTCGGAGGGGGTGTCGTGCGATGGGGGCTTGAGCCAGGGGAGGAGCCTGTGGAGCGCGCCTGCGGTGCTGTCGAGGGCGTCGGTTTGGCCGCTGGCTTGGGTGGGGGGTTTGAGCCAGGGGAGGAGGTGGTGGACTGATCTCTAGTCACATCGCCTCCCAGTCAGGTTGAAGGCCCCGAAAGTGCGACACGAGGTGAACCAATGGTAGAACCCTGCTCCACCCCCTGCCCAACACGATCATTCCCGGCGGGCCCGCTGACTTGCCGAAGTAGC
>CAIMSU010000279.1 GCA_903844155.1 uncultured Pseudomonadota bacterium | reverse complement strand
CCGTCGTCTACCTGTCCGAAGCTGCCCCACGAAGACCGTTGGAAAGCCGTGTGCGGGAAAACCGCAAGCACGGTTTGAATGGGGGCTTTTTGAAACAAGCCGGCAAAACGCCGGTATTGCGCTAAGAGTCTACCTATGCTCCCAAGAATCATGCACGCCGCGGTCGTCGAAACGTTCGGAGCGCCCCTCGTCCTCGGCGAATTGCCAGTTCCGGAGCCGGGACCTGGGCAGATCCTCGTGAAGACGGAGGCGTGCGGCGTCTGCCACACGGACCTTCACGCCGCCCATGGTGACTGGCCGTCCCGACCGTCGCTGCCCTTCGTTCCAGGGCATGAGGGCATCGGCGTCGTCGCCGGCGTGGGCGCAGGCGTGGACAGGGTGAAGGAGGGGGACCGGGTGGGCGTCCCGTGGCTGTACTCGGCGTGTGGGCGTTGCGAACATTGCCTCTCGGGGTGGGAGACCGTCTGCGAGGCGGCACAGTTCTCGGGGTACACCAGAAACGGTGGTTTCGCAGAGTACATCCTCGCGGATCCGAACTACGTGGCACTGGTGCCTCGCGGGCTGTCCGCGAGCGAGGCGGCGCCCATCATCTGCGCGGGCGTGACGGCGTACAAGGGGATCAAGATGACGGAAGCCAGGCCCGGGGAATGGATCGTCATCTCCGGGGCCGGTGGTCTGGGTCACCTCGGCATCCAATACGCCAGGGCCATGGGGTTGCATGTGTGTGCGGTGGACGTGGACGGTGGAAAGTTGGAGCACGCGCAGCGTCTGGGCGCGGAGGTGCTCGTCGACGCGCGTCAGGGCGACCCCGTCGCCGCTGTTCGCAAGGCAACAGGCGGCGGAGCGCACGGTGTCTTGATCACCGCACCCTCCCTCCCGGCGTTCAAGCAGGGCGTGGGGATGGCCCGACGTCGGGGTACCTGCGTCCTCGTGGGCTTGCCCCCCGGCGAATTCCCGGTCCCGCTGTTCGACGTCGTCGCCAACTGCATCACGATCCGGGGCTCCTTCGTCGGCACCCGGCAGGACATGGCCGAAGCGCTCGCCTTCGCCGCCGCGGGCCGCGTTCGCGCCGACGTCGAGACCCAGCCGCTATCCGCGATCAATCACGTCTTTGACCGGCTGCTCCGGGGCGATGTACCCTCGCGTGTCGTGCTGGAGTTCGGCGGGTGACCCACCTGTTCGGGTTCGCCCTCTCTGTCTGCGCGCGCGGCGTTGCGTGCCAGGTGGTCCCCGAAGTGCGGACCTCGACGAACGCGGAGTAGAGGGCCAGGGAAGCGCGCAGGACCGGTGGGAGGATTCCCGATGCTCCCACGCTTCCTGACGTTGCTCCCGTTGGTCCTCTGCCTCACGCCGAGCGCTCATGCAGCGCGCGCGTACTCCAAGCCGCGGCCGGAAGTGGCGAGCGAGCCGGAGCTGGTAGCGGCGCTGCCGGCGGCGGTCCGGGACGGGCTGAAGGAGACCGAGTACGGGTCCTGGAAGTTGGGGGCCGAGGTCGTGGTCGGTGCGGACTGGCGAATCGAGCGCGGCTCCAGCGGAGTCACGGTCGGTCGCTCCAAGGAGGTGGACGCGTTGGCCAGGGCGAGCGCGAAGAACTGCTACGTGCTGCACCTCCGCGTCCGGCAGGACTTTGACGGCCAGAACTACGTCAACTCCTACCGGGTCTTCCGTGCCCTGGCGACCGTGGATGGGACCGAGGCGGACCGGCATGCGCTGGACTGCGCGGCGTTCACCGGCGGGTGAGCCATCAAGACGGGGGAAGCGGCGCGTCCGCGTGGCCACCCCGGCAGCGGACGCCTCCGTGTGGGACACGGCAAGTCGCTGTGCCTCGCAGCCGGAGACCATGGTGGACAGCGGCTGGCCTACCGCCGCCGCACCGGCCGCCGTTCACGGAGCGGGCGCGACCACCGTCGCCGAGTCAAGGCTGACCGCGGTCTGGGCCAGAAGCCGCCCATTGACCGACGAGAGTGTCTGGAGCGTCACCGACGTCTTGGTCAGCACCACGCCTTCCAGGTGGGCCGTGGTGTTGACGTCGACAAGACCGGAGACCTGCCAGAAGACATTCTTCGCCTGGGCCCCGCCGCTCAGGGCCACCCGCGCGCCGGTAGACAGAGTGAGATCCTGCGCAATCTCGAAGATCCAGATGTCCGTGGGTGAGCCGCTTAGCGTCACTTCTGTCGGGATCAGGACGCCGGTGCCCCATTTGTACACGCCAGGGGCGATCGTGAGCCCGCCGATGTTTCCCGCGCCAAGCTCCGTGATCCCCGCCGGCCGTCCGGCAGCGTCTACGAACGCGGTCTCCATGTCGCTCACCGCGGTGGTCATGTTCGACGGCGTGGGAACGGCATAGTCAGCCGCGTACACGTTGCCGACCACCTGATCCGATGACGAGTAGACATTCGTGCTGTCCGCGATGAGCGAGAAGCCGGTGATGTACGTCGCCGCCGCGGGACTCACGCCGATGTCGCCAGTCACCGCCGAGGCCGGCACCGTCGAGATGCCCGACTTGGACAGGATCGCGAAGTTTCCGGCCGTCCCAAGGTTGACGGGGAGCACCAGGTTGGGGCTCGTCGTGAAGTTCCACGTGTAGGCGTCGCTGAGCGGGTTTCCCGCCAGGTCCGTCACCGCCGGCTTGACGGTTGCACCGAGAAGCGTGGACGCGGGGAGCAGGTCCGTCGGGGTGAAGATCGCGGTGTTGTCGAGGAACGAATACACGCCGGCCACCGGCAACCCGCCCATGGTGACGACGAAGGAGTCGGGCCCGACGCTGAGGGGGTCGATCGGCTCGTCGAAGGTGACGGACACCGCTCCGTTGTACGCCATGTCCAGAGCCCCGTCGAGCGGGCTGGTGGAGACGATCGCGGGTCCGGTGACGTCCACTGCGGTCCCGCTCTGGAAGTGGAACAGGTAGTCGGCGGCGATCGCGTTCCCGGCGAGGTCCGTGACCGAGGTTGTCAGGGTTGCGTCATAGTCGGTGGCGATCGACAGGGCCAGGGTGGGCGTGAAGGTTGCCGCTGAGTCGGCGTAGCTGACGCTGCCGGCGACCGGGGATCCGCCCGCCGTCAGCGTGAACGAGGACGTCGTCAGCGATCCGCTCTCCATCGGCTCACTGAAGGTCGCGCGGAGCGTGCGGTTGAGTGCCACGCCGACTTCGCCGTCGGAGGGGGTGGTCCCGGTGATCTGAGGTCTAGTCACATCTTGACGCGTCAATAATATCGTGTGATTCGGCCGCAAGAGAGTGTTGAATGGACCCAGGACGATGGAGTATCGAGGAGTTCGGAGCTGCTGAGGTCGGCGACGCCCGGCTGCGACGACGGCTG
>CAIMSU010000278.1 GCA_903844155.1 uncultured Pseudomonadota bacterium | reverse complement strand
AGGCGTTGAAGAGCGGGATCGGGCCGTGATACGCTTCACCCATGGCACACCTTCCGGAACGAGTTGGATCGAGAGATCAACCCGGTTCTATGCCGTTTTCAGAGGGTGTACCACTCTTCTGGCACGAATATGGCGGGCTGATGGGGTGATCCGAGTGGCAGCGGCAGGCGCGGTACATCTCATCCAGCAGGCTGTGGACGTCGGCAAGTATGACCAACTGGACCTCATGATGTTGCTTGTCGGTTTTGAGGGAAGCACGCCTGCCGGATTCGCCCCAACGATCATCGGCGGGATGCAGCGGGAGACACCGGACGGCTGGCCGACCTTGGGCACCTTTGCCGCCCTGACGGCTGCCAACTCGATGGCCGTCCTGAACGTGCCGCGGCTGTTTCGGTACGTGCGTTGGAATGTCCCGGTGTTCACGGGGGCAACCGCGATTTCGTTCCAGATCCGTGGCATGGCCCGGCAGAACTGAATGATGACCTTGGGTGTCGGCATCGCGCACGAGTCCGCCCGGCCGCAACGGCGATCGGAGCCGCCGACCGGGGTGCCCAGGCGAGGGCATCGGTGTGGGGATTCTGGGGATGGTGTCTTGCGGCCCGGGAACACGTGTGGGTGTGACGGTCCGGCGCTCCGGTCAGGGGGGCAGCCAACCCTGGCGGGCCACGCGTTGCGACCGGGGAACTCCGGTGGGTGTGACGGTCCGGCGTTGCGGTCGCAGGCGCAGAGTGACCCCAGCCTTGCGCACGGGCGCGCGGGGAACGATGAAGGGTGGGGCGACCCCGAGTTGCGGCCTGGCGTGACCACCGGCGGCGGCGACGTGCTGCGGCCAGGAAGCACGGGCGGGTGTGACGAGGCGGCGTTCGGACTCTCGCCGGATGCCGAGGTCGGCCCCGGCAGTCTGCGGAGTGGAGGGGAGTCAGGCACTGCTCGCGACGCCGATGAGGCGTCGGACGAGGACGTTGATGCGGAGTCCTGTTGCCTCGACGGGCCGTGGGTCGCGTCGGGGTTCAGTGCCACCGCTTACCTGAACGTCGGCATTGACCTCATCGTGGCGAGCTTCATGTCGAACAACGACATCCCTCACGGCACCCTGATGGTTCTGGCGAATGACGGGAGGCTGGTGCACATCAAGGGGTACACCAATTGTACGGCCTATGATGTTCTTGTGGGAAACGATTACTCCAAGCGCGTCGGCCTATCCGACGCTGACGATCCCTTTTGCGCCGACATTCACACGAAGTTCCGTATAGGAAGCGTCTCCAAGGTTCTGGCTGCGGTGACGGTTCTGAAGATGATCGATGATGGAAAGATTAACGACGGAGGTAGGCTTCCCGCGAACCCACGAACCCGCGTTGCGCGCGGCTTGGAATGCGTCGCGGGCCGCTATGCGGCGGGCCTGTCAAGTAGCGGGATCAGTGGGCTGTACGATGTCACGCTCCTGCAGTTTCTGACCCACTCAAGTGGCTTGTGCGACGGGCATAACAACAGCAGATCGTTGTCGGGCGTGGGCTGTAGCACAGTTTGCACGATCGGGGCGCTCGACGACCCGACTGTGGCCACCGCCCTTGCCCAGGAGTTGCCGGTCACCCTGACGCAAAAGGTCCAGTGGTTGGATCAGCATGCGCTAGATGCCGCCCCCGGGGATTGCTACTCGTATTCGAACAGCGGCTTCATGGTCCTCGGAGATGTGATCAACGGGGCGTCACGAGGCGGCTTCGAGGCCTATTTTCTTCGAAAAATCGCTGGACCGCTCGGGCTGACGGACACGGAGATCGCAGACGCGGACATTGAGGACGTCAAAGACGATGAGGCGCCCGCCTACGACAGCACGGCAGATGGAGCGGACTACCCGTATTACTCCGTCATGTCGTCCACGTACGACGGGACCTACCCGGGTAGCCGGGAGGAGCGGCTGAAGGCCTACGGCAAGGACAACCTCCGGGAGGGGGCGGCGGCGGGCGGTTGGTTGTCCTCCGCCGCCGATATGGCGAAATTTGCGAAGGATCTTCTCGTTGATCCAGCCAGCGCAGTGATTTCCTCCGCCGCAAGAACGTCCATCTTGACGCCGAGGTTCTACGTCTTCAAGGAGACGACCAGCAATTGGTCCTATGCTTGGACCATGGGCTTGGCCTTCTACGTCGGTGTCACGAGCTCCGGCGATTTCACGCCAACCGGCGTCGTGGACAAGATCGGCAACGTCACGGGTGGACAGGCCAAACTTCACAGGATGGGCTCCGAGAGCGGCGAGTTGGCCTCGGGATGTTGCTACTTCTGGGCGTTCAACCTTGATGTCGGCACCGGGAGTACCCTCGTCGACCCGCTCGAACGGCTGCTTGCCAACGCCACCTTCACCGATTGGGCGTTTGACGCCCGAACGGACTTCATGGGCTCGCTATGAGGTGGGTGCCGCATCTGATTCTGTTGGCTGCATTGGGAGGCTGTGTCGGCGGGAGCAACTCGGCATCTGGTGGGTCTATCGACGTGTCCACGGAATTCTGCGCGGGACTCGTGGACGGCGCGGGCGCAGAAATCGTGCCTCGGACCTCTGTGGACGGCTGCGAGGGCGCATTCGTCCGAGGCTCCCTACACTGTCAGGGGTGCGACTTCACTGCGGACGCCGCCGTGTCTCTTTCTCCGGTCGATTGGACGGGTGGCGCCTCAGCCCGTTGTGGTTCGGTCCCGCTTTCGGACGATGGAACCTTCACCTTCGGCGAGGTAGCGCCGTACGGCCTGTACAGCCTCGGGTTCGAGGGTGGCATCACTCCCGGAACTCAACCTTCTATGGAGGGGACGATATTCACCGTTTGCTCGGACCGGATCATGCTGTCTGGCATGGTGCTCGACGATTCCGAGTATGAGACCGGAGCTTGATCGGGATGTCGCCCCCAAGCAAGATGGCGTTGCCGGTTTTCCTCCCGTTCCTCTGCTGCGTGGCTTGTAGCGCCGGTGCGTCGACCACGGATGACTCGGCGCTCGACGTCGGAGAGTTGCTTTGTGCCGGTCTGTCGGACCCGTCGGGCGAGACGATCGTTCCGACACGTTCGACGGACGGTTGCAACGGCGGTAACGTGAACCTGAGTTTGTACTGCATGGACTGTGAGTTCGAGCTTGGCGCAGCGCTTTCGCTGGTGGCTTTCGGTGCCGATGGCGAGACGGCGACCTGCGCGACGAAGGAGGTCTCCCAGGCTGCCGGTGCGGCTCGGTTTGAAGACGTTGCCCCATTCGGTACGTACGGACTGGCGTTTGAAGGGACGATCAGCCCGGAAACCAACCTGCAATTGGATGAAGTCCGATTCACGGTTTGTTCGGACTCGGTTGATGTTGTGGGTGTGGTCTACAACGCGCCCTGAGCTACCCCTTGGGGGTTGCGATCAACCGGGGGCAGCGGGCCGGCTCCGTGCGGTTCACCGCTGCAGGCCCCCAGGTCCGTCTGTCCCCGCCACGCGGCTCGCCAACCCCCCTAAACCCGCCATATTCGTGCCAGAAGAGTGGTACACCCTCTGAAAACGGCATAGAACCGGGT
>CAIMSU010000277.1 GCA_903844155.1 uncultured Pseudomonadota bacterium | reverse complement strand
GACTGCGCGCCGCGGGAAGACCCGCGGCCGCCGCGACTTTGCGCGGGCGGAAGCGCCGGAGTACCGGCGGCCGCCCGCGCAAAGGTCCGGGCCGGCCGCGGGTTTGGACGAAGCCGCTGCGGGGTGGGCTGCGGCAGGTGCGACTACGCAGCGTCACGGCCGCTCGCATCGCCGGATACCTTCCGGCAATGGCAACCTTCCCCGCCCAGACCCTGCAGTTCCTCGCCGACCTCGAAGCGCACAATGACAAAGCGTGGTTCGACGAGCACCGCGCCGACTACGACAGGTACTACGTCGCCGTCGGCAAGGCGTACCTCGAAGCGCTTGGCGAACGACTTGGAACGCCCGGAAAGCCGATGCCCGGCAAGATGATGCGCATCTTCCGGGATGTGCGCTTCTCCAAGGACAAGACGCCGTACAAGCCCCACCTCGACGTGTGGTTTGCCGAGTCGATGGGCGCTGAGGACGCCGGCTGGGGTCCGGGGCTCTTTGCGCGCCTTCAACCCACGCAGTTCATGGTGGGGATGGGGTGCCATGATTTTGAAAAGGGCGCCCTTGAGGCGTTCCGGAGGGGCGTCCAGACGGACGGAGAGAGCCTGCGCGTCTCGCTCGCCGCGCTCGCCGAAGGAGGTGCGGAGATCGGTGGTTCCACGCTGAAGCGCTACCCCAAGGGCTACGCCGAAGATCCGCTGATGCTGCACACGGCGCTGCACGTCGGCTGCACCACGCCGGTCCCGGACGACGGCGTCGGCGCGGTGGTCGCCGCGGCGAAGCGGTTCGCGCCGGTCAACGCATGGCTCAAGAAGCACCTGTCGCCCTGACAACGGGCGATAGACGGCGAGCGTGATGCGCTCGTGCGAATCCCTGGGCCTTCGGACCGCGACCCTCGTGGCGGTCGTCGTGTGCGCCGTCGGGTGTGCGTCCCCGACCCCGTCAGGCCCGCCGCCCATCATCCTCATCTCCATCGACACGCTGCGCGCCGATCACGTCGGCGCCTACGGGGCCGCGGAGGACCTCACCCCGAACCTCGACGCCTTCGCCAGGGAGGCCGTCGTCTTCGACCAGGCCTACAGCCAGGCCGTCCAGACCGCCCCCTCGCACGCGAGCGTGTTCACCGGCCGCTATCCGACCGAACAGACGAGCACGGACAACCAGACCGTCCTCACCGCGGACCACCCGACGCTCGCCCAGGTCCTGAGCGTCTACGGCTACCAGACCGCCGCGTTCGTCGCCGGCGGCGACCTCGCCCCCGCACGCAAATTGACCGCCGGCTTTTCGACCTACGACTCGAGCGAGGACTTCGCCAGCCTCTACCACACGACCCCCAAGGGGCTGGCCTGGCTCGACACGATCGACAAGAACAAACCCTATTTTCTCTTCGTCCATGGCTACGACTGCCACTCGATCTACCTCAAGCCGACGCCCTACGGCTACCTCCACGCGGACGCTTCCTGGCAGGGCCCCGCCGCCAAGGCCGTGCAGACGGCGACCGAGCGCATCATCGACGGGCGCCTCTACGCGAACCTCGACGGGCTGCTCTCGGCCGACAACGCGCTGCTTCGGGCGCGCGCGCCGGAAAACCGGGCTCGGGCGCAGAAGATCCTTGAGGACGGGCAGACGCCCGTGCTGGTCGGGCCGGAGGACCTCACGTACATCCGCGGGGTGTACAGCGGTGCCGTCTCCTATGCGGACGCGATGTTTGGTCGGTTCATGGCGGGGATTGAGCAGCGGGGTCAGCTCGACCGGGCGATCATCATCGTGATGAGCGATCATGGCGAGCAGCTTGGCGAGCACGGGATCTTCGGGCACTGCTGCGGCCTTGGCGATGAGGAGACGCACACGGTGCTGATGATGCGGCTGCCCCACGGGGAGCACGGCGGCAGGCACGTTTCCGGGCTCGTGGAGATGCTGGATGTCCTGCCGACGATCGCGGAGCTGGTGGGGGCGCGCGCGCCTGCGGGCGCTCACGGCGAGTCGCTGGCGGCGGCGCTGCGGGGCGAACCGTTCCCTGGCCGGAGCTACACGCACTCCGAGGGCAACGCGCGGATGCGGATCATCAGCGTTCGTGGCGCAGAAGGGCGGCTCACGTACACGGGCATGCCCGCGACGGGCCGGTACCTGCCCGATGTGATCGAGGCCGCTCGCATCGACGGTCCAGGCTTCGACGGCCCGGCCGACCCCGTCGCCCGCGCAAGCTTGCGGACGGAGCTGGTCCGCTGGTTGCGGACGCTGGAGCCAGGCCCGGACGTCATCAGCGCGCCCCTCCCGGCGAGCCTGCGAAAAGCGCTGCGCGATCACGGCTATTTTGACGTGTCGCCATGACAGGCGGACGCGCCCTTCGCCTCGCCTACGCCTTCGCTTGTTCCGCGTTGTTCCTGGACTGCCACGCCCCCGCCCGCTGGACCGAGGCAGGGGCCTACGCGCCTGCGCGCGCCGCGATCGACGTCAACCACGACGGCCGCGTCGACAAGGACGAATACCAACGTGTCGCCTTCGCCGCTCCCGATTTCGAGGCAGCGGACCTGGATCACGACGCCGATCTCTCGCTCGCCGAGATGACTGCGCTCGTCGACGGCACCGACCCCAAGCACTTCTTCACCATCGTGGACGTCCACACCCCAAAACCGGCACGCCACCCGCACGTCAAGAAGAACCAGCTCGCAAATGAGGCGCGCGAGGCTGAAGAAGCCCGCGCCATCGCCGCCCGCGCGCCGCCACCCCCTCCCGACCCGACGACCCCCGCGCCACCCCCGTCGAAGCTCGCGCCCGCCGCAGACGTCAGCGCTGGCCCCGTCGACGCCGACGTGCTGCGCCCGGTCGGCATCTCCGTCAACCCGCCCGAGGCCTACTACGTCCTCCTCGTCCTGCGAGACGAAGTCCGCTCGGTCGACCCGACCATCCCCGTTCCCGACGACATCACCCTCCGCGACGTTGGCTGGAAGGGCTCGCTCACGTCGCCGGACGCGAAGGCGGTGCTTGCACAGCTCCAGACGGCCTCTGCGGCGGCGCACGTCGACTTTCCGGCGGCGTTCCGGCAATGATCGGGCGCTCCCGGATTGGCCCCGCAGGCGTTGCGCTTGATACCGGAGCCGGCGATGCCCGCGCCCCCGCTCTTCATCCTCGGCACCGAGCGCTCGGGCTCGAACTTATTGCGGGTGATCCTCGACAGTCACCCGCGTATCGTCATCCCGCATCCGCCCCACGTGATGCGCTACTTCACGCCGCTGGCCCCGCGCTACGGCGACCTTGCCGACGCGAGCAACCTCGCCGCGCTCGTGGACGACGTGCTCGCGCTCGTGCACGCGCACATCCACCCGTGGCCGTGGATCCCGTCAGCAACCGACCTCCTCGGGCGGCTCCAGCCTGCGCCCGGGGCCTCGGCAGCCATCACCGGCCCGTTCGGTCCGGTGATGGCTGTTTATTCTCGTCGCGCCTTGGCTTTCGAGCCGTCACGCGTGTTCGTGACCTCCCTTGACCCGTCCACACCTGCGCAGGTTCCGGCGAGCGCGATCGCTGCTGACCGCGTCGAAGGCACGCTTCGTGCAGGGCACGAAGTCGCGCGTTCGACTTGGCCACCCGATCTCTACGCGATCTACGCCGCGTTGCACGAAGCCCTGCGCGACCACGACCTCGGCCCGGACGGCGGACGCTGGGGGTGCAAGAGCACGTTCATGATCGACCACGTCGAGCGGATCGTCGCTTCCGAGCCCGACGCCCGGCTGATCTGGCTCTACCGCGATCCCCGGGACGTGGCGGCGTCGTCCAGGGAGTCGGTGTTCTCGGCGTTTCACCCGTGGAAGACGGCGCAGCTCTGGGCGAGGCAGCAGGAGCGGGGGCTGGCGCTGGAGAAGGCGGGCTACGCGCTTTTCAGGTTGCCCTACGAGGACCTCGTCGCCCGGCCCGAGGCGGAGGTTCGGCGGCTGTGCGCGTACATCGGGGAGGAATTCCATCCGCCGATGCTCGAGTTCTTCCGGGGGAAGGAGGCAAAGCTGTCGTCGACGCTCTCGGAGTCGTGGAAGAACACCGCAGCGCCGATCCGGGGCGAGGGGTTGCAGCGCTGGCGGAAGGACCTCTCGGGCGAGGAGGTGCTCGCGGTCGAGGCGGTCGCGGGGGCGGCGATGACGGCGTTGGGGTACGAATTGACCTGCTCCGCGGCGGATCGGTCGCGCGCGCCGAGCGTGGCAGAGCGGGTGCGGTGGACGGCTGAGGACGAAGCTGCCTGGCTGCGGGTGGAGTGGCGGTCGCTGCGGAAGGACAAGAACGTGGGGCTGCGCTGGAAGCGATGGTTGCTCCTCCAGAAGATCCGGGCGACGCTGACGGTGCGCGGGCGATGACGCCGACCCTGGGCGGTCCCCACGACCCGCTCTACGCGGATGTGCGCGCCCGTCTCGCGGTCCTGCGTGCGCGATCCGGTGCGCCCGTGCCACCGGACGTCGCGGCGAGCGCCCGCAACGTGGTCATCCTCGGGTCCAGCTCTCGGGGTGGGAGCTCGATTTTCGCCGAACTCCTTCGCCAGAGCCCCCACCTCCTGCACTTTCGCGGCGAGACCAACCCGTTCCTGCGCCTCCACGGCGCCGACGGTCCCCAGCCTGGCTCGGGCGTCGCCGATTCGGACGCGCTCTCCGACGACGATCCCGTGCCCGCCGCCCTCGGCGCGGACCTCGGCTGGGACTGCGGACGGCCGACGCGCACGCTCCGGCCGGGCGACGACGAGTGGCGGTTTGCCTGCGAGATCGCTGCACGGCTGACCCTGCAATGGCCGCTGCTGGCGGTTGACCTCGATCATGTCGCGGCGGCGGTCGGCGAGGTCCTTCGCCGTCTTCGGGCCTCCGAGGCCTGGCCGGCAGACGGGTTCCTCGACGCGCAGGCGTTCCACGCGCGCCTGCTGGGCCTGCTCCGGCGCCGGTGGCCAGAGATCCACCCCGCCGCCTACGACATCGACCGCAGGCTGATCCTCGCGCATTGTCCGGGTCCGTGGCCCGACCCGTTCATCCCGGGGCCGCTCGTGGAAGAGCCACCATTCGTGCTCGTCACGCCGTGGAGCGTGGCGACGGCGGAGGAGGTCGCGTCGCTCCCCATCGTCCTCAAGACGCCCAGCAACGCCTACCGGATCGGCTGGTTCCAGCGGCTCTTTACGCATGCGCGCGTCCGCCTGCTGCACCTGACTCGCAGCGTGGCCGGGAGCGTGAACGGGCTCTACGACGGCTGGCGCTACGCCGGCTTCCATTCGCACCGGCTCCCCGAGGACGCAGGCCCGCTCGCGATCGCCGGGTACTCCGACGTTGCGCCCGGCGGCGATCGGTGGTGGAAGTTCGACCGGCCGCCCGGCTGGCAGGCGCACGTCTGCTCGCCGCTCGAACACGTCTGCGCGTTCCAATGGCGCTCCGCCCACGCAGCGCTGCTCGCCGCGCCGATCGGCAAGGAGAACGCCGCGGATCGCCTGCGCCTGCACTTTGAGGACCTCGTCGGCGAACCCGAGCGCCAGCGCCGCTCGCTCGCCCAGCTTGGCGCCTGGCTCGACGTGCCCGTGACGGAGCTTGGCAACGTCCTCGACGCCGGCCTCCCCCTCGTGATGGCAACCGAGCGCCCTCGCGCCCGTCGCTGGTTCGATCGCATCGACCTCCTCGCCCCGCTGCTCGCCGACCCCGTCCACCGTCACCTCATGGAGGCCCTCGGCTATGACCCCGACCCGAACACCTGGGGCTGACCCCGCGCCGTCCACCTTGATGGGCGCCGGATGGCAGCCCCGCGCGCGCGCCCACGCGGAGGAGATCGGCACGATCTGGGGTGATTTTGGCGTGCGCAGCGAAGTGGACCCGCTCACCGCCGTGATGCTGACGTGGCCGGGCGACGATCTGGCCTTTGACGAAGCGCCCGCCGACATGCTGATGCACGCGCGGCCCGACCTCGCGCGCATGCGGGAGCAGGTGCTCGGCGTGGCGGAGGCGTACGCGTCGCGCGGGATTGCGGTGCAGTGGCTGCGACCCCGGGCGGGGACGCGCGGCGACGGAAAGCCAGGTGCACCGCCGAACCTCGTGTTTGCACGGGATCTGGCCCTCATGACGCCGGAGGGCGCGATCCTCGCGCGCATGGCGACGGAGCAGCGCGCGGGCGAGCCGAGGTTGGCGGCCGAGGTGCTGGCGACCCTGGGCATCCCGATCCTGGCGACGCCGCGCGGAAAGGCCAGGTTTGAGGGGCCAGACGCGCTCTGGGTGCGGCCGGACGTGGTGATGGTGGCGGTGGGGCGACGGACGAACGCGGAGGGCTACGCGTGCGTGCGCCGCGTGCTCGCGGATCAGGGAGTCCGCTGCTTGAAGGTTGCGGTCTGGTGGAAGGTGCAGCACCTCCTCGGCACGGTCAACCTCGTCGACAACGACCTGGTGGCGCTTCTCTGGCCGACGGTGGGGGTGTTGCGGACGCTGGCGGAGCTTGGAATCCGCGCGATGGATCTGTCGGCGGACCGCACGCTGAGGGAGGAACTGTCGGCCGGTCGCGCCCACAACTTCGTGACACTGGCGCCACGCGTAATACTGATGCCCGCCGGCAACCCCCGCACGCGTGCAGTCCTGGAGGCGGAGGGCGTCGAGGTGATCGAGCGCGACGTCTCCGAGTACCTGAAGGCAGCGGGCGGGATCGGGTGTTTGACGGGGGTTTTGGGGAGGCGGGCTTGACGGGCGCCCCTCCGGACCAGGGCATCACGACGCCCTCGTGACCAGCCTCTCAACCTCCGCATCCGGGTCCCCCATCCCGTCGAGGACGAGGTCGGCGAGCGCCTCGCAGGGCGCCACGTAGCGCTCGTGCATGGGTCGGACGGTGGCGAGGTACTGACCGGCCACGCTCTCCAGCGTGCGCCCGCGTTGCGCACAGTCGCGCAGGATCCGGCGTAGCAAGCGGATGTCATCCGGGCATCGCACGAACACGCTCACGTCAAAGCACGCGCGCAACGCTTCGTCGGCCAGCGCGAGGATGCCCTCGACCACGATGATCGGCCTTGGCCGGACCCGCTTGCCGACGATGCGGGTGTGCGTCGCGAAGTCGTAGTCGGGCAGGTCGATGGCTTCGCCGCGCTGCAACGCGGCCAGGTGCTCCACCAGCAGGGTAGTCTCGACGGCGTCCGGGTGGTCGAAGTTGGTGTCTGGCGGCCCGGTCCGGTAGTACCGGTCGTGCGCAATGTGCAGCGCGGCCGTCCGCGCGACAAAACGCTCGGCCAGCGTCGTCTTTCCCGACCCCGTCCCGCCCGCGATGCCGATGACGAACGAACCGCTCACTGGGCGTCTGCGCCCGTCGCGTGTGCCGCGGTGCCATCCATGTAGTCGAGCGTCCCGGAGATGATGCTCTGCACGACGTAGTCGTCGTCCACGATGCCGTCGACGGCGGTGACCAGCTCACACCAGCTCGCGTTGTACCAGATCAAATCGCCGTTGGGGTCGGGCACCCACAGCTCGACCGTCCACCCGTACACCAGCCCGTTCTTGTGGTCCGTCGACCAGCCCGGCGCCAGCTCGTAGCTGCGGAAGATGAGCGTGTCCGTGGAGGTGCCGTCGATGTCCAGGGTGATCCAGCGGTAGTCCTTCCCGAGGTTGTACGGGATGGTCACGCCGAACGCGCCGCTCTTCTCGATGAAGTTCGCGGTGCCCATGTCCGTGCCGGTCACAAAGCTGACAGCGTCACCCGCGTTGATGGTCCGCGACCAGGTCTGGTAGGTTGGATCAGCGAAACTCTGGTCGGCCTCGGGGACGATCGCGGTGTGCTGCTCCAGTGTGCCGACAACGCGGTGGGTGACGGCGATGCCGCGCTGCTTGCTGAAGTCCGGGGCGCCGTCGTCACCGCCGTCGTAGGGCATGTCGGCGACGTCGTCGGCGTTGATGTCTGCAAGGGTGAAGCCGTCTTTCTCGTCGACGTGGAGGAGGAGCCAGTCGGAGAGCGGCTGGGCGTCCACCTGAGCGTTGTCGCCGTTGAAGTCCTTGAGGAGCGCGATGGACATGTCGTCGACGGTCGCGGAGGCGGCGTCTGGCGGTGGCGCGCAGGCCGAAAGGAGACCGCCGAGGACGACAACGAGGGGGAGCACGCGCATCGCGCGAGTGTACCGCAGAACCTGGGGGATCGCGCGGCTACTCGGCCTTGAAGCCAAACGCCCGGTCGTGCACGTAGACCAGCTTGCACGCCTCGATGTAGCGCGCGTCGTGGATGCGCCCCGCTGCGACATAGCCGGTCTGGCCGGCCACGAGGGTGACGGGCGCGCCGTCGGGCACGAGCCCCTCAGGGCCACGGACGTAGTGCTGGATGACCATGCGGCCCTCGACAACCACGGTCATGTCGTCGCCGGGGTGCGAGTGGGGCGGCTCGGCGGTGCCGGGCTCCCAGCGTTCAAGCATGACTTCGACGCCGTCGGGGTTCCCCAGCGTGGTCGTGCGAAGCGTGAAGCCCTCGGGGGTGCCGGGAGCGGTGGTGAAGGAGCGCCAGATCGCGGAGGTAGAGTCCATCGGGATGGTCTAACCGCTACCTGAGGGCGATCCGGTAAACCCCCTGGTCGAACACCGTCGCCCACGCGTAGGCGCTGTCCTCCGAAATCGCGATCTGGGCGAGGAACGAGGTGTTGTTGGACGCGAGGCCCGAGTCGAGCTCGGTCCACGTGTCGCCGCCGTCGTCCGTCCGCCAGACCCGTCCGTCCTGCGAGAGCGTGAGGCCCAGCGATCCCTTGAAGTCCACCGACAACATGAACCCGTACGGCCCGGACACCGGCGACCACGTCACCCCCTTGTCCTTGGATCGGTACAACCCGTTGCCAGTCGCCGCGAAGATGCTGTCCGGTGAAGCGCACATGAAGGCGATGTTGATCTCGGGGATCGCCGCAGCGGTCCACGTCGCCCCGCCGTCCGCCGACCGGAACGCGCCGATGCCGTCGCCCGAGAAGTGGGATGGATCCTCGCCTTTGTAGGTCCCCAGCATCACGACGCTCGTGTCGCCCGGCCAGTAGACGATCGTGTGGGCGGAGGCCTCGCTGCTTGGGATGCCGCTCGACGAATTCGCCCAGTTCAACCCGCCGTCCGTCGATTTGTATACGTGCATCGCCGAGTCGGACCAGTCGCCGCTGCCTACGCTCCCCATCAGGATCGTGCTGCTGTCGTCCGGGTCGACGGCGAAGCCGTGAAAGTGGTATTTCGTCCACGGAATGGTCCAGCTCGCCCCGTTGTCGTGCGAGACCTGCACCGTGTCGTCCGAGACCGCCCAGACCGTGTT
The DNA here is from genome assembly GCA_903844155.1 of uncultured Pseudomonadota bacterium. Taxonomy (GTDB): domain Bacteria; phylum Myxococcota_A; class UBA796; order UBA796; family SXON01; genus CAIUMM01. The sequence continues at coordinate 3,203 of CAIMSU010000277.1, read as the reverse complement.
CGTGTCGTTGGGATCGTAGTGCACGCCCATCACGTAGTGGAAGTAGTGGTCCACGTGCGTCCACGTCGTCCCCCAGTCCTCCGACTCGTACAAGCCGCCCGAGCAGCGGCTACCGACGAACACGTGGTTCGGGCAGACCGGGTCGGTCGTGGTGATGGACATGCCCGGATCGACCATGCCAACCGAGCTGTCGTGCCAGGTCTGGCCGCGGTCGTCGGAGACCGTCACGCCATCGTCCCAGGACATGATGATGCGGTCGCCGATGATGGCCAGCGCGTCGTTCTCGATCCAGTCGAACGGCCAGGCCGTGAAGGTGACACCGTCGTCGTCCGAGACGTACAGCGTGTTGGACGAGGCGTAGGCGAGCCAGCTTCCGTCCTCGGCCCAGGCGCCGAGCTCCAGCGCGATGCCGACGTCGTCGCGCTTGGTCCACGTGGCGCCCTCGTCGAACGACTCCAGGAGGCCGTCCGTCGCCCCGACCATCAGGTGGTCCTTGTTGGTGGGATCGCGCGTGAGCGAGTGGCCGCCCACGGTGGAGGCGAAGCGCGACTGCCAGGTCGCCATGCCGTCGTCCGAGGTCCACAGCGTGCTGCCGTCCGTGAAGACGATGCGACCGCCGGGTGCCGTGTCGGGCAGGAGGTGCCAGGCGTGCGTATTGAAGGGGTCCATCGAGCCCATCGACAGCTCCACGGAGAGCTGGCCCATGGCCGTGAACGTGTCCCCCGCGTCCGTCGACACGGAGCTCTGCCCGTTGTCGGTCACGCCGTAGACGATGTTGGCATCGTACGGCGCGACGGCGAGCGCGTAAACGGAGCTGTAACCGCTGGAATTGACGTAGCCCAGCGGCTCGGTGACCCAGGTCTGGCCCCCGTCCGAGCTGCGCTGCAGGATGCCACCGGACGAGCGGTACACGACGTCCGGGTCATCCGGGGAAACGACCATGTCCGAGAGCGTGTGCGTGACCATCACGTTGCGGCGTAGCCAGGTCTCGCCCTGATCGTCCGAGTACCAAAGCCCCGAATTGTGGCTGCCCGCATAGAGCGGGATGCCGCCGGGCCCCTGCGCGAAGGTGAGCACGCCGGCCCCGGGCACGTCGCCCGTCACGGACCACTCGGTCGTCGAGAGCGGAGGTGCGACGAGGTCGCCGCACGGGTTGGTGACGGCCGAGTCGCCGCTGTCGACGGTTGAATCGCCGGAATCGGTGACGTTCACGGTCGAGTCGCCCGAGGACGAGTCCGTGGGCGCATCCTTGTGACCGGAACACGCCGCGAGGATCAGCGCGAGGGGCAGAAGGCGCACCGGGCTAGCGCGCGATCAGGGTCGGCGGGGCGCTCGGCGCGACGGGGACGAGGTCGATGCCTGGGTACACCTTGCCGGTGGTCACCGAGAACGGGTTGTGGTTGTACCCGTCCTGCGCATCAGTCGGGTCGGGCGTGCCGTTCGCGTCGATGAACCCGACGACGCCGATGCTCGTGGAGGCGCCGGGGGTGAGGTCCGCGGTGTAGTCGATGGCAACGCCGCTGGTGGTCGGGCAGGTGATGGAGGTGCTGTCCAGCGGGGTCTTGCCGTGGTCGCCCGTGCCGTCGAAGAGCAGATCCCCGGCGTCCCAGAGGAAGATCGCGCAGACGGCCGTGGCGGTGATGTCGCCCGTGAAGGTGAACGTGCCCTCGATCCGGATGTCGGAGCCGGAGAGGCCGGCGGTGTCGACGTCCGTGTCGGTGTCGGTGTCCGTGTCGGTGTCGGTGTCGGTGTCCGTGTCCGTGTCCGTGTCGGTGTCCGTGTCGGTATCGGTGTCCGTGTCGGTATCGGTGTCCGTGTCGGTATCCGTGTCGCCACCGCCGCTGTCGCCCGCCAGCGGGTAGCAGTTACCGTCCGCCCCGCGGCCGAAGCCCGTGGCGCACGCTGTGCCAGAGTCGCTCGAACCGGAGCAACTGGTGATGACGAGCAGGGTGGAAAGCGAGATGAGGATGGGCTTCATGGGAGGTCTCCGACGCTCAGTGTAGCAAGTTTCCAGCGATGGCCGCGCCTGCTTTCAGGTTTCCCTCGCGCGTCAGGTGACCGGGGTCGTCGGCAAGGACGAGGCCCGTCTGGCCGGCGCAACACGCCGAGACGTCCACGAGCGGGCTGCTGTGCGCCTGAGCCCATCCCTCCGCCCACTCGCGCGTTGGCCGATGCATCCCTCCGCCATCCTCGATGTCCCCCTTGAACGGCAGGAATCCGACGCGGAGCTGACCGCCCCAGGGCGCCATCGTCGCCAGCATGTCGTCCATCGCCTCGGTCCGCTCGACGTCCGAGACGCGCGGCACCCGCGGTTCGTTCGCGGTCTGCCCGGGGATGAGCCAGGCCTTGTCTGTGTAGTCGAACAACAATCCCCGGATCGCCTGGTAGATCCTGGAGTCCTGCGCCAGGCCGACCCGCACCTTCGCAAATAGCGTGGCGCCGCCGTTGAGCACCTCGCGGTCGCTCACGAGCACGAGGTTCGTGTCATGCATCGGCAGGAAGACGAGGGTGAGGTCGGGCTGGTAGTCCTTGACCACCTCGCCAAAGAACCAGCTCATCATCGTCGTTGAATAGCCCGGCTGGCCAGCGTTGAGCACCTCGACGTCCGGCCCGAGCCCCGCCTGGACGCCGTCCGCCACGGTCCCCCCGTCGTCGACGCCCCAGCCAAACACGGTGCTGTCGCCCATCAGCGCGATCCGCTTGACTCCCGGGGTCCGGGCCTTGGGCAGCTTCGTCCGAAGTCCGTCGGCGTTTGTGGAGAGTACGAACGCGTGCCCGTCCCGCGGGCCGCTGGTCGCGTGGTTCACGAGATTGCCGTTCACGCGCCACTGGCCAAGATCCTCAACGCGGTAGGCGGGGCGGACTCCGGCGAGGCGCAGCCCGATCTCGGCGAGCGCCAGCAGCAACCCCGCGAACGTCAGCCCGAACAACGCCCGCTGTGCCACCGGCCGACGGGCACGACGTGAGCTTCGGGTGGATCGGCTGGAGGCGGGCACGCCCCAATGGATCACGTCCGGGGCGAGGCGTCCACTCGCCACCCGGGGGTTGGCGGGTCCACGCGGGGGGCCAATCCGTGCGCTCGGCAAACATGGCGTCTGTATCCACCTGAAATCGCGTGGATGGCTGGTCGGATTGGCCCCCCGCGCGGCGTTCCATGCACCTTCGGTGCCGGCTGCCGTCTTCGGCGGCTGGCGGCGAACGTG
>CAIMSU010000276.1 GCA_903844155.1 uncultured Pseudomonadota bacterium | reverse complement strand
CGACGCTGCCGACGCTGGCGGCCGCTGCCGCGTCCGCCGTGCACATCCCGGGCTGGGACGGCGATGCTTGATCCGATCCGCGCCCGCGCCGAGGCCGATGCTGCCGAGCGCCGCGGGGCGGGGACGCTCTGGGCGGCGGGGCCGGTGGCGTGGGAGGGGGTGACCGCGGGCACCGTCGCGCAGCGGGAGGTCGTGCCCGCGGTGGAGTATGGCAGCGAGGCCCACCACGCCCGGCCGGGCGTTGCCGCGCTTCCGCGAGTGGTACCGCCCCGAGCCACCGGAGAGGTGCCCGCGGGCACGCAGGAAGTGCCAACGGCGCTGCTCGCCGCGATCCTCGCGCGCTTGGAGATGGCCCCCGCCACACCGGGCGGCGTGCCCGCGTGGCTGATCGACGCCATCGGGAACCCGCTGACCTACGATGCTGCGGCAGCGAATCGGAAGGACGTGTGCGTGAGGGTCGAGCCGGCGCTGTACCGCAGGTTGCAAGCGATGAAAGAGCGGCTCGGGCTGCGGACGACGGCGGGGGCGTGGGAGTATGTGTTGAGAGCGGGGCTGGCCGTGGGGGAGATGGGGGCTGGGCAAAGCCCAGCGATCCCGCCTACTACCCGGTGAAGCGCCCCCTGGGCGATCTCCCCCGGTCCGACGCGGGTTCGGGTCCGCCCGCAGCGCCCCGTTGGCGGGCCGTCACCGTGCGTGCAAGGAGAACGCGCCGCAGCGCGCGCCAGGCGGGGGGCAAACAGCCGCCGATCTTGATTGTTGAACTATGATGGTACATCGTACATTTCTGCTTTCTCCCGGCATCGCACTTGATCCTTGCGCGTCCGAGCGGTAGGCTTCGCCTCTCCCGACTCTGCCCCCTTTCCCCCGAGACTCTCCATGTTCAAGTCCTTCTCGACGGTTCACGCTTGGTTCATGCGGCTGGGCGTCGCGCTCGCCATCGTCGCGTGGTGCGGCATCCTCGTCTCGGTCCCGTCGCAGGCGCTGGCCAAGAGCGCCTCCGTCACAGCCATTGAGATCACGGGCCCCTTTCCAGACGCGACCGTGACCATCGACGGTCAGGCTCGTGGCGTGATCGGCACCGGGCTCACCGTCGAGGTCCCGGCGGGCACCCATCAGGTCGAAGTCCAAAAAAAGGGGTACAAGAAGTTCGAGGTGACGGCGAACGTCAACGAGGGCTCGGTCCAGAAGGTCAATGTCGCGGCGCTCCAGAAGTCCTCCAAGACCTGGATCTGGGTGCTCGTGGGCGTCGGCGGTGCCATTCTGATCGGTGGTGCCATTGCGATCGCAGCGAGTTCGGGCGGCGGCGGGTACTACTACTGAGCGGTCACTGCGTATCTTCGCATGTGAAGCGTCTGAGCAAGTCCTCCCACGGGGCCCGCGGGTCACCGCTCGGGGGGGCACCGTGGTAGCCATCGATCTCCAACCCGCCACAGTCGCGATGCAGGAGAGCGGTGGCGCTGGTCCCCGCCCCCGACGCGTCGATCGAAGTGGTGAGCGCCGCCGGGCTTCCGCTGGCGCGACCGAAGTAAGTCACCACATCGCCTTGCTCCCCGCCGGCCAGCAACTGCAATTCATCAAGGTCGCCGATGCCTGCGGCCTCGGCGCGACGGAGGAGGGGCGCCGGCAGGGGGTCACAACTCACCTGAGCTACGACGCTGGCCGCAGGCACCTGAACGACAAGTATCCGCGGATCGGCCAGCGGCGCTGGGGCCTCCCATCCGTCCCCCGGCCGGAACGCGAGTCCACAAACCCGCCAACCGCCGCTCTCGTCCAGCGTAATGGGCTCCGGCGACGCACACCCCGCCAGCACGCCGAGCAGACATGAACACAAAGGTGCCGCTTTGGACCTATGCATCAAGCGGTGCCTTGGCTGGATGCTGCGTGGCCCGCCTCGAAGCCCCTGGCGTTGCTGACGCCAGCACGTTCGCGACGACGCTCGCGGGCGTAGCGTACCCCCCAATAATGACCCTGCTGGTCGTCGGAATCGGTGCCGTTATGCGCGGCAGTTCGCTTGCGGGCGCGGCAGTCGCTCTGCTGGGAATCGGCGGGTACTTGGCGGTGCCCGGGGCCTTCCACCCGCTGGCGGCGGCAGTGCCAGTAGCCGCTCTGGTCGCGGATCGGCTGGCCCTTGGGACGTGGCGGCGCTTCGCATGCGCGCTCGGTGCCGCCTGGATCGGTGCGCTCTGGCCCACCGGGACCAGTGCGCCGCTCGGATCTGACCCGCAACCTCAGGCTGCGCTTCCCGCTCGGCTGACGGCACCAGCCTCGGATCCCGCGGTTTTGCTCATCTCGGTGGACACCCTGCGCTACGACAGCTTCCGATCCGCCGTCGCGAAGCTGCCCGCCGACGCGCCGCTCAGCCTGTGGTTGGCTCGCGCAGCGGTGTACGATGATGCACACGCGGTCGCCCCCTGGACGCTGCCCTCGATGGCCGGAGTCATGTCCGGCGACCCACCCGACGTCCACGGCGCCGGCTGGAGGCAGCGGGACACCCGAAGCGTTTCCCGGATTCGAGACGAGGTACCGCTTCTCGCCGAGTCGCTCCGCGACGCTGGCTTTGTCACCGCCGCCGTGGTGTCGAACCCATACCTCTCCCACGCCTTCGGCTTCGCAAGGGGGTTCGACGTGTACCGCGAGCAGGACGCGCTTGCGCGCGGCGCTGCCGCGATTGCCGGACGGTCGCTGCTCTACCCGATCGGGCGCGCGGCCGAGGCGTTCGTCCCTGCCGATGCCCCAGGCATCACGGACGTTGCATCCGAGTATCTTCAACGGCTGGTTGCGGGCCGGTTCTTCCTCTGGGTGCATTACATGGACCCCCACGAGCCGTACCGCGGAGGCGCCAGCGAGCTTGGGGCACCGTGGACCTGCGGCACCGACCCGGCCGCAGCGTGCTTCGCTCGCACCCGTGAAGCGCGGGCGGGCGAGGAGGCGCCGAGCGACTCTGACCGAGCCGTGGTGCGTGCGCTCTACGAAGGCGATGTCCAGCGGACCATCCGAGCGATCTCCGATCTCCTGGGCGAGCTGGCCGAGGAAGACCCCGGCCGCCGGGTGAGCGTGGTGCTTCTGGCCGATCACGGCGAGGAATTTTGGGAACACGGGAGTATGGGACATGGGCAGTCGCTCCACGAGGAACTGCTCCACGTACCGCTCGCGGTGGCGCTCCCTGGCTACGCCGCCGGCCCGGTTACCGGTGATGTTGGTCTTGATCAGGTCGCGCCGTCCATTCTCGCGGCGTTGGGTGTGCCCGTCGGCCCGAATCGCGCGCCGGTCCTGCCCGTCGTCAGTTCCACCACGGGCCGCGCGGTGCCCGCAGGTTGCTTGCTCTTTGGCGAGCAGCAGCGCTCCGTTCTGTTGGACGGCCGCAAGCTCATCACAGCCCCCCGAGGCGACGAGGTGTACTCCCTCACCGACGACCCCGGAGAGCACCTCAATCGCGTCGCGAGCGATGTGGCCACGGACCTCAGGGCGAACCTGCCCGCGACTACACCACAGGAGGGGACGTTCACCGAGACGGACGCGTTGCGAAGTATCGGCTACCTTCAATAGGTCATCCCGGAACACGAAGGACGGTGAGCTGGCCCCGTTCGACTGGAACGGAGTCCGCACCGGAGTTATTATCCAAATAGAGCCGGGCCTTCCTCTTGAGCGTACAGGCGAACTGGTGCGACGCGGCCGCAGGCCGGTCACCACAGGCGGCCCCGTCCCAACGAACGCTGATGCCGTGCTTCGTGGTCCCGCGGATGCTCAGGCGGTAGGAACCGGGGTCCAAGTCCCACGCCTTGGCCGACCCACTGGTGATCTGGAAGCTGTCATCCAGTTCTGTAGCATCCACCTCGATATCCGTGGTCGCGCTGGCGCCCCCCGCGCCGATGGTCACGCGCGTGCTCCCCACCTTTTGCGGGGAGAGCTGGCCGTTGGCATACGTCAGGATCGAGGTGTCGGCGACCTCGACGGCCAACGCCAGACCCGTGAGCACCGTGCCGCCCGCGTCGAGCGCGGTGGGCGCGAAGTCCACCGGCTTTCCCACCCGTAGCTGGATGGTTGGCGGGGCATCGATTTTGCTCGGAAGCACGCAGGAGAACGGGATCGGAACGGACTCGACGCCCAGAGACGCCACGACCGTCCCGTCACCCGAACCTTGGCAGCTGACCTTGCCGTCAGCGACCGACGCCAGCGTCGCGGGCTGCACCGCGAACTGCATCGGGCCGAGAGCACTGTCGGCCGTGGCGGGGATCTGCACTGCCTCCGGGCCGATGATCTGCCCGAGTGGGGCCCGGACGATGATCGCGGACGTCGGTTTGCCACCGCTCGCGGTGCCGGGTGCCGCGCCGCCGCCGGAGCCGCAAGCCAGCCCGAGCCAAAATAGGCATAGAATAGTCACTAAAGGAGCAGAGAGCTTGATTTGCGTCATCGTCCCGCCGTATCACGCGCCAGGTTCAGCGTTGATGAGCGCGGAGCCGTCGCTCAAGCCCCGCCGCAACTGTGCTCGGAGTTGTACATGGTGTAACTGGCCTTCTGCTGGTAGTCGTAAACGGTGTACTCCTTCCCGCGGTCATCCCCCGCAGGGCAAACCTTGGGAACCGCCGCCAAGCAGACCTGCACCTTGTCGCCGGTGCGCTCGTTGCGTACGACGGTGGGCGTGTTGTAGGCCGTCAGCCCGACCCCGTTCGCGAAGCTCACGGACGCCCCTGACTCCCACATCGGGCCGGTGTTAGGATCAACAAGACGAGTCGAAACCTGCTTCACCGTCGTGTCAGAGCACTGCGGAGGGTCGATCTTCCGCATGTCGTCAGCCCTGGAGAGGGCGGTCATCGCGAGGAGCAGGAGCATGGAGGTACCGGGTTGCTGGGCGCTATCCTACCACGCCGCGTCATCGCCCCGTGAGGGAACGCGACGCGGCCGCCAGATCGTAGATCGCGAGCAGCACGGCGTTCCTTATCGACCAGGGTACCTCGCGGCGCGCAGCGGTCGTGAAGCGACGGCGCCGCTCAGGCGGCCGGGAACTCGTCGAAAGCGCGACGGATGAAGTTCAGGAACATGCGGCCGCGTGGGTGGCGCAGGAGGGCCACCTCGGGGAACCCGTGGTCGATGGGAGCCAGGACGCCGTCGCCGCGCTCCCAGGGGTATTCAGCGTTCCCCGGCACCGACTCGCGATCCACCGCGGGGGCGAGCTGCTCGACGGCGCGAGCGAGCGGCGCGAAGTCCTTACGGATGCTCTCCAGCTGTGCGTGTCGGCCCTCGTACTCCTCTCGCATCTGCGGGGACAGCAGGAAGGCGTTCAAGAACCTCGGGAAGCCAACGTGGCTCGTCAGTAGCGCGGCCGTGTCAGCCGAGGTGTCTCGGAAGCGGTACGCCTTCGCCAGCTTCTCCGTGGCCATCTGCAAGAAGTGCAACGAATGGCACGCGGGCACGTCATCGCGCCCGTGAAGCTCGGCGAACATGCTCCAGTCCGAACGACCTTGCCGGTGGTAGGCCACCGCCCAATCCTCCCGTGTCGGCACGCCTACGCCGCAGACGGAAAGTACTGCTTGGCCCCCGCGATGTCCCAGCCCCGTGGGATCTTGCCGCTCCGACGCAGCTCGGCGAACTCGTCGGGCGTCACCTCCGCGATCAGCGTGGGGAACGGCACATCGCGCGTCGGCGCGAACCCGTACGCCTCGAAGCTGCCCGTCGCGACGGTCTGCGCGTTGACCTCGATGAGCTTGATCGGCTCCTTGGGGTCGGCCTCGTTGTCGTTCGTCACCCGGTAAACGGTCACCAAGCCGGGCTCGACCTTGAAGTGCCAGTTGATGAGGTCGGCGGCGATGGTGTCCTTGTCAGGCATGGGGGCAGATCCTTGCCGTAGTCTATACCCGGTCGCGCTGACCGGGAAGGTTTCGCCGGGCAGCGAGGGCGACAGGCGCCGCGCTGGAGGTCTCGCGGAGGTCTCGCGAGTGCCCCCGGTGGTCGTCAACAGCCCGGTCCCGAGAAGGACCGGGCACCGGCTGGGGTCGCCCGCGGACGTGCGACCCCGCGTCCGAGCGAGTCAACCCTCGTCGCCCTCACCGTGGATTCTGGCCTTGAAACCTCGCGGTCTCCTTTGAACGGGGATCATTTCGATTACGGAAAATGAGACTCTCCCATGAATTCTACACGCCGAGCAAGGTTGCGAAGGAAGTCGCCCGGCTCGTCGCCCCGCTCGTTCCGAGCCTCCCGCACGACGGCCCGACCGTCCACGCCCTGGAGCCCTCTGCGGGCATCGGCCGCTTCCTCCGCGCCTTCGAGCCCGTGCCCGGCATCACCTGGCACGCCGTCGAGTGGTCCGAGCTTTCCGCCCGGATGCTCCACGTTCTACGCCCCGATGTAGACCTCATGCTCGCCCCGTTCGAGCGCTGGGTCCGCGAGAAGGGCGCCGCAGCGTCCCGCCGGTTGGGCCTCGTCGTCAGCAACCCGCCCTACGGCATCCGGGGCGCCTCCATCGCCGAAGATCCGGATCGGGTCTACCGCGAAAAGATGGCCTACCACTACTTTCTCCGCCGGGGACTGGATCTTCTTGCGCCGGATGGGCTCGGCGTGTTCCTGGTCCCCGGCGGCTTTCTGACCTCGCGGACGGCGCAGTTCGTCG
>CAIMSU010000275.1 GCA_903844155.1 uncultured Pseudomonadota bacterium | reverse complement strand
GGCGCACAGGAAGCCGTCGTCTGACCCGCCGATCATGCCGTTCGGGCCGAGCAGATCAAGACGGGTGGTGCCGTTCGGCTGGTCGAAGCAACAGAACATGGACCGGCCGGCGCGGATGGCGTCCCGGACCGGTCCAACGGCACGGGCGATCACCCGCTCCTGGTGGGCGGCGAGCTGGGACGCGAGCTTCACTTGGCACCCCCGACATCCTGCCTGGGCTCGCCCATCGCCTCGTGCAGCGCCTTCCGCAACGCGGGTCCGAGCAGCGTGGTCGGCCGGCTCTCGCCCTTGGAGATCGTCCCCTGCCCGACGCCGAACTTGGCGGCGAGCGCACGCTGATCGACGCCCAGCCAAGTCCGGTAGGCCACGAGGTCCGCCCCGGTGTGCAGCGGAATACCGTCCATGGGGTCGGCGGGCGTGGGCGGGACAGGAGGGGGCGGAGCCGCTGCCCGTGGCCGCGGGGGCTCCCCCTGCGCGGTCGGCGTGGTCGGCGTGGTCGGCGTGGTCGGCGTGGTCTCGGTGAGCCTCTGTCGGAAGAGGCGGGCGAGCGGGGTCAACTCTGCACCTGGGGCGACTCGCGGGCTGGCCATCGCGGTCGTGGGAGCGGGGCGTGACTCCGTAGGCGGTTGCGTCGCCACCGCTGGCCGGAACGGCGTAGCTGCCGACGCCCGTGCATCCGTCGGCGCTGCCCGACCAAGTGGTGCCAGCGGCGAGGCTTGCGCGGGCCGGGAGGCCCCTGTCGGCAAACCGGCGAGCGGCTGCGCTGGGGAGGCGGACTTCTGGGCTGCGAGCGTCCGCGCGGCAGCGAGGCGGAGACGCTCGTTTTCCCTGACATGTCCCGTCCCATCGATTTTGAACGCCTGGACGGCGGACTATCCCACCACCGGCTACCAGCTCGTCGAGCTGCGAGTGCGGCAGAAACGGCGATGCTGCTCGCGAACCTTGCCGCCGTGACCGGGATCGTTCGCTGGGATCTTCCTGGGCAAAATCGACGGGACGGGACACACGGCCGCGGCGGCGCTGGACCGCGCTGCGTGCCTGGGCGAGCTCGAGCGGTTGTCAGCATGGATCGCGCGTCGACCGTGCCCGGCCCCGAACGAGGCCTGACGACCCGCGCCGGGCCGCAGGCTGGGTCGCTGCCTTCGGCGGGCGCGTGCTTGCGCGGGGTGACGTCGCGGAGGTCGTCGAGGGCGAGGTGCCGCGGCGGCCGTACGTCATCGAGTTTCCGAGCTACGCGACGGCTCGCGCGTGTTTCTACTCCGCGGGCTACCACGACGCGGTCGCGCTGCGCGCCGGCGCGGCGCACTTCGACATCGTCATCGTCGAGGGCCTCGCACCCTCCCCGTCCGGAGCCTGACCCGCATGTCCACCCGCTCCATCGACCTCCGCACCCGCGGCACCCAGCATGGCTTCATCCGCGACCCGGTTCAGCGCTGACGCTCGGCCCGCTCACCCGAGCACAATCCGCGCATAACAAAGGCCGAACGACGTGAGAACCGCGCCGACAAGGTAGAGCGGCGGTCGTTTCCACGCGCCGCTTCGGAGTTGAGTCACGTTGATGGCGAGCACCACGGCGATCGTGGTGAGGCGAGCGGCGGCGGCGAACCGTAGCACGACCGGGGAGTCAGCCGCAGCGAGCCCGAAGACGAGCGCCAGGAGGCCGTTGCCGATGAATTGCGAGGCTAGGAGGCGCCGTGTGTCCTTGACGGAGGGAGCGCGACGTCCTCATCCACCTGCCGCACGAGCGCCGGTTGCGGACTGGGGATGACAAGGACCACCAGCCCAATCAGGACGAAGGCTGCGCCGTCCGCGACGAAGAGGGCGTTCACCACCCACAACCACGGGCGAACATGTCGTCGCCTGCCGCGTCGTAAGCCGCTGTCCAATACCCCCAGAAGTCCTGGGTTCGTGCGGCGAAGTCGGCGACCTCAGGGTCGGTGGCTGCCGCGCTGGTCATCGGGTCGCCTGTCGGGTCGATCCGGCCCGACGTCGTCCCGAGACCGGGGATCCGAGTCGACAGCCGGCCCACGTCGGCGCCCTCCGCCCAGGGGTCAGCCTCGCCGTCCATGGGCAGGAGCGACGGCTGGTCGGACCAGGCCTCGATGAACGTGACCTCGCCTGCGTCGTTGAAGGTGAATTCCTCGTAGATCGGGCAGGCCTGCCCGTCGTAGTCGATCGACACGTGGCACCGACCGAACGGCTGGACACCGAAGGCCCGGCAGTCCCGCAGGGGGACCGTGGTTCCGGGGTTCGCCGCCAGCACGGCCGCGTCGACGGCAACGGTGAGGTCCCGCCCGTACCCGGTCAACAGCAGCCACGGTGGCCACTCCCATCGGGCGACGAGATCGGCGTAGGTCGGTTCGCTCTCGGGGTCGGCGCTCGCGTCGAGGGTGTCGAAGTAGCG
>CAIMSU010000274.1 GCA_903844155.1 uncultured Pseudomonadota bacterium | reverse complement strand
GGCGCACAGGAAGCCGTCGTCTGACCCGCCGATCATGCCGTTCGGGCCGAGCAGATCAAGACGGGTGGTGCCGTTCGGCTGGTCGAAGCAACAGAACATGGACCGGCCGGCGCGGATGGCGTCCCGGACCGGTCCAACGGCCCGGGAGACGAGCCGCTCCTGGTGGGCGGCGAGTTGGGATGCGAGCTTCACGACGCACCCCCAACATCCTGCCTGGGTTCACGCATCGCCTGGTGGAGCGCCTTGCGGAGTTGCGGCGGGAGGACGCTGGTGGGCCTGCCCTCACCCTTCGAGATTGTGCTCTGCTCCACACCGAGCTTGGCCGCGAGCGCGCGCTGGCTCACCGCGAGCCAGTTCCGGAACGAGGTCAGGTCGGCGCCGGTGTGCGAGGGGAGGTCTTCGACCGGATCGGGGGGCGCGGGCGGGAGATTCGGCTTGATCGCCTTCGAAGCGGCGGCCGGAGTCGCTCGCGCGAGCCGGGGCTGTGCAGTGGTCGCGTCGGCCTTGCCAGGGGGCGGCGATGCCACGGGCGGCGTCGCGACGGGGCGCGGCCCAGCAATGTCGGCCAACTGCTCTTGGAACAACATTCCGAGCGGGGTCAGCTCGGCCACCGGTGCCGTGGGAGGGACAGCGCGCAGCCCAGCCGCGCTGCGGTTCGCCACCGGGCGCGCCGGAGCGCTCGCAGGGCCGGCCGGACCCTTCGCTTTCGCTGCGGTGGCGGCTGCAGCGCGCGTGGCGGTCTCCGCCTCCGCGGCCGCGCGCTCGGAGTCCTCCACCTCCTGCGCCGCCTTTCTCTTCGCCTGCTCGCGGCGTGCGCGCTCGGATTCGGCCGCCGCCCGCCTCGCCTCAGCCTCGATGCGGGCCGTTGCCGCCAGCGCGGCATCGCGACGGGCCGTGGCCTTCGTCGCCCGCTCCTGAAGCTGGCGCAGCTCTTCTTGATCCGCGCGGGCCTGCTCGTCAGCTGCTTCGGTGGCCGCACGCGCCGCCTCCTGCTCGGCTGCCCTACGACGAGCCGACTCCCGCCGCCCGGCGGCGTCGGGATCTACCTTCGGCGCCCGGATGGTTTGAGCGACGGCGTGTAGAGCGCCTGCGCCCTCCTCGGCCTGCACGCGGCCCTTCGACGGGGGCCCCAACTGCGCCGCCTTCAACTCCACCACGCGATCTTCGGCGAACTCCAACAGTTCGTCGAAATCCTGTTCCAGTGCGCCGGCGTCGTCCGCTGCGGCGTCACGAGCGTGCTGACGGTACTCGCCCATCCAGTCGAGGATCGCGTGGGGATCCTCGCTGGTCTCGATGAACGCGCGCTCCGCGGCGAAGTCGAAGGTGGCGGCGCACATCACGAATTCCGCGGGCCGCGACGCGCCCGGAGGTTGGTCACCTGCTCGTCGATCGCCTCGATGATGTCGATCGTCCGCAGGCGAACCGTCGGGGTGAGCGGCCCGGCGAGCGCCGCCTGCTCTTGACCGCGGATCTCCCGCAGCTCGGAGAGGTCCGTCAGGGCACGAACGCGGGCGCGAAGCTTGCGGAACTCCTTGTCGAGGCGGGCGAGCATGACATCGTCCTCCTCGGGGAGATCGTGTTCGCCCTCGTCCTGGGCGTCCTCCTCGTCGTCGTCCTCCTCCTCGTCGAAGGCGTCCTTGGCCTCGTCCCCCTCGTTCTCGTCGGTGCCGAAGATGTTGTCGATGAATGCGTATTTGCCCATGGGATCCTCCTGGTAAGGTTGGTTGGTTGAACGTGGCTACTCGTCGTCGTCGCCGGAGAAGTCGGCGATCTTGGCGGGGACGTACTCGCGGAACTCGCGATCAAAGACATGGCCGACGACGCGGTCGATCTTGGCGAAGTCGAGGATGACGTCACCCTCCCGGACGGGCCGGTTGAGCACACGGATGCCGTCGGCCTGGAGTGCGCGCGCCGTCAGGTGCAGGAGCGCGAGGACCGCGGTGGCGTCGCTGTCGACCCGCGCCTTCGCGACGCGTTGCCCGAGGCGGAGGAGGACGTGGAAGGACGGCGTTGCCCGCCCGGTCTCGAAGTGGGTCAGCGTGGGGCGCGACACGCGCAACATCGCGGCCATCTGGGCCTGGGTGAGGCCGAGGTCGGCGCGGATCACGGCGATGCAGCGCCCGAAGAGCGTTGCGGAGTCCACGATGGGACGGGAGGAGGCGGGGGCAGGCATGAGGCTCCGAGGCAGCACAAGTTATCTATACCAACATCAGTTCCGATGTCAAGCCCGATGATGCCGATGACGATGCCATCCCCGATGACAAGCCCCGATGCCGACGCCGGCCCCCCGATGACAACCCGGGTGATGTCAGTTATGACACGGAATCACGCCCACAATTCCGTGATGGGCATCGCCGATCCGGAGCAACGGCATGGCCCCGTCATCACCCCCGGTCCCCCGTCGCACCCGATCGAACCAGATCCGGCGACGCGCTGAACTCGCGTCGCGCCCTGGGTACCCACCGACTCCCCGCCCGGTGCAGGGGGCCACGCCGCGAGGAATGGCCTCCGGGGGGCGTGAAGTCGACGTGGAAGCAGACGACCGACCGATACCAGACCGACCGCTCGAATTGCGCGTACGCTTCGGCCTTTGGATCAGTTCCCGTGCGTCCGACAGCGCTCCGCGTAGTTTTCGGGGCAGTCGTAGCTCAGGAGCCAGTCGGTCACGAGCGCGTCGATCGCCGGCTTGTCGGCGGCATCGGCTCGGGATTCAATGAGGTCGATCATGTCCTGCATCCGCGCCGCCTCTCCGACGTGAGTCGTGTAGAACTCGCTCAGGGTCTGGTCGAGCGCGTCCTGCCCGATCACGTCGGCCACCTCCTCGTAGAAGCAGGCCCCCTTCATGTACGGGGTGATCGACCAGAGGTCGTCGTTCACGAAGTCGATCTCGTTGCAGGTGTCGGGGAGGACGATGGTGTTGACAAGGGTCGGATCGGGCGAGTTTCCCTCGCAGATCGGCGTCAGGAAGTCGTCCACGTAGTAGTCCCACTCGTTCGGGCCGTCGACCTGCTCGAGCGCGTGCGCGGCGATGTAGGTGGTCGTGCCTTCGGAGAGGACGAAGTCTTCCCAGCAGGCGATCCGCACGCCGTCCCCGAACCAGCCGTGCCCGGCCTCGTGCACCTGGGCCTCTTCGTCGTTGAAGTCGAACTTCCCGACGTGGAAGAAAGGATGATGCTCCATCCCGCCCCAGGAGTCCGCGCCCCAGTCCACCTCGACGGTCCCGGCCTCGGGACCGAAATTGTACGGCCCATAGGTCTGTTCGAAGTAGTCGAACGCGCTCACGAGGTGCGCCGTCCCTGCCGTCGCGTCCTCCAACGCCCGCTGGCCGGGCAGGTACCAGGCGGACAGGGTCGTCCCCGCGGTCGTCGTGCCGAGGTCCAGCTTCGTGTAGTCCCCGACCGCGACCGCCGCCATGTAGGCTGGACCGTCGCCATGGGTAGACGCCGGGTAGATGGCGGTGAGACCGTCCTCCACGCCGGTGACGTTCATCGTGAAGGTGACGCCGTCGTCGAGAGACGGGTCGCACGGGAAGAGGTTGCTGCAGTAGTACGGCCACACGAAGCTCACGCCGAGCGACGGCATCCACCCGTCGAAGGTAGCGGGCGTGCGCGCCGGGAACGCGTAGGCCACCACGACCGTGACGGGGTCGGGAGTGCCGGGAGCCGGGAGCGACAGGATCCCATCGGTGATGTCGATCGCGACCGCTTCGCCGTCGACGGTGACCGCCGAGAGCGTGAGCCCCGCCACGTCCAGCGTCACCTTGCCCGCAGAGGGCACCACCACGAGCGTCGCCTGCCCGGTCAGGGCGCCGAGGTCGAGCGCGAGGTCGGTCGTCCGGATGTCCTGCGCGCCTGCCGTTGGGGCGGGACCGGTGTCCTCCGGGGTCGTCGACTCCCCCTTTGCGGCGCAGGCGGCGGTAGCGAGGGCGAAGAGCAACGGCAACTGCAGGCGCGGGTGGCGGGTCATGGCGGCGTCTACCCGTTTCGACCGGGGCGGGCAAGCTCCAATCCCGTCGCCGGGCGCGGTCCTACCTTCGAAGAGGATCCCCGACCAGGCACCGGTCACGAGCCGGAAGCCGGAGCACTACCTGAAGGCCACGGAGGGGTCGACGGTGTGCTCGGCCTTTCTGAGGCCCACGCGGCGCTCTCGCGAGGCTCGGAGTGGCTCGACACCGCCTTCCGAGAGCCCTGATCCGCGCCAGCGGTATCGACGCCTCGCCGGCGGCGCCAGGGGATACTGGAACAACGCCCGACGGAGCCTCCCCATGCTTGTCCTACAGCTACTCGCCTGCCAGCCTGCCCGCATCTCGGCCTCCGATACGCATCGGGTGGCCGCAGACACCTCCAAGGACAGCGGCGACACCACGCAGCAGCCCCCCGCCGATTGCCCAACGACCGCCTGGACCAGTGGCACGTACACGCTGGATCACGGTGGAGTCGAGCGCCGGTTCCAGGTCTACGTCCCGTCGAGCTACGATCCCACCACCCCCGCGCCACTGGTGCTGGCCTTCCACGGATGGGGCGGGGATGGCGGGGAGTTCCTCGACGACCCCACGGTGACCGCGGAGGCGGATGCGCGCGGGTACGTCCTGGTGGCGCCGGACGGGCTGGGTCCCGACGAGCGAGGGCAGCCCGCTGCCTCGTGGTCGTTCCGCGGCTCGATGACCGGCCTCGACGGCGACGGGCTCAACGCCGAGGTTGTCGGAGACTCCACCGATATCTGCGACGACGCGATCACCACGGACTACGCGTACCCGTCGTGTGACGGCATGGCCCAGAACGGCTGCTCGTGGACGCAGTGCGAGGACGACGACGTCGACTTCGTGGTCGCGTTGGTCACCGAGGCGAGCCAGAACCTGTGCATCGACGCCGGGAGGGTGTACGCCGTCGGCGGCTCCAACGGCGGAATGTTCACCTGGGAGCTTGGCCAGAACGAGGTGAGCGCGGGGACGTTCCGCGCCCTCGCGCCGATCATCGGCCTCCCGCACCGCGGGTACCTGGCGCCTCCCGCCCAGGCGGGGGGGATACCGGTCCTGCTGATCACGGGGACGCGCGACCAGACTGTTCCGCCGGGCGAGTGGGAGGACGCCGGCTTCACCACCACCTCCGACGGGGACACCTACTACTACACGGGCGCCACCGCGATCACCCGCGTGTGGGCGGAGTCGGCAGGCTGCTCGACCGCCGCGGCCGCTACGCCGGTCGAGGTCGGCGTTCCCGACCTCGACTGCCGGAGCTACTGCCGGGGAGACGCTCCCCTGCCACCCGTCCTCGACTGTCGCGCCGTGATGGGCCACACCTACGACTTCAGCTGGTCATGGCCGTTCGTGCTTGATTTTTTTGATCAGAACCGCTGACGCCAGCGCCTACTTCGCAGGCTCACCGAACGCGGCTATTCGCCTCCCCTGAGCCCGCACTCACGAACCGCCTCGTGCAGCAGCGCACGAAACCAGGTGTACCGGGGGTCTCCTTCCTGTCGGGGGTGCCACGCGACCTGCATCCGGAGCGGGGCCAGCTTCAGCGGAGGTGCCCGAACGACGTAGGGGGCAGTGGGGTGTCGACCCACGACGAAGCTGGACGGGAGCGTCACGATGCGGTCCGAGTCTGCCGCGAGGGCGAGCGCGAGCCCGAACGAGGTCACGACCCGGGAGACGCGGCGCGAGAGACCCTGCGCTTCGAGCGCGTCGTCGACGGCGCCGCGGATGTTGTCACCCCGGGGCGCGATGAGGACGTGCTCCGCGGCCGCGAATCGCTCGATGGTAAACTCTCCCTCGAGGAGCGGGTGGCCCGGCCGGAGCACGCTCACGTACGTCTCGTCGAAGAGCGGCTCGGCGTTAAGGCCGGGCGGGACCCCGGGGCCGACCAGCAGGCCGCGGTCATGTCCCGGGGAACCCGCGCCCGACGGTCCGAAGGCCTTGAAGTAGAGCGTCGCCCGGGGGGCCCGGGCCGCGAGGGCGCGGTCGAGCGGGGGCGCGAGCACGTCGGCGACGCGGTCGGTCGCCAAGAGGACGAACAGCCCGTCGTCAGTAGCGGGATCGAACACCACGGCTGCGCTTACCAGTCGTTCGGCGGCGGCCATGACCTCGGCGGCGGGCCCCCGGAGCTGCTCGGCGAGCGCGCTGCGCACCAGC
The DNA here is from genome assembly GCA_903844155.1 of uncultured Pseudomonadota bacterium. Taxonomy (GTDB): domain Bacteria; phylum Myxococcota_A; class UBA796; order UBA796; family SXON01; genus CAIUMM01. The sequence continues at coordinate 2,181 of CAIMSU010000274.1, read as the reverse complement.
GTTCGGCCGGTTCGGATCAGGAGCGGATCGTCGAAGTCCCGCCGAAGGCGATGCAGCGCGTTGCTAGCGGCGGCCGGGGTGATGGCGAGACGACGCGCGGCCCTCGCCACGTGGGCCTCCTCCAGGAGGTGGTGTAGCGCGCGGATGTGGTTGAGGTCGAAGCCCGAGAGATTCATGATGTGAAGGGTAACGCTCCGGTAGATCAACTGGTGGACAGGGCCCAAGCGGATACTCGACCGGCAGTGAGGAGTGCGTGAACATGTCGACGTCCGAATGCATCGTGGTTGTGGCAGGTTCCGGCGGAACCCTCGGGAAGTTGGTGGTCGAGGCGACCCTGGCCCGCGCGCGGCAGGAATGGCGCCGCGTCCTGGTCCGCGGGCTGGTCCGGCGAGAGGGCGGCTCGGCGGCGGCGGCGGCCCCGGAAGCGACGTCGCTCACCACCGCCGATCAGCGCTTGGTGGTGGTGCCCGTGGACTACGGGAGCCCGGAGGAGCTCCGCCACGCCTGCGCTGGCGCCGACTGTGTGGTCTCTACCCTGCAGGGCCTGGAGGACGTCATCGTCGGGGTTCAATCCGGGCTGTTGGCTGCAGCGATCGCGAGCGGCGTGAAGCGCTTCGTACCCTCGGACTTCTCGGGCGACTTCCGGAAGCTCCCGGAGGGGTCCCACCGCAACTTCGACCTGAGGCGCCGCTTCCACGAGGCGGCCGACCGGCTGATCCTGGAAGCCCGATCGCCGATCACGCTCACCTCCATCTTCCAGGGTGGCTTCACCGAGCTCCTCGCGAGCGGTTGGGTGCTGTTCGACTACAAGAAGCGGCAGGTGTCGTACTTCGGCTCCCCGGACGCGCCGATGGAGTTCACCACCTGGCGCAACACCGCCGAGTACACCGCGGCCGTGGCCATGGACCCAAACCCCGTGCCCCGCGCGCTGTTCGTCGCCGGGCAGCGGCTCTCGCCGAAGGAGGCCCAGGCTTTGGCGCGAAGGGTGACGGGGGCCGAGTTCGGCCTCAAGCGGGTGATGCCCACCTGGCTCCTCGGGGTGGTGATCGCGCTCATGAAGTTCTTCATGCCCGGCAAGAAGGGCGATGTGATGCCGCTTTGGGTCGGGATGCAGTACGGGTACTGCGGTGCGCTCGGCCTCATGTCTCCCGCCCGACTGGACAACGAGCGGTACCCCGGTATCACCTGGACCGCGGTCGACCAGGTTGTCCGCGACGCCTTCGCCGCGTCCCCAGCGGCTTGAGGCTCACCCGGGCTCCGACTCCAGGAATCCGGCCACGAGGTCGGCCACGACGCTGGCGGCGCGGTCGCTAAGGTGGATGTGGTCGGTGAGCGCGACGAGCCCGTTGCGCCGAGCAATGTCGTCCCAGCTCCGCCGGAGCAGCTGCGAGCTCATCCCCGCCTTGAGGATCTCCTTGATGTCCCCGGCGTAGGGCGGCGGCGCGTGGCCGGCGGGAAACAGCGACTCCAGCCTCGTGTACAGCGGCAGGCACGGGACTCCGAGGCGCTTTCCGGCCACGTGGAGCGCCTCGTTGTACGCGCGGACGAGCCCGTTCATCCTTCCGTCGAGGTCCTCGCCCAGCATCGGCACCTCCACGAGGGCGATGCGGGCCTGTGTCTCGGATTGCAACCTTCGGACGATCGCCTCGATGTTCTCCACGTACCAGGCCAGGGTGGGGGACACGGGCAGGCCCTGGTCCTTCCGATAGCGCTCCGCCCAGGTGTCGTCGAACCGGGCGTTCACGTCGTTGGTGCCTACCAGGAGCGTCACCACGTCCGGACGACAGGCGATCACCGCGTCCAGTCGATTCACCACGTTGAAGGCGAGATCGCCGTTCACCCCGGCGTTGATGAACGTGGTGCCGGCTGGGCCGAAGCGCGCCCGGAGCAGGCTCACGTAGTTTGCGCTGATCTGCCCCTGGGTGATGCTGTCCCCGAGGCACGCCACCACGTACTTGGTGCCGGGGGGGCGCCCGGCCAGCAGGAACGCCTCTGGTGTGTCGGCACGCCAACCGGGGAGCACCTTCCGAACGGCGACGGGGGGGTGCGTTCGCGAAAAGCGTGTTCCAAGTCTCGACTCATGCGGCTTCACGGCCTGCCTCCAGGCCCAAGCCACCCGCCTGCAACCAGTGTCGTCCGTCAAGCATCGCGGTCATGAAGTCCTCCCAGCGGCCTGCCTTG
>CAIMSU010000273.1 GCA_903844155.1 uncultured Pseudomonadota bacterium | reverse complement strand
GGCGAAGCGGCGTTCCGCGGGCGCCGTGGACGGGCGAGAGGGGGAGCGAGCCGCCCAAAGGATGGTGAGGAACCCGCGGATGGGCGACCGGAGCGGCCCGTGGCATGGAGCGGGGAGGCGGGGTATCAGAGCGACGTCGGGGCATAGCTCAGCCTGGTAGAGCGTCTGCCTTGGGCGCAGAAGGTCGTCGGTTCGAATCCGGCTGCCCCGACCACACTCTGAAGGCCCGTTGGAGTCGTGAACTCCCACGGGCCTTCCTCGTTTTTCGGGTTCGATCGATGCGGAAATGCCGTTGGTCTGGCCGCTCCGGCCCCGCTTCAACCCACGTTTTTCGGTTCGAATCCGGCGAGGGCTCGTCCGCGACGCATCGCCCGCGATGGCGCGTTGCCGCGTGCCTCAGCGGCATCGGAGGGTGGACGCGGTTCCTCGCCGACGACAACAGCCCACTTCAGCGTCCGTTCGACGGCGAGCGCGGCCCGAGGGCTCCACGTCGGTCAGTACGGACCGGGAGGGTGGTGCCAGGGTCATGACGCGGCCTGGTCCCATGGTTGTGGCGCTTGACAAGATGTGGTTTGTGCGCCAGCTTTCTGTCTACCGGGGTCTCTACGCCAGACGGGAATGCCTGAACCTCTGGTCAAGACGGCCTCTCAATGCTCGACCGTCTCCACGAGCCCGTGCGCCCCGTCCCGCCCGGCCCGCAGTCGAGCATGATGGCTCCTGTCAGAGGACTGGCGCCGGTCCCCCCGGCCCCGGCCTGGTCACCGACAAGAGGCGGACTAGCGCCTGGTCCGCAGCCGCCCGCATGACGGCTGCATCGATCCGCGCCCGCGCCAGCACGAAGATCCCCATGAGCACGGTCGGGAAGAAGCGCGCCAGCTCATCCACCGGTGCATCGTCGAGGAGCTGGCCGGCATCGCGCGCATTTCCCAGCGCGTGCCCGAACGCGAGCGTGAGGCGGTTGAGGAACCGCGCCGTCGAGGCCTCGCTCTGCTCCAGGGTCGGAGCCAACTCGATGCCCGCGTTGCACAGGAGGCAGCCGTAGTGCGACCCGGCGTAGCTGCCGATGCCACCCATGAACGTGAGGACGGCACGGATCTGCTCAAGAGACGCGCCGGGGGCCTCGAGCGACGCAAAGTGCCCCGGCACCACGGTCGCCTCGTAGCGTTTGACCGTCTCGAGGTAAAGCCCCTCCTTACTGCCGAACTCGGCGTAGAGGGCGCCGGGGTTGATGCCCATCGCCTCGGTCAGGTCGCGCGTGGACGTCGCGTGGTATCCCCGCTCCCAGAACAGCAGCATGGCTCGTCCGGTGACGTCCTCGCGGTCGTAGGTCTTCCTCCGTCCCAACTCGCCTCCTTCCGAAGGATAACGGATCGAACGCTCCGCTATTGCAGAAAAACGATCGCTACGCTATCCGAAGGCAAAGGAGTCGCCCTTCGTCTCAAAGTGCGTGAGACACTTCCCCCCGCCGAGTTTACAGAACAGGGCCAGAAAGGATCACGCAGTTGGAATCTACCTCCCCGACCGAACCCACCCTCTCGACCGAGGTGCCCGACAAGGCGACCCGGCGCACGTTCACTGCCGACTACAAGAAGCGCATTTTGCGCGAGGCCGATGCCTGCAAGGAGAAGGGCGGCGTAGCAGCGCTTCTGCGACGTGAGGGCCTGTACGCCTCACGGCTCACCGAGTGGCGGCGAGCACGCGACCGCGGGGAGCTCGGCAGCACGAAGGCTCGTGGCCCGACGCCGAAGCCGGCCCCGGACGCACGCGACCGGCGCATCGTGGAGCTTGAACGCGACCTCGCCGGGTCCGAACGGAAGCTCCGGCGGGCGGAGGCCATGCTCGAGCTCCAAAAAAAGTGGCGTTGTTGCTGGAGACGATGGCGAGCGACGCGCCAAGCGGGAAGCCGTGATGCAGTCGGTGGTCACCGCTGCGCCCGTGCTCGGCGTCTCGCCGGCGTGCGCGGCACTCGCCGTAGCGCGAGCCAGCTTCTACCGATGGAAGAGGCCGCAGGCTCCGCGTCCTCGTCCCCCGTCCCCGCGTGCCTTGTCCACCTCTGAGCGCGCGGCGGTCCTGGCACTCCTCCACGAGGACCGCTTTGCCGACAAGGCCCCCGCCGAGGTCGCCGCGACGCTGATGTACGAGGGCAAACGCCCATGCTCGGTCGCAACGATGTACCGGATCCTTCGGGACAACCGGGAGGTCCGCGAGCGACGGGACCAGCTCCGCCACCCGTCCTACGCGGCACCCGAGCTGCTGGCGACCGGCCCGAACCAGGTGTGGAGCTGGGACATCACCAAGCTGAAGGGGCCAGAGAAGTGGAGCTACTTCCACCTCTACGTCATCATCGACATCTTCAGCCGGTACATTGTGGGCTGGATGGTGGCGAACCGGGAGAGCGCCGCGCTGGCGAAGCGCCTCATCGCCGTCACCTGCAAGCGCGAGGGGATCCTGCCGAGCCAACTCACCTTGCATGCCGACCGGGGCTCGTCCATGAAGTCCAAGGCCGTCGCCGAGCTGCTCGTCGACCTCGGCGTCGCCAAAACACACTCCCGTCCTCACGTTTCGGACGACAACCCTTACTCGGAGTCGCAGTTCAAGACGCTGAAGTACCGCCCCGACTTTCCCGACCGCTTCGGCTGCCTCATCGACGCGCGCTCGCATTTCTCTAGGTTCGAGCACTGGTACAACCACGACCACCACCACAGCGGCATCGCCTTCCTCACCCCCGCCGACGTCCACCACGGACGCGCCGCGGACCGCCTGCTCGCCCACCAGGCCGTCCTCGATGTCGCCTTCGCAGCCCATCCCGAGCGCTACGTGCGGGGCCGCCCGCTGGCAGCCAAGGCCCCCGTCGCCGTCTGGATCAACCGGCCGAAGGCCGCGTTGCCAGATCCTGAAAAACAAGTGAATACCTGATGTTGTCGGCGCGGCCTGGGCTATGGGCAAGCCGTCTTCGGCTTGTCCAAGGGACTGTGGGCAACGTGTACTCACGTTGTCCAGCGCGTTGGGGGCAGGCTGGGGTCAACAGAGCGAAGCGAGTGTTGTCCCCAGCCTGTCCCCATCGCGCGGCAGTCCCGGTAGCCCAGGCCGCGCCTCTTGCCTCCCCTCGGCACACCGTAACGTTACGGTGTGCCCGCCCGACGGAGACCTGCCGTGTCCCAGCAACTCTACGCAAACAACGCCGAACGTCAACGCGCGTACCGCGCTCGCCGACAGGCCGAACCTGCCCCCACGCGGCCACGCCTCGGGACGGCAGCCCGGAAGAAGTCCCGGCCAGCGAGGCTCGCGCTCCTGATCGCAGAGGTACAAAACCTCTCGTCAGAATATCAGAACTGGCTGGAACGCTTGCCGGAGAACCTCGCAGAGGGGACCACCGCAGCACAGCTCGGACAGGCCATCGCGCAACTGGACGAGGTCCGCGCGCTCCTCGAAGACCTCGAACTCCCCGTGGTCGGGAAACCACAGGTCCCCGAGGTTCGCTAATCTTTTCTCCAAACTGTCTCATTTTTGTTGACACGTTCCGTCGTCCCCCATGCCCTTCGACAAAATCTCTCCCGGCCAGATGCTCGTGATGCGGATCCTCACGGGAGTGATGTTCCTGGCCATCGGCGGCGCGGTCGCGTATCTGGCGGGTAGCTGCATGCTCGACCCCGGTGAGTGCACGACGCGCTTCGAGGGGACTACGGCCCCGATCTTCCTGCTGGCGGCCCTCAACTTCGGTGTGCTCCTGGGGAACGCGGGCATGATGCTCTTGGAGCTCGTCACCCGGCCCCCGTTCAAAATGGGAATCAACGTGCCCTTCGTGGCCGGTAACTTCCAGACGGCTCTCTGCTTCGGCCTCATCGCCCTGGGCCTGTCGGTCAAGCACGCCGCGCTGCCCGGCGAGGCGTCAAGCGGAGTCCTGACCATGCAGATGCTGTGCATGGCCGGGTTCGCGATGAACCTGTTCTTTGTCATCATGACCAAGATGCATTGGAATTTCACCGAGAACACGGGGAAGCCGCTCCCGCAGTCATGAAGGCGGCCGGAGACGTCGGTGAGTCCCCGAGCCCCCGGGGCGGACCAAGCTGTTGCCGGTGAGCTGATTCGTAAACACTCAGCGGACCCGTTCTGGGCCATCCGTGCGCGGCATGTGAGGCTTCTGGGGATCAGGAGCCTTCATGGTGTTGTCGAGAGTGTTCACGGACGCAGAGCGAGCGTCGGTCATCGCTGGCTACGGGTCGTGGCGGGGGACGCAGGCCGCGTACGCGGCGTCGTTGGGGATCGCCCAGGGCACCGTGTCCAAGTGGCTGCGGGGTGAACGGGGCCGGCCACGGACGCCGAAGCGCGGTGACGCTTCGTCGGGCCCGGCCGCGCCGCGGTTGCTGGAGGTCATCCGCACGGTCGCCCCCCCGGCGGCCGCGCCGCCGGCACTTGAGCCGGCGAGGACTGGCGTCCGCCTCATGCTCGGCGACGGCGTCGGCATGGTGTTCGACACGTTGCCGCCCGCCGCGTGGGTGGCGCAACTCGCCGCGGAGCTGCGCCGATGCTGAACATCCCTGCCTCCACGAAGATCTACGTCGCCTCCGAGCCCGTCGACATCCGCAAAGGGATGGACGCCCTCGCGGGGTGGGTCGACGAGAACGGGCTGGACGTGTTCAGCGGCCACTTGTTCGTGTTCTTCTCGAAGCGGATGACGCACGTGAAGATCCTGACGTGGTCGCGCGGCGGGTTCGTCCTACTGGCGAAGCGACTCGAACAGGGTCGTTTTCGCCTCCCCGCCCGCGGCGAAAACGCGCGCACCATCTCGATCGACGCGACCGAGCTCGCGATGCTGCTCGACGGAATCGACATTCAAAAGGTTCAACGATCGAAAGTCTGGGTTCCCGCTCCGAGGGGGATCGACATGCACGCATAGACGTGGTTCAACGTCCATGTGTCCACCCTCCAAGACCTCGATGGCGTCCTCGCATCCCTCGACCCGTCGGTGCGGGCGATCGTCGCGCCCATCGTCATGGTCCTCAAGGTCCTGATCGAGGGGCTCCAAGAAGAACTGGCGCGCAAGGACGCCCGGATCGAGCAGCTGTTGCGAGCCGTCTACGGTCGGAAGTCCGAGCACGTCCCCGACCCGAAGCGGGCCGCGAAGCAGCGGGCGTCGGCGAAGCGCACGCCCGAGGAGCGGGAGGAGGCCCGGCAGAAGTCGCGTGAGAAGAGCCGGGCCAAGCGCGCCGAGCTGCCCTTCGTCGAGAAGAAGATCGCGGTGCCGGACGAGGACCGGGTCTGCCCGGTCTGCCACCGCACGGACCTCAAGCCTCTCACCGAGGGCGAGGTCAGCGAGCAGGTCGAGTACATCCCGGCGCGGACCGTGCGCATCCGCTGGGTCCGCGAGAAGCTCGTCTGCTCCTGCGGCGGGTGCGTGATCACCGCGGCCCCGCCGCCGCAGGTTCACGAGGGTGGGCAGTACGGTCCCAACTTCCACGCCCAGGTCGTCGTGTCGAAGTGCATGGACGTGATGCCCCTCGACCGCCAGTCGAAGTCGCTCGCCCGCGAGGGTTGCCACGTCGCCCCAACGCAGCTCGGGGCCATGTTCCACCGCACCGCCGACCAGGTCGAGCCCATCTACAAGGCGCTGATGGCGCTCGCGCCCGAGGCCGAGCACATCTCCGCCGACGAGACCCCGCAGCCCGTCTTGCAGAAGGGCGGCTGCCGGAAGGGTTGGATGTGGACCTTCATCCTCGCCAACGCGATCCTCTACAAGTACGACCCGACCCGGAGCGCAAAGGTGCCCGACGCCGTCCTCGGCGACAGCAAGGGCGTGCTCCACGTCGATGGCTACAGCGGGTACAACAGCGTCACGGTGCCGGCCAAGCGAACCCGCGCCGGGTGCTGGAGCCACGCTCGACGCAAGCTGTTCAACGCCCGCAAGAACCACGGCGCGGTCGTGGACCCGATGATCGAGGAGATCAGCAAGCTGTTCGACGTCGAGCTCGTCGCGGCCGAGCGCGGCATCTACGGCACCGACGCCCACCGCGCGCTTCGACAGGCCGAGTCGAAGCCGATCGTCGACGCCTTGTTCAAGCTGCTACTCGCAGCCAAGGGCCGAGCCGCGCCCAAGTCGCCGCTCGGCGAGGCCATCGCCTACGCCACGAACCAGGAAAAGGCGCTCCGGGTTTTCCTCACGGACCCCAAGGTCGCCCTGGACAACAACGTGAGCGAGAGGGCGCTGAGGATCGTGGCCCTGCTGCGCAAGAACTCACTGTTTGTCGGCCACGACGAGGGTGGCCAGAACCTCGCGATCCTCCTGACCATGGTTTCGACCTGTGTGCTGCACGGCGTTGAGCCTCGGGCGTACCTCGCCGATGTCATCGTCCGGGTGAACTGGCCGGGGGTGACCGTGGACGAGCTGCTGCCCTGGAACTGGAAGCCGGAGGGGTAGGTCTCCGGCGGGGTTGAGTTGCTCGATGATCAGCTACGCGGCAAGCCCCGGGGCGCGCTGAGTGTTTACGGAGGCTACGGCCGCTCCGGAAGCGAGGATTGTCCGCCCAGACGGGAAACCGCTCGGGCGCCTCGCCGATCCGGACCATGCCGCCGTGAACACTACCGAGGAATTCGGCGCCAAGGCCTGGGCGCTTCGACTCGTACCAGCGCATCGCCGTTCGCAGTTCGCGTTCGGCTGGTGCCAGGAGGCGTGGAGCGCTCACCGCCGGGCGAGGTCACGGAGGAGGTCGGCGCGCACGGCGTCCCACGGACGGCCTTCGTCCCCGGTTCGCTCCGCCTCCGCAACCCGCAGGTCGAGCTCCGCGGACCACGCCGTGGCCCACCCAGCATCCGTGGGCTCCTCGACGCTGTCGAGCAGCTCGGCCGCGAGGCGGAGCCGGTCGGCTGGATCAAGCGCCATGGCCTCGGTGGTGACGACGTGGAGCGGGAGGGACATGTAGGAAGTGTAGCGCCGATCTGGCGGAGGGGCGACGAAGCCGCGAGCCTCCGCGGCGGACGGTGCTCCGCCTGGTCGTTCACCTCGACCTCAACTCGAACACCTGCAGGTTCACCACCGTCACGCACTCCACCGGCTGCGAAGGCAGGGGCGCCGGTCCGCCCTCCGTCCGCGCGGCCATCGCCTGCCTCATGACATGCACGCGCCACGCCCGTCCCGTTCTCTCGTACCAGCCGGACAGCCTCGGACTTTCCTTGGTGGTCTGCCCGCCAGGTGGTCTGTCGATCAGGGGGAGTTAGTTAGGAACGCCTCCACCGGACGACATATGCCCTCCATCCGCCTGCTCGTGATCGGTGCCTCCCAGGGCACCGGTGCGCTCACGGTCTCGGCCGCCCTGGCGCGCGGGCACCAGGTCACCGCGTTCTCGCGCAGCCCCCAGAAGCTCACGATCGAGCACGCGTCGCTCACGAGGCAAGCGGGGAGCTTCCACGATGCCGCCGCCGTGGATGCCGCGGTGGTGGGGCACGACGCCGTGATCACCACCGCCCATTCGTCGCTCGCGGGATTCAAGGAGAACCCGACCTATGTCTCGTCGGGCATCGCGCTCGTGATCGAGGCGATGAAGCGCCACGGCGTGCCGCGGTTGGTCGTGGTCAGCGCGCTGGGGACGGGGGAGAGCCGCGTGCTGCTTGGCTGGTTCATCCGGACCGTGCTGAAGGACGGTCTCCTCAAGCTGCCGTCCCAGGAGCACGAGCGGAAGGAGGCCCTGACGCGGGCGTCCGGCTTGGAGTGGGTCATCGCGCGCCCCGGTCGCCTCACGAACGGGCCGGCGCGCGGCCTCTACGTGAAGCGGGCGGAGATCGCCCCCGTCCCCGGCTCGATCTCTAGGGCGGACTTGGCGGATTTCCTGGTCACCGCCGCGGACTCGGATGCCTGGGTGGGCAAGGCCGTGCAGCTCGGCGGATGAGCGCGCAGGTCCGCGAGCGGCTGTGGGCGTTGCGGGCGGAGCTGCGGCGGTGTGCCCAGTGCCCCGAGCCGCCCCATACGCCCGCGTCGCCACCACCGGCCACGGACGGGACGGCGGCGGGGCCGCGGTTCCGGGAGAGTGAGGGCACACGATCCCGCGCATTTTCGCACAGAATGTCAAGGACGTTTGGTCGTCGTGGGCTAGGTTGGGTTAGGACGACCGCTCTCTACGCCGACGGCTGACTGGGTGCTCCTACCACGGCCTTTGGCCTGAACTGCAACTCAAAGGCCAGCATCTTCTCGGTGCCCCACCCCTTCGGGTCCAGCCAGAAAGTTCGATAAGCGTTCGCCCATCCCGACCACATCGAATGACACCATAGAACGCCCGTTTTCGGTTGACGCCGAAACGGGCGTTCGAGTGTCTATCGGCCGCGAAACTCCGTTGTTCTGGTTCGAATCCCGTCACCCGTCGGGGTGGGACCACGCCCATTCGGCCGGATTCCAGACGCCGCGCCGCCCGGCAAGCGCCGGGTCCACGAACGACCGCACCGCGTCGACGAGCTGAGTGAGATCCGCCCAGTCGAGTCGCTCCTCCGACGCCATGCGCCTGTACACGGGCGCCCAGACCTCCGGCGGGTCGGAGAACGCCGAGGGCACCGGGTGCGTCCCACGGTTGGCGAAGGTCGCTTCGATGGCGGCGACCAGCTCCGTCGCGTCAAGCGCGGAACTCCCGGCCAGCAGCGCGATATCCGGCAGGTCCTTCGGAATCGCTGGCCCTCGTAGAGCAGCCCGTCCGCCTCGATTACGGGGTGTGCCGCGTCGGCGCGCACCTCGAACGAGAGGAAGTCGAGGAGATCGGACCTTCCGGCCGCTTGCAGCCGGTCGAGGATCTCGTTCGCGCGTCCGTTGAGCCTCAGGTCGAGGTCTTTGGTGGAACGGGCCCGCTCCAACCGAAGCTCCATCACCATCCCGCCCTTGAGGACCGCGGAGTCGAAGCCCGCGAACACGCGCGCCAGGAAGCGCTCCATGACGACGAGCTGACGGACCCGGTTGATGGGTCGGCCATCGCGCTGGGCGCGTTCACGGAGCCGAGCCTCGAGCGCCTCCTTGAACGCGATGGGGGTTGCGTAGGTCCGGATCATCCCTCGACTCCGAGCTCACGCACCTCGGCCCGCCCGAAAAGGCCCCGTGCGATCCCGTCCCGGACGGCCTGGGCGAGGAGGTCCGGCGGGAGGTGCTCTTCCTGGCAATCGCGCAGGGTCCGCAGCGGGCTGGTGACGGGGACAGCCCCGTTCCATCCACGCTCCTCCGCGGGGACATCCGCGAAGTGGGGCCGAACGTCGCCCGGAACCATCAGGCGGCGCCTCCTCCAGGCTGCCGGCAGGGTCATGTGCAGGTGGGCGGGCAGGGCATCCGAGAGATTGTGGAGGGCGAGCGCCGTATCGTGGCTGAACACCCCTGCCCGGTCGCTCCAGAGCCAGGCGATGACGATATCCTCGTGCTCTCCCATCGGAAACTCGACGAGCCGGTACACCCCCCGCCGCGCCCGCGTGAATCGGCCTGACTTGACGTGGTGATCGAGGAGCGGGCGCGAATAGCCGACCGATCCCGCCTGCCGGGTGGTGAAGTACCCCTCCTGGCCAGCGGCGAGCGCGTAGAGGGCAGAGCGGTCGGGGGTCTCCATGCGGGGAAGTTAAGTAATGCTGAACATTCGTGCAAGCGCCATCCGAACACCCTCGAGATCTGGAACGTCGCCACGGGGGCGCTGGAGCGACACATCCCGCGGCTCGCGTGGCCGATCACTCCCGGGTAGGGGAACCGGCGAACGAGCGCCCGCCGGATCGCTCCGTCTACCCGCGGGTAGCCGTCCGGCGCCCGGGCGACGGCCGCGAAAACCGCATCGACGCACCCGAGGAGATCGTCACCGAGCCCCTCGCGCTGGTTCTCGTACCAGTTCCACGCGGCGTTCAGCTCCGAGTTGGCCTCAGCGCGGATCCGGACCGGCAGGCTCACCGCCGAATCCGCACCCGGTCGCGGGCGGTCTCCCAGGGGATCGAGTGCCGCTTCACCTCGGGCAGCCCCGTGCTCCCTTCCGGAGCACCGGCCGCCTCATCCCAGCTCTTCCCCGATGGCGCCGGACGGCTACGTAGAGCCATGGCGTCCGCCGGTCGAGTCGCGCTTGCCGTCCTGACGCTCGCGGCGTGCGCGCGTGAGGAGGCGGCGTCGGCGCCCGCCGCGGACCCCGCGCCGCCGTTCCGGCCTGGACTCGCCCCGCCCTCTCCCGAGCCTCCCTCTCCCGAGCCCCCGCCCACCGAGTTCTGCGACACCGACGGGTGGTGCCGCCCCTACGCGTTCCTCCCCTTCGGCAGCGCGGCGGCGACCACCAACGCCGTCGCCATCGCGTCCTCGGAGCTTGTCGCGCTCTGGGCCGACGGGCAGTGGCTCGGCGCATTTTCGGCGACGCATGGCACCCGCGTCGCGTCGGTGACACGGGAGCGGGACACCCTCGGGATCGTCACCTGTGTCGAACGGAGGTGCGAGCGGCGCGATTGGAGCGGTGACCGCTTCGGGCCACCCTTTCGTGTCGCGAGCGCCCCGAAGCAGACCCGGGCCCGGCGCCTGGGCGAGTGGCGCATCGAGTACTCCACCCTGATTTCGCCGGCCGGCGCGAAGCTGCGCCCCCGCTCGGAACTGGGCCAGCGCTCCTGCGCGACCGAGTTTTATCTCGTCGGAGACGAGGACTCCCCTTTCGCGGTGTGTCGCCAATACACCTCACAGTCCCTCCACCACGTCGTGAACGGCGAACTCGTCACGCTCGTGCAGCCCTGGGCGACCGGTTGGGTGAACGCAGGCCCCGCGGTCCACCTCGGCGCCGGGTGCGAGCCGTGCTTCGCGACACAGGACGGACTCCTCGTCCACCACGCTGGAAGGTGGGAGATCGCGGACATGTCGATCGAGGCGCTCGAGGCCGGAACTCCCCGAGGACCCCCGTACGACGGGGGCGGGATGACCGTCCCGGGCGTGTCGATCGCGCGGGACGACCAGCTCCAGGTCGGTGTGGGAGGCAAGGCCTGGACGTGGAACGGGAGCGGGTGGGAGCGATCACGCCGCGATGGCCCCTGGGCCGGCCGCCTCCAGGGCTTCCGCTGGGACGAGGACACACTCGCGTTCGCCACGCCGGACGCGCTGTACCTCGTGGCAGATGGCGGGAGCCGGCTCCGGTACCGCCGGTGGGAGCGGTTCCTCCCCGCGGAAGCCGTGGAGACGAGCTTCGCGTCGGTCAAGGGTGTCGCCGCCGCCGACGTGCTCAACGCGAGGATCGGCCCCCATGCCGCAGCGGCGCTCGTCGCGGCGCTCCCGCCGGACACCCGCTGCGTGCGCCTGCTCGATGCCACCTCGGAGGTGTCCGGCCAGAAATGGCAGGCGATCGCGCTCGCGGACGGGCGGCGGGGGTGGGCGAATGGGCGGTACCTCGCGGCGGATCCGAGCTGTCCCCGGTGATGGAACACGGCAACAACCTCGACGTGCTCGGGCTCGGCGAGGTAGATGAACACGTAGGGGAAGCGGCGCACGACCTTCCGGCGCGCCTCGCCGCGGATCTTCGCGCACGCCGAAGGCGATCTGCCGACCTCCGCCATTCCGGCGTTTACGCACGCGCGGAACTCGTCGCCCAGACCTTCCCGCTTGCTCTCGTGGCCGCCAGGTGGCGGCAGAGGCGTTGGGGCGGGCCCGAAGCTGGCGTTGCGCGCAGGTGCGCCCACCGTTCGGCCCGGGATCGAGGTCGGGCGGATGGAGTGCCGGTTCGGCGTCTCGATGCAGACCAGCACCCGTGACCTGCGGGGTGCTGAAAACATCGTGGCACCTTGATCCGGCCGCATCTCCCCGACTCGCCCATCATTTTGATGGACCTCCGTGCCATTTTGCGCCACGAGAGCAAGGCCCCACCCAGCTATCTCCCTGAATTCTGGGGTGGCTTGCTGTGGCCCAACGATTGCGAACCGGCCGGCAAGCGGTCCAGGAGCGCCCATCGCATTGCCGAACGATCCCTCACCCCAAACCCCGATCGCGACCCGGCGGATTCGCCGATGGCCCGGCATCCTGCTCCGGATCCTCGGCGCTCTCGTGGTCCTCCCGTGCGCGCTCTGGATTGGGCTCCTGGTGTTCCTGAACATCACCCTCCCGATTCTTGTCAATCGGCAGCCCGAGCGCATCCGGATGGCCTACGACGTGGCATGGGTAAACACGTCGGGCCAGGTAACGGTTCGCAACCTGGAGATTCGGCAACAGAGCCCCAACGATCAGTGGCTGCTGCACGTGGACGACGCGACCGGCATGGTCAAGCTTCACGACCTGCTGGACCATACGATCCACATCACCACGGCGGACGCACACGGCGCGAGCTTTCGCTGGCGGGCGAGGGCTGACGTCCCGAAGCGGGTCCCAGACCCCTCCGTTTCGGTGGAGGCAATCGCCCCGGCAGCCAACGTGGCAGGGGCGCAGCCGGTCGTTTCCGGCGGCGTGGAACCAGCGTTTCAGGTCGTCCCCGATGCCCCCGTGGCGGATTGGACCGCGCCAATTCCCGGGTTCACCAACCCTCCGGACCCTTCTCCCGAAACGATCTACCGCGACGCGACCCCCTGGCGCGTGGAGTTGGAGGGGCTGCACGTGGACGGCGTACGGGAGCTGTGGGTGGGCGACTACCAGTACGCCGGCGATGCGAGCGTTTCCGGCGCGCTGACCCTGGAAGCCCACAAGTGGCTTGAGGTCCAAGCGCTCCAGCTCCAATTGAACGGCGGCGCCGTCACCCGCGGCGGCGAGCCGATGCTGAGGCAGCTTGATGGCGAGGTCTCCGTCGATCTGGTGGGCACCAACCCAGAGGCGTTGGAAGGCCGCGACCTGTTTGGCCAGATCAGCGCGAAGGCCACCCTGTCGGCGGATGTGGCGAACCTGGCATTCCTGGACTTCTACCTGCAATCCGCGCCGTGGCTGCACCTGAGCGGCGGCGTTGGCAAGCTGGTGGTCGATGTGGCGGTGCAGGACGGCGCTTTCCAGGACGGGAGCACCGTCGCCGCGGACGTACAGGACATCGCTGCCCGCTTTCTCTCCTACTCGGTTGTGGGCGATGGAAAGGTGAGGCTGGGTGTCGACAGCAAAGGCGACGTCGCCCAAACCGCGCTCACCGTGGACTTTCTCGACTTCGCGATCGATCATGACGGCGATGCGGAGCCGCATGTGAAGGGCCAGGGCTTTCGGGTCAGCGCCACCACCGCGGATCGGGCGCTGGATCGGCCGTTCACCACACTGGATGTCGCGCTGGACCTCCCGGACTCCCAGATCCCCGACGTCGCCGTCTACGACGCCTATTTGCCAGACGGTCTCGGGCTGCGTCTGCTGGCGGGCACGGGCACGGTCAGCGGCCATCTGGAGGCGTCCACGGGAGACAAGCGGTGCCATGGCGCGATCGACCTCCACGCACAGGGCGTTCGGGCGACCCTGGACGATCTCACGCTCAGCGGCGACATCGCTGTCCACGCAGTCGTGCCGACCGGGAACCTTGAAACGGGCGCCTATGACATCTCGGGCACCTCTCTGGATCTCCGGCAGGTCCGGGTGATCTCGGGCGGCTCAACCCGCGATGGAAAGGACGACTCGACCGCCTGGTGGGCGAGCATCAAGCTGCCCAAAGGTGGCGTCGCGACAGGCGCCCCGATCTTCCTCGACGGGAACCTGGACGTGAAGTTCCGGGACACCGTCCCGTTCATCACCGTCTTTTCAGACAAACAGCCGCTTCCCGGCTGGATTCGGGGTCTGCTCGGGGTGAAGCCCGTCTCGGGCAGCGCGCGCATCCGAATGGGGGACGAGGTCCTGCGCGTCTCCAACTTCCAACTGTTCGCCGGCCAACTTGAAGTGCTTCTGGAGCTGCGCCGCCGCAAGGAGATGGTCGGAAAGCTCTACGCCCGCTTTGGCACGTTGTCCCTCGGGATGGCGCTCGCCGCAGGCAAGCAGAACGAGTTCCAGTTTTTCAACGCCAAAGACTGGTACGATGCCCAACCCAAGCCGGACTGAGCGAAGGTTCACGCCTTCGGCTTGGGCGTGCCTCCCACTGTTGCTCGCATGGGGCAGGGCGACCGAAGCCCAGGCAGCCGACGGACTGGTCCTGGATGCCACGCGTACCCTCGTCTTCGCCAACGCCGAGGACATCGCGCTGGGCGGCTCGGGCGCGGCGTTCTCGACCGCAGCGCCCGGCACCGCACTCAGCCCCGCTGCGGCCGCCAACCGCCGACAGGAGGCCGACGCGCCCGTGACCTTCGGCCTGCTGCTGTTGCAGGCTCGCATCAGCGGCCCCCGCAACGGCTTGGACGTCGGCGACCTCGGCACCCCGCTCGACGAGGAGGTTCGCGTGTTCGATCTCGCGCTTGCCGGGGGCTATCGCAACGCTGCCATCGGGCTCCTCGCCGCTGGCGCCTACTACCGGGTCAACCACTCCTGGCTCGCGGTCTCCGAGGGGCATGTGAGCGGCGCCGTGTCCCTCCTCGACGGCCATCTCACACTTGGAGCCGGTCCACGGCTGCTTGCAATGCGGGTGAGCGCGGCCGACGAGCATCGCGACTACCTTGGGACGGGGGTCGAGGCTGGTGCCCTGGTCTCGAACTGGCACCACGCCTGGAACTTCGCGGTCACAGCCCGCTCAGGCGCAGTCGCGCGCGCCGAGCGCGACGAGTGGGAAGGCCTCGCAGCCGCGCAACTTCCACCCGAGCTTGTCGCCGGGATCGGGTGGAGCAATGTCAGCAGCCTCCCGGGCGAAAAGCGCGGGATCCCCGTGCGGCTGATGGCGGATGTCGTCGTGGACGCGCCTGTACGCGACGCCGTCGCCATTGAGAGTGTGCTCACCGGACAACCGATCGCCCGTGGCGCCTGGTACACGGTCTCACCACGCGCGGGCGCCGAGGTCGACGTCTGGCGAGACCGTCTGCGACTGCGGGGTGGCGGGTACCTTGAGCCATCGCGCACCGCACTCTCCGGGCCCAGGCCACACGCCACCGGCGGCTTCGAGCTTCGCCTGTTCCGCGTCCACGCGCTTGACCACCGGATCAATCTCAACCTCGCGTGGCAGGTCGGCGCGGACTACGCGCCCCGCTATTTTCACGGCGCGTGGCTTGGCATCAACCTCTGGCAGGAGGGCGAGATGGGGGGCCAGGCAGCCCCGCGCGGGGCGATCGATGAATGAACGCATGGACCACGACGCCCATCCTGGTGACCGGAGCGGCCTTCGTCGCCCCCATCCGCATGGTGCCAGAAACGCGTGTGGAATGGATTCCGGCGCTGATCGGCGGGACGTTCTCCGCCGTCCTCATTGCGTGCAGCGTCGTGATGATCTCATCGCATCGGAGCAGCGGCGCCTCGCGATGGACGATGACCACCGCTCTGCCTCAAAGTGACCCCCAGTTCGTACGGGACGCGTTGGAGACCCTCGAAGACGTTGGCAACCTCGTCGAATCGCCGGAGCAGGTCTAGGAAGCGCGGATCATGCCATGGCGCACAGGGAATCTGGACGGGGGATCGCCCGCGCAGGGCATCAGCGGAGGAATCGCCCGGGCCTCACCTGAGCGGCTTGCCATCCGGCCCCTTCCCCATCCGGGCCAGCGCGGCGACGTGGTCTTTCAGGTACGCCGTCGTCGGCAAGCGGCGCATCGCCTCGGCGATCACGTCCAGCGCGAGCTCGTCGACCTGCTTGAACCGCAGGCAGCACCCACCGCCCCCCACGTCCAGGTGGAGCTTCTTCCCCGTCGCCCGCCACGCGCCGTCGAACCACTCGCGCATCGGCGGGTTGTGGTGCAGGAACAGCATGTAGACGACCATGTCGTTCTTCTGCGACGAAAGCCCCATGTACATGAGCGGGAGCTCCGGGCGCGTGTGGTGACCGTGCGGCCAGATGCGGTGCGGGACGCAGTAGCCGACGACGCCGTACTGCATGCACTCCTGGAAGTCCTCGTCGAGGTTACCGAGGATGAAGGCACGCACTGCGGCGAGGGGCACCCGACGGTACTCGGGGAGGGAGGCGAGGTAGTCGTCGGCGGTGGCGGCAGCGCTCGCCGCATCGCCAGCGTTCGTGCAGCGGTCGGGCTAAAGTCTGCATCCCCACTCAGGCGGCCGCCCGTGCCCACCGCGAACCTCCGGACAGCAGCCCTGGCTCTGCTCCTCGGCGCCGTCCTCCCCGCCTGCTCCGATGGCTGCAACCGCCACCCGACGAAGGGCCACGACACGGTCGTCATCGGCGACTCAGCGGTCACTGCGGACACCGGCCCCATCGCCGTCGTCCCGCCGAAAACCGCCGCCTGGCAGCGCTCGGAGAGCCAGACGCCGGGCTCCATCACCTTCAACGAGCTGTACTACCACGCGCCCACCGACGAGGGACTCGAATGGATCGAGCTCCACAATCCGATGGCGTTGGACGTCGACCTCTCCGGCTGGTCGCTGTCAGGGGGCGTGAGCTACCGCTTCCCGGACAAGACCGTCGTCGCAGCAGGCGGGTACCTCGTGGTCGCCGCCGACCCCTCACGCGTCACGGGCGCGCTGGGCCCGTACACCGGCACGCTGGCAGACGGGGGCGAGCGCCTCGACCTGGACAACAACTTCGGCCGGTTGCTCGATACGATTTCGTATGGCGACGATGACCCCTGGCCCGTCCAGCCGGACGGCTCCGGGCTGACGCTCGCGAAGATCGACGCCGATGCCGCCAGCGACCACGCGGAGAATTGGACGTTCAGCGCCCAACTTGGGGGCACGCCCGGTGAGGCCAACGCGCTCGACGCCACCGCCTCGACCACGACCGTAGACCTCGTCGCGCTCGACGCCACGTGGACCTACGACGTCTCGGGCGCGTACCCCGCCGCCGATTGGACCCAGCCCGGCTACGACGACAGCGCCTGGGCCAGCGGACAAGCCACGTTCTACGCCGGCGCCGCGCAGGCAGACGCAACCGCGACGGTGCGCGTGACGGCCGACAACTACTACGGCGTCTACCTGGGACAGGCCGACGGCACCGACCTCCGGCTCATCGGGGAGTCCGATGCGAGCGACTGGACGACGGTCGAGAGCGTCGACGTGACCGTTTCACCGACCGACCAGCTCTACATCGCCGCCTGGGAAGCCGCGGGCGACAACGGCGGGCCGCAGATGACGATCGGGGAGGTGCAGGTGGGCGCCGACGTCGTCGGCACCGACGCCGCGGCCTGGGAATGGACCATCGGCCCGAGGGACGGCTGCCCCGGGTTGACGCCAACCGACCCGCCGCCGACCGAGGCCGACCTCGGGACCCTCGTCGCTGACGCCAACGCCGCAGCCTCCTGGGCGCCCCCGGCCGTTCAGGCCGACCGCACGTCGGACCCCTGGGGCTGGGCGACGAGCGCGTCTTTTGCCGATGGCACCGACTACATCTGGGCTGACACCTTCGGCGACGTGTCGGTCACCAACACGGAGAACACCTACGCCCTGTTCCGCTCGACCGGTCCGCTGCTCGGCTCCCGAGGCACCACCGACCTCGCCACGATCCCCACCACCACGACGTTTCGCACCACCTTCACGCTGGACGCCGACCCAGCGGCAACCACGCTTTCGGCCGACTACCTCGTCGACGACGGCGCGATCTTCTACCTGAACGGGGTCGAGGTCCTGCGCGTGAACATGCCGGCGGGCGCGGTGGACGCGAGCACGCTGGCGTCCACGTCCGTCGCGGACGCTGCCGAGGCCTACGCGGATCTGCCGACGACGTCCCTGGTACGCGGCGAAAACGTGCTGACCGTCGAGCTGCACCAGGCCGAGCCCACCGATCCGGACCTCACCTTCGCGTGCGCGTTGACCGCCCGGGTCACGCACACCGCGGCCGAGCCCACCATCGTGCTGAACGAGGTGGCGGCCGCGTCGACCACGCCGTTCTGGGTGGAGCTGCTCGACGCAACCACCGCTTCCATCGACACAACCGGCCTGGTGCTCGCCTCCTCCGCGGGCGGCGAGATCGTCCTGCCGACGGGGTCGCTGGGGCCGGGCGAGCTCGTGGACGTCCCCGACGTCGGCTTTTCCGTCCACAGCGGCGACTTGCTCTACCTCTACTCCGCCGACCGCAGCGCGCTCCTCGACGCCGTACGCGTGGGCGACGGGCTCCGGGGACGTGCAGACGCGTCAACCGCAGGCACGCTCGGGCCCTGGCGCGTGCCGACCGAGGCCACCCCCGAAACGCCCAACGTCATCGACACCACGGACGACGTCGTCATCAACGAGATCCAGTACGATCATGAGCCGCTCTCGCAGGACGGCACGCCTGTCACCGCCAACCCGCAGGAGTGGATTGAGCTCTACAATCGGGGATCCAGCGCGGTCGACCTTGGTGGCTGGCAGCTCGACGACGCCGTCGCCTACGATTTTCCGACGGGCACGGTGCTCCAGCCGGGCGGGTACCTGGTGGTCGCGGGAGACGCCGCGTCGATGCGCTCGGAGCACGCGGACATCCCGATCGTCGGGGATTTTTCCGGCACGCTGAGCCACAGCAGCGACCGCATCCTGCTGCTCGACGCTCGGGGAAACCCGGCGGACGAGGTTCGTTACTACGACGGCGGCCGCTGGCCTGCGGCGGCGGATGGCGGCGGGTCGACGCTGGAGCTGCGGGACCCGCGCGCCGACAACTCGGCACCCGAGGCCTGGGCCGCGAGCAACGAGGGCACGCGGTCGACCTGGGCAACGTACACCTACCGCGGGACCGCCGAGCCCAGTGCCGTCGGACCGGACGGACAATGGGATGAATTCGTGATGGGCCTGTTGGACAGCGGAGAGGTGCTGATCGACGACCTGAGCGTCATCCAGGACCCCGACGGCGCGGCGGTGCAGGTCGTCCAGAACGGGACGTTTGACGCTGCCACTTCCGACGGCGGGGCGGACCACTGGCGCCTGCTTGGTGATCACCGCCATAGCAAGGTGGTGCCGGACCCGGACGACCCCTCGAACAACGTGCTTGATCTTGTCGCCACCGGCGCCACCGAGCACATGCACAACCACGCCGAGACCACGCTCCTCGCGCCAATCGCCACGACCACCTACGCGGTGTCGTTCCGCGCCCGCTGGATCTCGGGGTCGAACCAGCTCAACAGCCGGCTCTACTTCAACCGTCTCCCGCACACCACGCTCATCGCCCAGCCAGCCCAGTCCGGCACGCCGGGCGCGCCCAACTCCACCCGCGTCGACACCATCGGGCCGACGTTCACGAACCTGAGCCAGGACGTGGCGGTGCCCGCAGCCGGCCAGCCCGTGCAGGTCAGCATCGGCGTCGCCGACCCGGACGGCGTGCAGGGGGTGACGCTGTGGTCTGCCGTCGACGGGACCGCCTTTTCTGGCACGGCGATGACCGAGTCGTCACCCGGGCTGTGGACGGCCCCGCTCGGGCCAGAGGCCGCGGGCACCCTCGTGCAGATGTACGTCGAGGCGGTCGACGACCTCGGCGCGACGTCGAGGTTCCCGGCGGCAGGCGCCGACTCCCGCGCGCTCGTGAAGTGGGACGACGGCCTGGAAGCCACCAACGGCCTGCACAATTTCCGCCTGCTGATGACGAAGGCCGACTCGGACTGGCTGCTGGACCCCATCAACGTCATGAGCGACGACGCCCTCGGCGCCACCGTCGTCTACGACGAGTCCAAAATCTACTACGACGTGGGCGTGCGCACGAAGGGCAGCGAGCGGGGGCGGCCCGAGGTCCCGCGGCTCGGCTTCGGCGTGAGCTTCCACAGCGAGCAGCCGTTCCGCGGCAGCCACTCCAGCGTGCTCATCGACCGGTCGGAGGGTGTCGGCTACGGCCAGCGCGAGATGCTGATGCGCCTGGTGATGAACCACGCCGGGTGCGTCTCGGGCGAGTACAACGACCTGATCCAGGTCCTGACCCCTCGCCTGGAGCACACCGGCGCCGCCGAGCTGCAGCTCGATCGCTTCAGCAGCTTGATGCTCGACAACCAGTTCACCAACGGCAGCAGCGGCGGCCTGTACAAGTACGAGCTTGTCTACTACCCGCTCACCACGGACGACGGAACCGCTGAGGGCTACAAGTTGCCCCAGCCCGACTCGGTCATCGGCACCGCGCTGACCGACCTCGGCGACGACAAGGAGTCGTATCGTTGGAACTTCCTCGTCCAGAACAACGAGCGGGTGGACGACTTTGACCGTCTCATGGAGATGAACAAGACCTTCGCCCTCGCCGACGCCGACTTTCTGGCCCAGGCGCCCGAGATGATCGACGTCGACCAGTGGCTTCGGGCCTTCGCCTTCGCGACGTTGAGCGGCGCCGTGGACAACTACGGCGGCGACGGGAGCGAGCACAACGCCGAGTTCTACGTCCGCCCCGACGATCAGCGCCTGCTCTACTTCCCGCACGACCTGGACTACTACGGCGGCTACACGGGTGCGGTCGTGGCGAACAACGATCTCGCCCGGCTGCTGGAGGACCCCGTCAACCGGCGGACCTACTACGGCCACCTGAACGACATCATCAGCACGACGTTCAACGGCAGCTACCTCGCTCCCTGGTGCGCCCAGATGGCGGCCCTGCTGCCCGCCCAGGACATTGCCGGCCACTGCCAGTTCATCGCCGACAGGGCCGACTGGGTGATGAACGGGTCGCCGGACGCGATCACGACGCGGTACCCGCCGCTGGCCTTCCAGATCACGACGGGTGGGGGCGCGGACTTCTCGGTCGCGGCAACGTCGGTGGTGCTCGACGGCGAGGGCTGGATCGACGTGCGCCAGATCGCGCTGGACGGGGCGACGGCGCCGCTGGATGTCACGTGGCTGGACGACCGCAACTGGGAAGTGACGGTGCCCCTGGTGAGTGGCGCGAACACGCTCGATCTGGTCGCGACGAACCTCGAAGGCGTGGTGGTTGGGACGGACGCGATCGTCGTGACGTCGACCGCTGGGCCATGAAACGGCCCGAAACGTTGCTGGGCGCCGATTCTGTATCCGCCGCCGGCTTTCCCCCGGCCCGGGAATGAGGCAGAATGGCGCGTTGAGGAATCGAGCCGATGTCCGTGAACGCCCCGGTGAACGTTTTTGACGGCCCCGTCGTCGTCGTCGGGGCGGGGGTCGCCGGCCTGGTGACCGCGCACCTGCTCGCTGAGAGCGGCGTCAAGGTGATCGTCGTCGAGAAGTTCACGAAGGTGGGCGGTCTGGCGCGCTCGTACGTCTACGACGACTTCGTCTTTGACGTTGGCCCGCACCGGTTCCACACGGAGAACCCGAACATCAAGGCGTACCTGGATCGCGTGCTGGAGGGCCATGCGACGGCCTTTCCGCGCAAGTCCGAGGTGTACTTCTCGGGCAAGTACTACCGCTGGCCGCTGCACCCGAAGAACCTGGTGCAATTGCCGGTGCCGCTCGCCGTCAAAAGCGCGATGGACCTCGCCGTGAACGGGATGAAGACGTACGGCAACAACAACTTCGAGGACTACGTGCTCAAGCAGTACGGGCCGACGTTGTATGAGCATTTCTTCCGCGGGTACAGCGTCAAGTTCCTCGGCATCCACCCGCGCCAGACGCACCCGGACTGGGCGAAGGTGGGCATCAACCGCGCCATCATCGACGACAAGCTGCAGATGCAGAACCTGGCGCAGCTCGCAAAGTCGACGTTGCTCCAGTACAACAAGTCCGAGATCGATTTCATCTACCCGAAAGGCGGGCTGCACGTGACCTGGCAGAAGGTCTCCGAGATGCTGCAGCGGCACGGCGGACGGATTGTGACGGGCACTGGCGCGCGGCTGATCCCCGGCGAGCGCAACGGCGTGAAGCGGATCGCGGCGGTCGAGTTCGGGGCGCCGGGCGCCGAGGAGCGCATCGAGCCCTCCGCGGTGATCTGGACCGCGCCGATCACGCTGGCGTGCGATCAGTTGGGGCTCGACAAGCCCGACCTGCCCTACCTCTCGACCCTGCTCTACAACGTGCTCGTTAAGGGCGACGTGCCCCGCAAGTACCAGTGGTGCTACTACGGAGCGGACGACCTCGTCTTTTCGCGCGTGTCCATCCCCCGCTACTTCTCGGACGACACGGTCCCGCGCGGCGCCACCGGCCTCTGCGTCGAGATCACCTGCCGGGAGGGCGACGAGCGCTGGCAGCACGGTGAGCGGCTCACCAGCGCGGTCGTGGCCGATCTCGTGAAGGTCGGCATGGTCCGGTCGCGGAAGGACGTCGAGAACGTCTACCTCGAGCGCGTGCCGCACTCCTACCCGATCTACCACACGTCCTACCCGCAGCACCTGGAGGTCGCGCGCAAGGGACTCGCGAAGTACGAGAACCTGCAGCTCGCCGGGCGCACGGGGATGTTCTGGTACAACAACATGGATCATTCCATGGAGAACGCGATGCAGCTCACCCGCAAGCTGCTGCGCGACGCCGGGCGCAGCGACTCCGAGGAGGGCGCGCTCGCAGCCGGCGGCCCGGGAACGCAAGCGGAGCCGAAGCAGAAGGCCGGCTGACCCCCCGGTCCAACCGCATCGCCGCGAAGATGTATGAAAAGCGACGTCGTCGGTTTTGATACATCTCGGAACCCGCGGACGGGGCGGTTGTCCGGATAGGGTGAGGTGATGATGGCGTTGTTCCTGCTGGCGCTGCTGAACAGGCCCGCGCGTGCGGACGACGACGCCGTGCCTGGCATCCAGGACGTCCTCGCGATGGCGGAGGACATGCGAAAAACGGGTGCGCCCGGCAACTGTCGGCAATTGCTCATCCCGATCGCCGGCATGGTGAGCGAGGCCCAGCGCTCCGACTACCTCTACCTGCGGGGCTTCTGCGCGGAATTGGCCTGGGACGCGGCAGACGCGCGTGATGACTACGTCGAGGTCATCGCGCGCAACAAGGAGCACGTGACCGAGGCGCGCTTCCGGCTGGCGCTGGTGCTGGAAGACCTCGGCGACGGCCATGGCGCGCTGCAGCAGATGGTGATCCTGCACAAGAACGAGGGCTGGGACGTCGACGACGGCATTGCCGTGAACCTCGAGAGCGCGATCGCGCAGGTCGCGGCTGGACATCGCCGCGTCGGCCTCAAGAACCTCGACACCGCGCTCGTGGTGGCGCAAAGCTGGAACAAGCACTCCTGGCTGCGCGCAAAGGCCCGCTACGTGCAGATCGACCAGGCCCTCGCCGATGCCGAGAAAGCGAAGGTGCGCGGCACCGGATCGCACGAGGCGAAGGTCGTGAAGCTCCGGGTCGCCGCTCTGGCCGACGCGCAACAGGCCATGCTCCCGCTCATCGCCGACAACGAGCCCGAGTGGATCCTCCGGGGGCTGTACCGTCTGGGCACCGCCTACGAGACGCTCGGGGACGAGCTTGTCGCGGCACGCGCGCCAGCGTCGCTCACGGCGGCGCAGCAGGTGATCTACCGCCAGCAGGTCTCAGCACAGCGGGACAAGCTCCGGGTCGACGCGAGCCATGTGTACGATCAAGGCGTGCAGCTCTCGCTCCGCGTGCAATTCGAGAGCCCCTGGGTCGGCCGCATGGAGGTCGAGCGCGACCGCATCCGCAGCACGCTCGCCGCGGGCGGATAGGACGTGTCCACGCTCGCCGGCTGGGCGGGAAACACGTGGATCAAGCTGGCAGGCTTCCGATTAAGCATCGCCGAGCGGCTCCCCGCGCGCTGCGTGCTGGTCGCCGCGCCGCACACGTCCAACTGGGACCTGCCGCTTGCGCTGGCATGCGCGTGGGCGGGTGGGATCCCGTTCCGGTGGCTGGCGAAGCACACGTTGTTCTGGCCGCCGCTCGGGTGGATGCTGCGCGCGATGGGCGGCATGCCCGTGGACCGTCGGGAGCCGCACCACCTGGTCGAGCGCATGGCCGAATTGGTGCGGAACGAGGCGCATATTGCGTTGGGGATGGCGCCGAAGGGAACGCGGGCAGCGCGGGACTACTGGAAGTCGGGGTTCTACCGCGTGGCGCTCGCGGCCAACGTGCCCGTGGGCCTCGCGTACGTGGACTGGGGCGCGCGCGTGGTGGGGATCGGCCCGTTCCTGACGCTTACGGGCGACGTACGCGCCGACATGGACAAAATCCGGGCGTTTTACGCCACCATGCGCGGAAAGTACCCCGAGCTGGAGCGGGAACCGCGGCTGCGGGAGGAGGATGCTTAGACCCACGGGGAGCCTGCGGAGGATCAACGCGGCGTTCCATGCGGGTTCCTGCGCCGGCGGAGGGCCGGGCGAGCCGCCCTAATAGAGCTGAAGGACCCGCACCCGATCGTCAGCCGCGAGCACCGGGAAGTCCCCCCAATTCCCAAGCTGCAAACCGGATTCGTCGCCGTTGGTGGGGGCGGTCAGGTGCAGGACGACGTAGCGGATGCCGGTCTCGTGGGCGGCGGCGATCGTGGCGGCGGCGCCCTTCGGCACGGCGCGGGTGACGGTCCAGGCGCCCCTGGACGCCGGGAAATTGAGCGAGGCGGCGATCGTCTTGCCGTGGCCGATCTGCTCGTACAACGTGGGGAGTCCGCCGATGAGGGGCCAGGTCATCACCATGCCGGGAGGGGCGTCGCGCAACGCGAGGATGGGCGCGGGGAGGGTGGCGTCGACGTGATCGGGGAGGTTGCGGGTCGGGGCCATGAAGCGGGCTTCGGCGGCGATGGCGGGGAGGACGAGCGCGGTGATGAGGGCGGCGCTGCGAGGACCTCGACCGGCGAGGAGTCGAGCGAGGCCGAGGCCGGCGAGGAGGGCGACGGCGACCTCGGCGGCCCAGCCGAGCTTCCAGAGCAGCGAAAGGGCGTTGAACGGGGGTAGTTTTTCGATGAGGAAGTAGGGCAGGGGGATCGCGCGCCGGCCGGAGAGGATGACGACGGAGCCGCCGGCGGTGAGGACGGGTCCCAAAGAAAGGGCGATCGAGGCGGGAATCACGGCCCAGGGCCACCGGGCGCGGGTCCGGGCGCCGGGAAGGAGGCTGGCGAGGCTGAGGCCGATGGCGACCCAGCCGAGGTAGGGGCAGTGCCAGTAGTCCTCGCCGTACCGGCTGATCTTCGTGAAGTCGGGCGAGCGGAATGGCGCTGGGAGGACGTAGGCTTCGGGGTCGGCGGGCCCGATGTTGCGGCGGAGGCGGGCCAGCTCGGCGGGATCCTTGATGCCAACGACGTTGTCGGCCGCGGTGGAGACGGCGCGGGCCTCGTAGGCGACGGGCAACGCGAGGGTGACGCCCAGGACGGCGGCGACGAGGAAAGAGCGGCGTTGGATCCGGCTGGCGACGGGATCTTCGCGCCGACGGAGGCCCAGAGCGGCCCACAGCAGGAACGCGCTGACGCCCCCATACCAGTGCGCGATCGCGGAGAGCGCGAGGAGCGCGCCGGCGCCGACCACCCATCCCCGCGACACGCCCGAACCGCCCGACGCGGATCGGGCTCTTGACGGTGAATAGCGGAGGGCGAAGGCGACTACGGCGAGGCACCACGTGTCCCCGAGCGTCTCGCTGGCGCCGTTGTGGACGTCCGCGAGCGCCATGGACGACAGCGCGAGGACGGCGCCGCAGACCCACCCAGCGGCGTCGCGCCCGAACCCCGCGGCCACGCCCGCACTCCCGGCGAACAAAGCCCCGATCCGCGCGCCCAGCCAGCCCCGAAGCGTCATGTGCAGCACGACCAGCAGGCTCCAGCTCACCGTGGGCCCGGCGAGGAGGGTGAGGGGCGTGAGGATCACGGCGCTGAGCGGATCAGCGGGCCACAGGCTCCCGCCGTGCACGGTGTCGAGCAGGCCATCGACCCGAAGCGGGGACTGGCCGTGGGCGAGGCGCGTGGCCACGAACCAGAGCGTCCAGAGGTTCTCCCAGACGTCGGTGTGCGCCGAGCCGGGGGTCGCCGCGATGGGGTGGATCGCGGTTGGCCACGTCCACGCGACGGCCAGGCAAAACCACGGCAGGACGCCGAGCAGCCGCCGAATCATGTCCGCGGCGCGAGGCCGTGACGGAACAACGCGATGACCTCGGACTGCACCAGGACGGGGTCGGTGCCGGCGCTCCAGGTCCCGGCCGTGCCGCGATCGCGCAGGAACGCGTAGACGAGCGCGTCGATGCCCCCGACGATGGCGACGGCCGCGGTGCGCGTGTCGTGCTCGCGGAGGACACCGCGGGCGACGGCATCGTCGAGGATCGTGACCGTGAGCGCGTGGACATCCCGGACGCGATCGCGAACCGACTCGCCGCCGGCTCCGACGGCTCGGGCCTCAGCAAAGTAGAGCCGCAAAGCACCTTCCTGCTCGATCATCAGGGCCGCCAGCTCCATCGCGAGCAACGCGTAGACGGGGAACGTGCTCGGCGTGTCCGGGCAGGCGGCCAGCGCATCCCGCGCCCGCGCGACGGACGCGAGCAACGGCGCAAAAAGCCGGTCCAGCAGCATCGTGAACAGCGCTTCCTTGTCCCGGAAGTAAAGGTAGAACGTGCCACGAGCGACGTCCGCCGCTTCCGCGATGCGCTCCACGCTCGCGCCCGTGAACCCCTCCTCCAGGAACGCGGCGAGGCCCGCGGCCTCCAGCCGTCGCTGCTTGTCTTCCTTGTTGCGCTCTCGACGGCCCATCGTGGG
Source organism: uncultured Pseudomonadota bacterium (assembly GCA_903844155.1). Lineage (GTDB taxonomy): Bacteria > Myxococcota_A > UBA796 > UBA796 > SXON01 > CAIUMM01. The sequence goes on along the minus strand of CAIMSU010000273.1, from coordinate 222 downwards.
GCTTGCTTATGCCGAACTCACCCGCGGCGGGGGGCCAGTCCGTGCGCTCGGCACACATGGCGTCTGTATCCACCTGAAATCGCGTGGATGGCTGGTCGGATTGGCCCCCCGCGCGGCGTTCCCCGCACGTTCGGTGCCGGCTGCCGTCCCCGGCGGCTGGCGGCGAACGTGGCCTTGGAACGCCGAAAATTCAAAGCCGAGACTGGCGCGAGCGGTAGCGAG
>CAIMSU010000272.1 GCA_903844155.1 uncultured Pseudomonadota bacterium | reverse complement strand
TGCCCATTTCACGCGACCGGGCGAGACAGTTGTCAGACGTCTGTCAGGCGGACGTCAGACGATTGTCAAGGTTTGTGGCTTAGAAAAAACTCAGCGATGGCGTGAGACCTCAGAAATGGGGGACCGGATCGAGGTCGCCGTCAATCGCAGACCGCAGCATCGACGCGAGGGTAGCGGCCTGCACGCGGTTGTGCGCCGTCGCAAGAACATACACTTTGTCCGTTCGCCTGTTACCGCGCCCCACTCGCTGTAGCAGCGAGCCTACCGAGCCTGGCGGCCCATCGAGTACGACGACCGAAATGTCCCCGATGTCGATGCCGACCTCAAGTGTCGACGTCGCCACGACTACCGCCTCCAGATCTCGCCGCTTGAACTGCTCCTCAGTGCGCTCCCGGTGTGCTTTGTCCAGCGATGCATGATGCGCGAACACCTCGATCCTCGCGCGGTCGTGAAGGACCCTACCCAGCACCCCGGCCAACGCGTCGCACCGCGCCCGACTGGGAACGAAGACGATGGCCTTCATCATCTGCCCAGCCATCTCTTGCCGGACGCCCAACAAGCGTTCAGCGAGATGCACGTCGTGCATATCCGCGGCAAAGCGCAAGAAGTGACTCGATAGAGGATCCACGTCGCCCCCCCGGGGCGGCAAACTTCCTAGGGGAAGGCCGTCAACCTCGACGTTCCGAGAGCCAGGAGCGCTACAGACAACCGCATCCGAACCCAGAAAACGTGCGGCGAGTGCCGAGGGAAGTGGTACGGTCGCCGAGAGACCGATCCGGAGGACGGGCACCTTCGTTCTGCCGTCGAGTCGGCCAAGCAGGACTTGCAGTTGCGTGCCCCGGGCTGACTCGGCCACAAGGTGAAGTTCATCGAGAACCACGGCCCGCACATTCGCGAGCACATGGTCGCCGCCGTTCCAGCCTCGTACCAGCATTGAGTCCAGAGATTCGGGCGTGGTCAAAAGTAGCGTGCTGCCACCCGGCGCTCGGTACTCCCCAGTCCGACGTCCAACCTCAACAAACCCGCGGGTCTTGGCGGAAATGCGCTCCCAAAGGTCGTTCACTAGGGCCCGTGTCGGGGCGACGTAAAGAATGCACGGTGCACCTGTCCAGCGCTCTCTCGCCAAGAGTGCAAGCAACGGGGCGAGAACGGCCTCCGTCTTCCCCGACGCCGTCCGCGAAACGAGTAGGACCGGGCGCCGCGCCAGGATCTCAGGGATCGCCACCCGCTGCGCTTCCGTGAGCGAGGAAAATCCGCCGAGAAGACTCTGGCCCGCCACGTCAAGCCTAGCGAACATTTCAGCGTCAGAGACCGACATCAGAGCACCACGTCCGCGAGTGAACGGAGTTGCTGGCCCCGAGCGACTTCGCAAGCCTCAATTGTGGCACGAATGACGAACCGCGGTCCCCAACCATCCCGTTCGTACTCCGCGCGGAACTTCGCAAGTAGGCCGTTGAATAGCGAGCTCCGGCCACGGGCGAACACCGGCGACGGATAGGCGTCGGCGAAGGCATCGACTGTTCGATTCACGATGCTCTCGATCGCTGCATCGGAAAATGAATCGAGCTCCACTTCGGCGAACGTCGTGATCAGCCCGGTCAGGAACGAGAGCGGCGTGGTGGTGAGGAAAATCAGCACCACGGGCAGGCCCAAGCAAGCCTCTGCGAGGGCGAACAACATTTCGGCCTTGGTCTCGAGCTTGCCCGTCGGCCCCAGGAAATCGTGGTCGAACTCGTCGATCACAATCATCGCCCCACGCGCGCCCGCACGAGTACAGAGATCAACCACGCAGCCAAGGTGTTCCACCTGGTTCTTGCGCCGCTGGTCCAGGCGGCCCGAGTTGAGGCTGAGCGCAGCGGGACTCAGGTAAACGCCCACCCGGTTCAGCTCGACGACCGCCGCTGTTTTGCTCTGTCGCCCGCACAGGAAGCCTTCAACCACGCCGATCGCCTCCTCGGAGTCCAGCCATCGGGTATCCGTCAAGAAAGGTGCGAACCGCTCAAGGCGGAGACCACGAGGTCCGGAGGCCCTCGACGCGCGGCGCAAAATCGCACCCAAACCTCGAATTCGGTGGTCGTCATCTGCGCCGTTCGGAGGAAGCTGGACAGAAGAAAATAGGGCATCAAGCAACCCGATTCCGTCCGCCAAGGTCGTGCCTTTCCCGTCCAGCTCCGCATTGAACAACGCGAAGCCCCTCGATAGCGCCAGTTCGCCAGCCAACCGGCCGAGGTGACTCTTCCCCTGTCCATAGAGCGCACGGACGGACAGTACCGAGGCGCTCCCGCCCTCGGCGCGCTTGATCGCTCCGGCGACGGCGGCTCGGGCCGCTACATGACCGACCGTCCAGTCGATAAGCTTCCCCGGGGGCGGCAAGCCTTGGCGAAGACACTCCACGGTCAGCCTTGGCAGCTCCTGCTGAACCGTTTTCTCCGACGGCGGGGCAACAGGCGGGGGCGGCGTGGGGGCGGCGGTCTGCACGGGGCCGACGAATTCCAGATCCACGACCCGGACCATCTCGGTGCTGGCGATAATGTCGAAGTACACCCGGACTGCCCCGGCGACCGGCGAGGCGAGGACCTTGCCCGTGCCGAATTGGCGATGTCGGACGAGTTGGCCGGGAGCGAGTATCGCCATGATCAGGCCCCTGTGTCCGTCGTCTCATCGTGCTCTTGAATGCTCTGGATGGCGGCGTCCAGTGCCTTGAATGCCTCCTGATCCGCCACCACATGCTGGCTCTCATTGTCGATCTGGGCCTCCAATTCCACGCAAAGCGCCTTGATAAAGTACCGCTTGACTGGCCTGAGGAGCCCGCGAGAGGACGCGGCCCTCGCGAACACCTCGATGTTTTTCGCTTGGACGTCCCGGTCAACGTCTCGGTGCACGCGTGCAGCCAGCGCCACGATGGCCGCGCCGAGTGCGCTGTAGTCTTGGAGGTCCCCGCGGAAAGTCTCGTGGACCCATAATTTGGTCAGCTTGACGAGGGTGCGAGTCTTCAACCCGCGGCGATCTTCCGGAGTGTTTCGGCCTGGGTCATCAAGACGTTGGTAAAGCGCCTCGTAGTGCAGAAACTGGTCCGGCCAAAAGTCGCTGGAGCAACAGGTCACGATCAGGCATGGACTCCGATCCCCGTTCGCCACGTGGTCGTTCAGGAACCTCAGCGCCTTCAAGAACCGCTCTCGCCTCTGCTTGCCCTGCTTCTCCACTGCGAGCTCGGCCTCGTCAACCAGGATCACCAACGACTGGAAGCCGAGTAGCCGGACGACAATGGGGAGGGAGCCGAGGAATTGCGCGCCGCCCTGCTCTGCCTGCGCCTTGGTGAGCCGGACCCCCTCGAAGGCCATCTCGGAGGCGTGCGTTCTGAGGGCATCGTCGTCCTCATCGATCGCGGCCGTCACGGCGCTGCCGAGCGCCTCGCTGAGCCCGTGCGGATAGAGATCCTTGTTCTTCAGCCCTCTCGCCCAGGCGTTGAGGACCGGCTGGGGGTCCAGTCCCGCCGCCTCGGCCGCCTTGCGCTTCCGGGCTACCGCGGCTCTGATCAACGCGGGGATCCGGGCGTCGCCACCGTCCATGAACTCGCTGGTCTCGATTCGGCGCAGCACCTGTTGGGCGAAGGAGAATTGGGACTCTCCGAGCCCAGACGAGGTCGCCTCAACGTACGAGACGGCATGGCCGGCCAGCAGCGCCCGCTCCCGCAAGCAGTAAAGTAGGTGGGTTTTGCCTTCACCGTTGGCGCCCAGGACGATTTTCATACCCTGTCCGAGCCCCGCGCTCCCGAGGTATTCCTCGCTGAATGCGTCGAGGAATTGGCCAACGCCGACCTGCAGTAGTCGCGCGATGTTCGGGCTGGCTTGCCCCGACGTCCGAAGCTGACTCCATGCTTGCCGCAGCGCGAGTGGATCGAGGTCTGTAGGTTCTACGGGCATTCAGTCTCCGGAGGGGGATGATTCATTCATCAAGTTGTTGGACGAAGGCCTTCACGAACTCGCGCACACGGGCACCGCCCAGGGTGACATGGCGCGACGCCAGGAGCGTGGCGTCCGCCAAGGCTCCAGGGGACATCGGGCGGCAAAGCGCGAGGATGTGTAGTCGTTCCGCCAACGCCACAAGAAATGGGGCTCCTTCAAGATCGCGGATCGCCTTGAGGTCAACCATCATCCGGGTCGGGACATTCGGAACAAGCGCAGCAATTCGCTGCTCCAGGGCGATGTGCGACCGCTGGACACGCTGCGGAAAGTCCTCAAGGACCAGGTACAGGACGAAGGTGCCAGGGAGCCCACCCTGCGCAAGACGATCAAGCTTCGTTCGGAGCTGTGCGATGCTCTGATCCAGAGACTTCCGGTCCGTGTCGTCATGCTCATCGAGCACGAGGACCGTTCCGGGAAATCCGAGCGCACGCAGGCCAAGCAAAAGCGACTCCATCCACAGGTGGGCGTCGCGCTTTGTCGGCATCCGCCGCAGGTGCCGGAACTGCTCCGGGTGGGACCTCCGCAGGCTCGCCAGCGTCTGCCTACCTGGCTTCTGACCTGCCAAACACGACAACAGCTCGCTCCATCCCTTGTCGGACAACGTCAGGCCCTCCCTCAGGGCATAGGCGCTAACTTACTTGACACGTCAAGAGTTCCGGGTGAGTCTGCGGCATGCACTCCGCCCGCCGCCGCCACGCCTCGACCGCTACCTCGCACGCTGATCTCATCGACGGGGCCTGGGACGACGTTTTGGACCT
>CAIMSU010000271.1 GCA_903844155.1 uncultured Pseudomonadota bacterium | reverse complement strand
CGCGGCGTGTGGTAGAACTCCTACCCATAGGTTCCTCGTTCGTAGTGGGGGTTTCAACAACCAACTACTAAGGCGGAACCTATGTTTTGTCTAGGCTTGGATGTGAGAATTCGCGGCGTTCGCGCACATCTTGGGCTAAGGGCCAGCATCCCCGAGCTGCTGCAACGGGCCGTCGATGTCGGGCTGCTTCAACGTCCAGCGGATGTGGATCGCACGACGGCCGGGCGTGCGCTCCGTCGGCTCGACGTGCGTACCCGGACAGGCACGGCCCCGTCGCTCGATTCGCGGCGGTTCGCCAAGGAAAACCGTATGCAGATCGTGCTCCGCGACGGCAAGCATTTTCGCGCCGGTCGGCAGGGACTGCGCCGCGTCGCGATCTCACCAACCTTGACATCCGCATCGTCCACAGGACGGTCGGGTACCCTCCCGGCAGAGGGAAAATTGAACGGTTCAATCGGACAGCCGAGGCCGCCATCCTGCGGTTCCTGGCCCGAGACGACGTCGATCAGTCGTCGAAGTTCGCCGTCTTCGAGCCCCACGTCGACTGAGACCCCGACTCGCTCGTCGCCTGAGAGGACCACCACGCGCTTCGCAGGCGGGGCCCATCGAAACGGCGTCCCGTTCGAGCATCTTCATGACGAGCGAGCTTCGTCCCGCATGCTCTGTCGGCGCGCGAACGGCGGTGAGCTGCAGGCGGCAGGGCAGGGTCGCGCACGGCGGGGGTTTCTCGTTGCGGATCGGCTGTTTCCCCGGAGCATCGACGCGCCGAGGTTGCGCGCCGCTGTCCGTCCCGCCTGGCCCCGCGAACCGGGTGAGACGGCGTCCGCGCCGCGTCGGCCGATCAGGACGACGGTCACGGGGTCGCCGAGCGGCTGGATGGCGTCCTGGAGGTCGGAGGGGTGGATGACACACATGACGCCTGCAGGACGGTGGAGCGGCCACAACTCGCTGATGTATGGCCGCCCGTGCGGGATCGCGCACGACGCGGAGATCCAGGTACGGTGGCCCTTCTCGACGATCTCGAAGACGCCGTGTTGCACTGGATGCTGGTTCACAGCGCGGGCGGGGGACCCTGATCGCCGCGGCCCGGGCCCCGGTCGCCGGGAGAGGAGTATGGCCTCGACCGCTGCATCGCAGATGCTGTCGGGAAGGCCTGCCTCCCGATGTGTGCTATAGTATAAGGGCAGAATGCTTCCATACCTGCCCCTCGCGCTCCTGCTCGGATGTCCGCAGGACATCCGCGTGACGAAGCAGCGCATCGACAATGATGGCGACGGGTACTCGGATCAGGTCGACTGCGACGACGCGCGGGCCGACGTGAACCCGGAGGCCGAGGAGGTTTGTGACGGCATCGACAATGACTGTGATGGGACGGTCGATGTCGGCGCCTCGGATGCCTCTCGCTATTACGCCGATGTGGACGCCGATAACCACGGGAATCCAGCAGCCCCTGCAGACCTGTGTGCAGGCACCCCCGGCTACGTGGAGCTCGGCGACGACTGTGACGATGCAGACCCGACGGCGTTCCCCGGCAACCCCGAGGTCTGCGACGGTGTCGACAACGACTGCAACGGGGACGTCGATGACAACGCCGCGGAAGCCACCCCGTACTACGAAGATGGTGACGGCGACGGGTACGGCGACCCCGGTGTCTCTGTGGACGCGTGTGAGGCCCCGCCCGGGTACGTCGCGTCCTCGACCGACTGTGACGACACGAACGGTGCCGTGCACCCCGGTGCCGACGAATCCGACTGCACCGACCCGGTCGACTACAACTGCGACGGGTCTGTCGGCTACGCGGATGCGGATGGCGATGGCGCTCCCGCCTGCACGGATTGCGACGACTCGGACAGCGGCCGAAGCCCGCTCTTGGCCGAGGTCTGCGACGACCTCAACGTGGACGAGGACTGTGATGGACTTGCCGACGATGACGACGACAGCGTGGACCCGACCACGTTGTCGACCTGGTACCGCGACGTCGATCTGGACGGCTACAGCGACGGGACAGGGCTGACGGTCCTGCAGTGTGACCCACCGACAGCCGCGTACACCACCCTGCTGGGCGACTGCGATGACTACGACCCGCGCGTGAACCCAGGCATGCTGGAGGTCTGCGACCCCGAGGACCTCGACGAGGACTGCGACGGGCTCTCGGACGACTCCGACCCGTCCACGGACCCCGCCTCGTTCCTCACGTACTACGGCGATCTCGATGCCGACGGCTACGGCGAGGGTGCCCGGGCCGCGGCCCAGTGTGAGGCACCGGCAGGCTACGTCCTCGATGGCACGGACTGCGACGACACCGACGCAGGACGGAACCCCGGTGCCCAGGAAGTGTGTGACAGCGCCTCCACGGACGAGGACTGCGACGGGCTGGCCGACGACGCCGACCCGAGCGCGATTGGCCAATCGACGTTCTACATCGACGGCGATCGGGACGGGTACGGCGGGCCGAGCCCCACGGCCAGCGCATGTGTCGCGCCCGCCGGGTACGCTGCGACCGGCGACGACTGCGACGACTCCAACGGCGCTGTCAACCCGGGCGAAGCCGAGGTCTGCGATGCGTTCGACGTGGACGATGATTGCAACGGCACCGCGGACGATCACGACCCCGGCGTGGCGGCCGCGGGCAAGGTCGACTTCTACTTCGATGGTGACGCCGACGGGTACGGCGCGGGGGCCGCGTTGCCGCTCTGCGACCCGGTCCCTGGGTACGTCGAATCGAGCAACGACTGCGACGACTCGGACGCCGACACGTTTCCGGGCTCCGCGCTGAGCGAGGACCCGACTCTCTGCACGCGCGATGCCGACGGCGACGGCTACGGAGACAGCGCCGTCTCCGCACCCGTCGATGCCGGCACGGACTGCGACGACACCGACCCGCTGGTGAGCCCCGCCGGGACCGAGGACTGCGCGACGGCCTACGACGACGACTGTGACGGTTCCCTCAACGCGCGCGGCGCAACAGGCTGCGTGGCGTATTTTGCGGACGCGGACCTCGACGATTACGGCCTTGCGACCGACAGCGCGTGCTACTGCGCACCGGAAGGCGACTACCGGGTCTTCGCCCCCGCCGATACCGACTGTGACGACACCAACGCCTCCATCAACCCCGGCGCGACCGAGGTTTGCGACGCCGCCGATGTGGACGAGGACTGCGACGGCCTTGCCGACGATGCGGACCCGGACGTAGCGTCCAGCAGCAAGTCCTCCTTCTACGCCGACAGCGATGGCGATGGCTTCGGCGCGGCCGCTTCCGCCTCCAAGCGCTGCGACGCCGCGGTCGGGGTTGTGTCCGATGCCTCCGATTGTGACGACTCCGACGCCGAGGCCTACCCGGGCGCCGCGCCGCTCGACTCGGCGACCGCGTGCATGCAGGACGACGATCTTGACGACTACGGCGACGAGACCCCCACCGGCGGCACCTCTGGGACGGACTGCGACGACGCCGTGACCACGGTGAACCCCGGGGTGGCCGAGACCTGCCTGACCCCCGACGACGATGATTGCGACGGCTCGGCCAATGACATCGACGCGCTCGCCTGCACGGACTTCTACATCGATCTCGATCTCGACGGCTACGGGGCGGGCGCCGGCCAATGCACGTGCTCCGCCGACACTGTGTACACCAGCAGCGCCAGCACGGACTGCGACGATGCGGCCTCGGCCGTCAATCCGGCTGCGTTGGAGATCTGCGGTGACGGAGCGGACAACGACTGCGACGGCGTCGCCGACGACGGGTGCCCGACGTACGCGTACCATGGCACCTACCTCGCGGAGGACGGGGCGAGCACCGACGCTGACGCCGTCTACTATGGGACCGCGGGCAGTGACGCCTTTGGCAGCGTGCTGGCCACGGGGATGGACTTCAACGGCGACGGCGCGGACGATCTCGCTGTGGGGGCCAGCGGGGAGACCTACGCGGGCTTGTATGAGGGCGTCGTGTACGTCTACGACGGCTTCCCGACGGCCAGCGCGAGCGCGGCGACCGACGCCACGGGCCTGCTCTACGGCTCGACAAGCGCGTCCTACACGTGGGGTGCGGCGCTCTGGGGCGTCCAGGACTTCGATAGTGACGGTGTCGATGAGCTGGCCGTCGCTCGCTCCGACAGCACCACGACGTATGTCTACCTCTACGAAGGGACGAGTCTGGCCGCCACGAGCGACTATTCGTCCTCCTCCGTGTACTATGACCGGGTCGCGGCGAACGGTCCTGTCTCGGGTATCGGGGACGAAGGGTCGACGTATGGCGACAACGAGATCGCCATCGCGAACCCCGCGACCGGCGCAGTCTCCCTGTACAGTCACGGCGCGGGCGGGCTGACGAGCCTCTACGTCATCAACCAGGAGGCCAGCCTCGATCAGGCGGGCCACGGCCTCGCTGGCGGGGAAGGCAACGACCCGAACGGGGACGGCTACGATGACCTCTTCATCGGCGCCTACGGGCAGGACAGCGGCGCGTCCGGAGCCGGTGCTGTCTACGTGGTCGAGGCCCCGATCACCGCCACGTTCAGCCTCGCCGACGCCGCCCTGAAGATCCCGGGGACGACGTCCAGCGAGTACTTCGGCTGGGCGGTCGGGGCGCCGGGCGACGTGAACGGGGACGGCCAGCCGGACATGGTCGTGACCGCCCCGCGCGACGATGACGGCAGCTACAATGCGGGCGCGGTCTACCTCTTCGAGGGGATCAACCCTGAGGCCGGCACCCCGGACAGCGCGACCTCGGACTACGCGGTCAAGATCATCGGGGCGAACAACAGCGACAACCTTGGCTCCGCGCAGCCCGCCCTCGGCGACGTCAACGGCGACGGCGAGCTGGACATCTTCGTCGGAGCGCCCAACTGGGACAACGGCTCGGCCAGCAGCGCAGGTGCGGCATGGCTCATCTACGGTCCGCTGAGCGGTGTGTACGACCTCGCCAGCGCCGACGGCTACGACGCGACGTTCACCGGGGACGGCAGCAGCGACGCCTGCGGCAGCTCGGTCGGCATCGGGGATCTGAACGCGGACGGCGCGGCCGACATGATGATGGGCTGCTCGAAAGGCGACTACTCGGGGCGCCCGGACGCAGGGACGGTGTACTTCTTCGCGGGGGGATAGCGTGGGTCTCCGGAACGAATTCAAACTGGCCTTGTGATACAATCCCGGCATGAACCCCGCCCTCGCCATTGCCGCATCCGGGATGCGATTCGCGGACACGAGTCTGGCCGCTTACGCGTCCAACACCGCGAACTTGCTGTCCGACGGGTACAAGGCCCGGGTGGTCTCGGGGCGCGATGTGGCCAACGGGGGCGTGACGGCTTCCGTCCGAACCGATGACAGCCCGGGCTTGCAGTCATTCGACCCGAGTACAGGGGGAACGACCGAGTTGTCGAACGTCAACCTTGAGGACGCCATGATCGGCACCCGGGTTTCGACGTTCATGTACGCCGCGAACGCCGCGGTGATCCGCGCGGAGGACGCCGCGGTCGGGTCGCTTCTGAACCGACTGGCGTAGCCGCGGGGCTGAAGTCTCCCCGCAAGCGGGAAAATAGCGGACAGTCGGCTCGCAGCGTTCAAGTCCTCCGTCACTTGGCCGATACCACTCGGCAAGGGCAGGTTGCCGCCGTACAGGCGGTCGGGAGCGCCCGCGAGAGATCGGATGGAACGACGGCCGCTTAGCCAGACCGAGATCAACGAGATCACGCGCATTCAGGACGCGCTCGGCCAGGGAGCGACAGGTGTTGCGCTGGGTTTCGTGGACGCGTCGGACGCGCTGGGGTTCGACCGGGCGTACCGCGAGTTCGTGCATCAGTGGCACCCCGACCGCTTCTACAGCCGCGACGTCGGCGCGCTCGGACGGGTGCTCGACGAGAATTTCGCGTTGGTGACGCGCTGGTTCCAGGAGGCACGCCGATCGCCGCGGTCGGCGTCCACGTCGCTCGCGCCCGCGAGCTCCGTCCCCGGCTGGAACCCGCATCGCACGGCGTCGAGTGATCGCAGCGCGGCCTCAGCCGTCTCCACGGCATCCCAGCCGTCGCTCGCTTCGGAGCCGGCGCGCGGATCGTCGTCCGAGACATCCTTCCGCCGCCCCGGAAGCAGTCCCCCCGGCGCTCCGGAGCAGGGTCAGGCCGTCGAAGCCATCCGTCGCCAGCTCGACGACCACCGCCAACGCGCCGAACGCTACTTTTCCGCCGGAAAGGCGGACCTCGAGGCCGGGCGCTACGCCCTCGCCGAGACGAACCTGTACCTCGCGTCCCGCTTCGAGCCCGCCAACCCCGACTACGCCGCCCTTCACCGCGGGGCCCTGATGCGCAGCCGCCAAGCCCGGGCGAAGGTGCTCGTGGCAGAGGCAGGGCGCGCCGAGAGCTACGCCCAGAAGGCAGAGGCCGTCACCCGCTACAGAAAGGCGATCGATCTGGACCCCCCGGACGGCGTCGCGTTCTTCCGCCTCGCGCAGCTCTTGCGCGCGCAGGGCGAGGATCTTCGCGGCGCGGTGCAGCTGTACCGGAAGGCCTGCGCCAAGGAGCCGAAAAACCTCGAGTACGCGATGGTGCTCGCCGAGGTCTATGAGGCCCTCGGGCTGAAGGAGAACGCCCGGAGTCTGGCCTCGCGGGCGGTCGGGATCGACCAGAGCCACGCCGGCGCGAGATCGCTGCTCAAGCGCCTCCGGGCGTGAAGCCACCATATCAGGGGCTCACGTTGGCTCGCCACCACCACGCAGCCGTTTCAGCTGCTGCTGCTGGAGCGACATCCACATGTGCCGGAGGACGGTGTCAAAGTCGGACGGCGGCTCGATGAACACGAGCCCAGCCACCGAGCGTTGGTCATGCATGCCCTGCCGGGTGTAGGCCACACGAGCGCGGACGGAGCAGACGCGGCCGCTCTCCGCGAGATCGACGCGGGCGAGCAGATCGAGCGGGAGCTGCGCCGCGGTCCGGATGGAACAGCCGCCGAGTGAGAGCTCGATGATCTTGCAGCTCAGCTGCCGGAACTCCCCTTCCGTGGCGACCCAGATGCCGATCGCAGGCTGCCCCTGCTCCATCACCTGCACGCGGTAGCTGTCCCGGCGGTTCTGCCCGTCCGCGATCACCCCCGTGCCGGACGACGCCCATGCCAGCGCGATCCGCTTCCGGATCCGCTCGACCTGCTCGAAGAGCGCTTGCCGGAACGGGACCCCGAGCCGGGTCACCCATCGATACGGGATCCCTTCGCGGTCGGCCCGGATCTCGGCCGCTGGCTCACCCCAGATCCAGCGTTCACGGCCCAGAGGCAGGGACACCGGCGGCCTTGCTACGCTTGGTGTAGGCCCAGGGAGCCAGACCATGGACTCCGCGCCGACGAACAGCCAGCCAGGTGTGGCGGGGCTGTTGGCGCTCAGTGCGACGGCCGGGGTGAACATGAGCGGGGCCTCGGCGAGGGCTCCAAGGCCCCGGTATGGGCCGATCACCCGGTCGAGTTCCGTCGCCACGGGGCCCGTCGCCGCTGCTCCGCCGAGCACCATCGGACCCGGGAGGTGCTCGGCCAGCCAAGCCACCGCCCGCTCGTACTGGTTGGCCGCGTCTGCACAGGCGAAGATCAACCGCGCTCCGACCGTGCCGACCTCGATGCGCGGGTCGAGCCTTCCGGACAAGGTGAGGTTGGTGATCGCCCCTACCGGGATCTCGGTGAGCGCGTGCACGCCGACGAGGGAGTCGAGAAAACCGGTCGCGACGAACGCGAGCCGGGTGCCTGTGAACACCAGCGCACCAGGATGCATCACCGGGCCGCGACACAGTGACGCCGGAACCAGCCGGAACCCGAGATGCTCCGCCTTGACCTCTCCGGACGCCACCTCCGCGAGGGCCTGAAGCGCACCGTACACGCCGGGGACGACATCCCCCATGAATCGGACCGTGCGGCTGGCCGAGCGAACCTCGAGGCGGTGCCGTGCGCCGGTGATCTCGAAACCGCTGATCGCATCGACCGGATCGTCGAAGGCCGCAGCCAACCCGACCAGATTCTCGACCCGGTTCGGCCTGAAACGGATGCGCTGGGTCGTGATCGTGAGCTCCCCGACAGCCGCGAGCAGGTCGTTGACCTCGACGGTGGCCGATCCCTGAAGCAGGACCGGGTCCGCAGGCGAGCCATCACCAAGGTTGGGACGTGTGGGACTCAACGACAGCTCACATGGAGTGGAGACGAAGGGCACTCAAAGATATCATATCCACCTCCGCGTCAATCGATCGTGGCCGAGACGACCTTCCGCAGCCGGGCGATGGCCTGACCCCGGAGCTGGCACACCCGGGACTCACACACCCCCAGCGACAGCCCGATCTCGCGGTACTTCAGGCCGTCGCCGTAGTAGAGATGCAGCACCTTGCGCTCCATCTCGGGTAGGTGGTGGACGGCCCGCTCGATCGCCTGCTGGCCCTCTTCTGCAAGCCAGACATCGAGGGCGTGGTCGGAAGAGCTGGCAATGCGGTCCGCCGGGGAGCTCCCATTCGGTTGGCCGTCCACGGCCTCCAGGGAGACGAGGTGGTGGACCACCGCGTCTCCGAGCAGGTCGTCGTAGGCGCCTGGTGACATGCCGAGGGCTTCCGCCATGTCCACACGGTTCGGGTCGCGCCCGGTGCGCCGTCGAAGCGCGTCGCGAGTGCGCTCGATGCGCGCCACCTTGCGGCGAACGACGAGCGGGACCCAGTCAGCCGATCGCAAAGAGTCGATGATGGCGCCGCGGACGCGGATCTCCGCGTAGGCCTTGAACGGGGTTCCTCGCTCGGGGTCGAACCGGTCGACAGCGTCGATCAGGCCAAGCATCCCGACGCCGGTCAGCTCGTCGGTGTCGACATGCGAGGGCAGCCGGCGCGAGATGCGCGAAGCGATCACGCGCACCAACTGCACGTGAGCCACAATCATGGCCTCCCGGTCGCGACGACTCGGGCGGGAGCGCGAACGGGGTGCCCGGGGCTCGGCCCAGTCCCGGTTGTCGAGATCGACGCCGCGCGCGCTTGCGCGTGCCTGAAGCTCAAGCTTCCGCTGCGGGGTCGGCGGGCAGTTCGCGAGATGATGGCTCATGCGGCCTCCTCGGGGGGCAATCGTCTGAAAAGGGTTGCGCCTGTGTCGGCGAGCTTCGGCGGGCGGCGGAACAGTGGCAGGGAAGGTCACCGCGCGATAACCGAGCGATGAGCAATGCTTTTATCGATTCTTGCGGTTGTGGATTGGGTGCTTCTCGCAGGGACGGTTGAAGACTACCAGACGGTTCACCCCAACAGCACCCTCGGGGACATAAGTGCAAGCCTATGTCCGGTTTGAACACGTCCGGAAGGGGTCCGCTCTCGGTCGGGGTGGCGAAAACGTGAGCACGACTATTGACAATCTGTACGGTTACCGACAGCCTTCGCCGGTTGGTGACGTGCGTTGGGCGGCGAGATAGTCAGCACCATGGACCCGATTCCCACGGACGAACTCCGCCCTTCCCTCCTCGTCGTCGAGGATGATGCCTGGATGCGTGCCGTGCTGGTCGACCTCTTGTCGCCACACTGGACCGTCACCACCGCATCCGGCGGAGCCGAGGCGCTCAAGGTGCTGGAAGATCTCCAGCCGGTGGCCGTCCTGTCCGATCTGATCATGCCGGACATCGACGGCCTCGCGCTCTGCGACCGGATCCGGAGCAACCGGCGCCTTGCCCACTTGCCGGTCATGCTCCTGAGCGCGAACGGCACCGGCGAAGTCCAGGCCTCCGCGCTCTGGACGGTCGATGAGTTCATGGGCAAGCCTTTCCACGAGGCCGAGCTCATCGTCCGGTTGAAGAAGCTCATCGCCCGTAGCGCAGGAATCGCCCTTGGGGCCCCCCCGACGAGCCCGTTGCCCTCCAGCGGTTCGACGACGAGCCCGGCGCAGCTCCGTGCCCTCCGTCGTCGCATCGACGAGGCCATCCACCGGTCGCTTGGGGACGCCTTGTACACAGTCGACGACCTCGCACGGGACCTCGCCGTGAGCCCCCGGCAGCTCCGCCGCCGCCTCCTCGAGCTCGGGCCACTTGGGCCGAAAGCGTACATCCGGGAGGTCAGGCTGAAGGCCGCCCACGAGATGCTTGAGGTCGGCGCGTTCGGCAGCGTAGCCGAGGTCGCCGCTGCGGTCGGCATGGCCCCCGCCTACTTTTCCCGCACCTACCGAGCCTGGGCCGGGGCTCCCCCCTCCCAGGCTCTCGGCTGACCGCTACTGGATCGCCATCAGGGTCTGCAGGGACTCGTCGGCGGCCGTGATCACCTTGGCGTTGGCCTGGTACATGCGCTGGGCGGTGATCATGTTGACGAACTCGTCTTCGAGATTGGCGTTGCTCCCTTCGAGCGCGCTTCCGGAGATGGTCCCCCGCGTGCCCGTGCCCGCAGCGCCGACCGCCGGCGCGCCGGCGGCGGATGACGCCGTGAACAACGTGCCCCCCGCCCGGATGAGCCCAGACTCCGCGGTGAAGGTGGCGAGCGCGACCTGCCCGACGACCAGATCCTCGCCGTTCGTGTAGGACCCCGTGATCGTGCCATCGTCGGACACTGCGAGGCTCGACAGGATGCCGGCGGACCGGCCGTCCTGGGAGAGCGCCTGGACCGAGGACTCGTCGCCGACCATGGTGACGGCGCCGTCCGTGGCCACGCCCGTGGAGTCCATCCCGAAGTCGAACGCGACGTCCTGTGCCGCGGCCCCCTGAAAGGTCCACGGCGTGGTGGTCGACGTGTTGGTCTGGGTGAAGGCCGAGATGTTCCCGTCGGTGTCGAAGCTGACGGTGCCGTTCGCGATCTCGAATCCCGAATCGGCGGTGGTGGAGAACGCGGTGTTGGTCGTGTCGTACACCTGAGTCGCGTCGGTGACTGCGCGCCAGATCCAGTCCGACGTGCCAGACCGCTCGAACAGCACAGTGACGTCGTGAGCGACCCCCAGCGTGTCGTAGATGGTCGTCCCCATCGTGAAGTCAGCGGCGTCTCCAGCCTCGGTCAGCGTGTTCGTGCCGGTGCCGGTGCCGTACATGTCGATGGCGGCGAGGTCGACGCCCGGTACCGTCTCCGCGGAGAGCGTGGCGTCCGCCACCACCGTCGTGGTGACGGCCGGAGGGATCGTCGTCTCATCGATCTGGAGATCCCCGATGGCTCCGGACACCGCGCCGTTGACGGCATTGTAGCCCTGCAGGTTGAGCCCGGAGGCGGTGGTGATGAACCCGTTGTCGTCCATGTAGAACTCCCCATTTCGCGTGTAGGAGCTTTGGTTCCCGTCGTTCACGACGAAGAAGCCGTTCCCGCCGATCGCCATGTCCAGCGACGAGTCGCTGCTGTTGATGCTGCCCTGAGCGAATTGGGTGGAGAGGTAGTTCGTGGCCGCACCCGTGCCGAGCTGGCCGACGCCGCTCAGCCCGAAGACGTTCTGCGGCAGGAAGTCCGCGAACGTCGCCCGGGTGTGCTTGTACCCGGTGGTGCCGATGTTTGCGATGTTGTCACCGGCCACGCCGAGCCCGACGCTGGCCACGTTGAGCCCGCTGGCTCCGACACCGAGGGTACTGAACAGGGACATGGGAACACTCCTTGGAAGCGCCAACGGCGCGTGAGGGACAACTCCGTCAGTCGATCGGGAGTTGTCTTGGGCCTCCTTGGGGAATTCCGCGGTCCGGCCCGTTGTTGAAAATCGAGAATCAGCGATCGAGAATCAGCGAATCACAGCGGTTGAATCAATGTGCGTGAAGATGTTGCCTGCGGCCTCCTGCCGCGTCAGCACGGTGACGACCTTGCGGTCGGGCACCCCGACGATGAACGCGTGCTCGCCCATCAGGACGAGACTCTCCTTGGCTCCGCGCTTGGCGAGGCGATCGATGGTGTCCGACAGGTCCGACAGGTCGGCAGAGTCGAGCGCCACGCCCCGGGACTCCATGCGCGCGGACGCGTGGCGCGAGAATTGGACGCCCGTGGGCGACGAGGCCCCCGAAGTTGGCCGAAGCAGCGCGTCGAGGTTGGAGCCGAAGCCGGGTGCGGACTCCGGCAGGGTCGCCGTTCCCGACGCCGGGGTCGGTCCGACCGAGCCGACGGAGCGCAGGTTCACGAGCCGCTCCCTTCCACCAGGCGGACGATGTCGCCCATGGCGATGTCCACCCCGTTTACCGAGGGTGCCGCAGACCCGGTCGCGAAGGACATTTCGTCGACGGTGCCCTGGATCAAGGTCTGTACGCTGACGTCGTTGCCGTTCACGTCGGAGCCGCTGACCGTGAAGGTGTAGTCGCCGTCCGCGACGAGTTGCCCGCTCTGATCCTTGCCGTCCCAAGTGTAGGTGCCCTCACCGGCCGCCTCCGCCCCGATTTCTCCGCTGTAGACCACCGTCCCACTGGAATTCGTGATGGTCAGCGTGGTGCTGGTGGTGGCGCTCGCGGCGTCGAAGTGCATGTCCTGGGAGCCGCTCGAATGGTGGAACGTGTCCGACCGCGCGACGACCTGCTTGCCGAGCAGGCTGGTCATCGACGCGTTGTTCATCGACACATTCACGAGGTACAACGACTCGAGCTGGCTGGACACTGTCTGCAGTTGTTCGAGCTGCGAGAACTGCGCCAGCTGGGAAACGAACTCGGTGTTCGACACCGGGGCACTCGGGTCCTGATTCTTGAGCTGCGTCGTCAACAGTAGCAGGAACGAATCCTTGCCGAGGGAGGTTGAACCCGACGTGGACGTCGCCGTGGGGATGTCTGCGGTGGTGTTGACTCCGGTCACGGTCGAACTCATGGGTGTTCCATCGGTCGCAGGGGCGAAAACTTGAGTCAGGCGAGTCGGTTCAGCCGCGTCTGGTCGGCGAGGCGGGGTTCGGCGGCTGTCGGGGCGTGCGCGGGGGCCTTCCGGGTCACGGAGGATCCGGGACCCGTTCGCGGGCCTTGACCGTGGGGATGCGCGGGCCCACCGCCGGTGCCGGCCCCGGTCCCCGATGCGTCGGGGTGGCCGTTCCCTGCGTCGCGAAATTCGATGGCGCCCGTTGAATGACCGTGGGAAAACAGCAGGTCCCGAAGCTCCGGGGCCGCGTCATGAACGACGGCGCCCAGCGCGGCATGTCCCGAAAAAACGAGGTCCACGCCGTGGTCGTGCCGCAGCACGTCCAGCGTCCACTCCCCGAGCGGATCGGGCACGGCCAGGTGAAGCTCCTTCGGGAGCGCCGCCGCCAACTCCGGCGGTGGTGTCGGGGTCGCCTCTGCGATCCCGCCTGGCTCTACGGCGAGCGCGAAAGCGGCGGTCGGCACCGGCGCTTGCTGCACCCAGAGCGGCGGACCCGGCGGCTGGTCCTGCGGCGATGCGCCAGCGTCCCCCTTCCCCGCCCCAGCCGGCGCGGTGGTGCCCTCCTCAGCGTCGGGCGCGTGCTTCGAAGCGGGCGTAGGCCCTGAGCCCCTCGCAGCATCTCGCCCCGGACCCGCGATTCGAGCCCCCGCGCTTTCAGGAGATCGCCGCACTTCGTGCCCCGCCAGCAGGAAGTCGAGGTGGTGGCCGGCGGAGACCCTGGCCTCGGGTCTCGCCTGGGTCCGGTCGGCGGCGGGGTGGGGGCGGCGGAGGTGCGCCAGCCCGTGATGAACGGCCGCCTTCGGTCCGGCGGATGTCTCCGTTCCCACCCCCGACGACGGCGCTTCCGGCTGGCCTGTGGACGGGGTGGGCGGAGCGGACTGCGGCCCGGCGTGCGCCGGCCCCGCCCCGGACCTCGCGAGCGCCCCACCCTCGGAGCCCGCTGCGGTCCCAGGCCCTGCGTCGCTGTGCGGCGGCGACGGTGCGGCAGGCCCAGGCCCGGCGGCGGGGTCGGCCCCGCCGACGGGTCGCGCCGGCGCCGGGCCACCCGCCGGGGGCGCGGGCGCCGCGAGCCGCTGTGCACCAGTCCCTCGGGAGCTGGCGTTCTGGCGTCTGACATCTCGTGTCGCCCGGCCCGGAGCCGATGGATGGCGGTCCCCAACGCGCCCCCCGGGCGCGGCCGCAGCAGTCCGCGTCGCGGAGGGCTTCGTGCCTGACGGCGCAGATGCGCTCGCGCGCGCTCCGAGGGGGTGCGTACCCGACGAGTTCGTCGCGGCGTCAGCCAGGCCATCGTGAAAGCGCCAGGTCCCGAAATTGCCTGTGGGCGACCGACTGCTCGACGGCGTGGATTCGGCGGCTCCCGCCATGTCGCGCGCAACCGGCGTTGCGCGGACCTCGCGCGGGACAGCCGGCTGGGCATGGCCCGAGGCCTCGCGGACCACCGGGTCCGGTCTGGCTCGGGCGTGGCGACGGTGGCCCCCCGGCCCCGACTTCGTCGCGAAGCGGGGCCGACGCTGTCGGCCGCGAGGCTCCGCTCTTGGCGGTTCGGGTTCGTGCGGCGTGGACAGGTCGCGCGGGGAAAGGGGCGTCGCCCTCGGCACCGCGGGCGCGGTCGACGCGGCACCGCGCTCCTCGAATGCGCTCTGCGCGTCTGCCAACAGCGAGTCGAAGCCCTCTGGTGGTCGGGCTGCGACGCCGCCATGAACGCCATGCTCCCCGGCTTGGACGGCGCGGATCAATGGACTTTCGGCTGCAGGGCGCGAGTGAGCTTGTCCGCCAGTGATGCGGCCTTGGCCGGAGGGAGTGCCGCCAGGAGCTTTCCGGCCTTCTGCCGGTTCATCCGGTCGAGCACCTCAACCGCGAGGGATTCGTCCAGCACTGCGAACATCGGTGCGATCGAGGCCGCGCGGTTGCTCTCGACCATCTTGACAAGGCCCTTCACGCGTTCGTCCTGCGCCGCGTCCGCGCGGTCCAGGCTCAGGCTGACCTCGGTCCGGAGCGCCTTGAGCTCGTCCATGCGCGTGTCGAGTCGCTTTTCCGTCTCGGTAAGCTCGGCTTTCCGGCCGTCAAAGGAGTGCTCCTTCTCGTCCAGCTCCCGGGCGCGGTGACGAAGCTGATCGGCGAGCTCGCGGTTACCCGCCTGCTCCTCCCCGCACCAACG
The DNA here is from genome assembly GCA_903844155.1 of uncultured Pseudomonadota bacterium. GTDB lineage: Bacteria > Myxococcota_A > UBA796 > UBA796 > SXON01 > CAIUMM01. Next base: position 48,957 of record CAIMSU010000271.1, on the reverse strand, counting down.
CAGCGTGGCAGCCATATCTGCGGCGGGCTCATCCGCGCCGGACGCCAGGGCAGCGCCGCTAACCACGCACGCGGCCACCAGCCCCACCGCGATCCAGACCCCTCTCCGTGTCATCCGGCGATCCGCAGACGCGACGCGATCTCGTCCATCCCCCGGGCCTCGACGCGACGCAGTTCTTCGCGATCCTCCGCCATCCGCTCCTCGATGACCGCTTCGATGGTCAACTCATCGCGGACGCACTTCACGTGGCGGTCGCCCGAGAGCATCACGTCGCGCTCTTTTTGCTGGAGGCGCGCGCGCTCGCGCCGCTCGTTGAACTCTTCGCGGATCCGGAACGCCTGATAGGCGGCCATCGCCGCGACGTCACCGTAGTCTACCGCGGCCTGCGCGGCGCGGATCCCGTCACCGACGTCCGTGAGCCTCTGCTCCTGTTGATCCCGAGCGGTCTCCGCCAGTCGCAGGGAGACCTGGGATTCACGGCTGGCGTGGGCCCTGAACCGGTGCAACGAGGCCAGAATGTTGGACATCGTACTCTCCTGCCTCTCTATCGGCCGTTCGGTGCCACAGTTGAGGGCTCATTTGCGATCGCCTGCATCGCGGCTACGGAGTCCGTCAGGGTGCTCGCCTCGGACACCCCCTGGAGGCAGAACTTTCGGATCGCGTCGTTGCGAGCGATCGCAAGGTCCACCCCGGCGTTCGAGCCCGCCCGGTACGCCCCGAGGCGGATCAGCTCCTCGTTCTCGGCCCAGGTGGCCATCAAGCTGCGGATGGCCCCCGCAGCCGCACGGTGAGCGGGTGTCGTAACGGCGGGCATCACGCGGCTCAGGCTCTGGAGGACATCGACCGCCGGAAACCGCCCGTGGGCGGCGATCCGCCGGGAGAGCACAATGTGGCCGTCCACGATGCCGCGCACGGCATCGCCGATGGGGTCCTGAAGATCGTCGCCGTCGATCAGCACCGTGTAGAGCGCCGTGACGCTCCCCGAGCCCACTCCCTGCCCCGCGCGCTCCATCAGGCGGGGAAGCAGGCTGAAAACGGAAGGCGTGTACCCCTTCGTGGTCGGCGGCTCGCCAGCCGCCAGCCCGATCTGGCGCTGCGCCATGGCGAGGCGCGTCACGCTGTCCATGAAGAACATCACGTCCAGCCCCTCGTCGCGGAACCAGTCCGCGATGGTCGCCGCCACGAACGCCCCGCGGACCTGCAGCACCGGGGCCTTGTCGGACGTCACCACTACGACGACCGAGCGCGCGAGCCCCTCGGGCCCAAGCACGTCCTCGAGGAATTCCCTGACTTCGCGGCCGCGCTCGCCGATGAGCCCGATGACGTTGATCGTCGCTGACGATCGGCGCGCGATCATCCCCAACAGGGTCGACTTGCCGACGCCCGAGCCAGCGACGAGGCCCACGCGCTGGCCGAGCCCGAGCGTGAGCAGACCGTCGAGCACCCGCACCCCCGTCTGCAGCGGCTCACGGATCAGCCCCCTGCGCAGCGGGTCGGGCGACGGCGCGTGCAGGGGGCGCCGGGTGACCGTCTGCAGCGGACCCTTGCCATCGATGGGCTCGCCGAAGCCGTCGAGCACACGCCCCCGAAGCGCGCTGCCGACTGGCACGGACGGCATCTCCCCGACCGTCTCCACGCGGGCGCCGAACCGGACACCCTCGACAGAGTGGAATGGCATCAACAGCGCGCGCTGCTCCCGGAAGCCGACGGTCTCCGCCACGCCGGTGCCTTCGATGTTGCAGACCTCGCCGACGCGGGCGCCCGGGAGCTCTGCCTCCAGCACCGTCCCGACCAGTCGGACCACCCGCCCGCTCCGACGGCGCACAGGGGCGTCCGCCAGCGCAGCTCGCAGCCCACCGAAGTTCAGGGACGTCATTTCCACTGCTCCAGAACCGCCTTCACCCCGGCAACGGCCCGCGCCACGGTGGCATCGATGCTGCCCCCGGGGCCCTCACAGATGCATCCCCCCTCGATCGAGAAGTCCTCCACGACCTCCACGCCCTGCCCGACCAACGCCTGACGCAGCGCCTCCCCGTCCTGCGGCGCAGCCCGGACCACCAGCCCCCCGCGTCCCAGCGTGCGAACCCCGTCCTCCACGATCGCGGTCAGGAGGCTCGTGTCCGCATGGAGCTCGTCGCCGGCGATGCGGCGCGCAGCCTCAAGGATCACGGCTGCGGTGGACTCCCGCACCTCGGCGAGGAGGGTCTTCCGCAGCGCGTCGAACGCAGCGGCGGCCTCACGCATCGCTCTGGCGGCAGAGCGCGTCTCCGCCTCCGCTTCAGCGAGCGTTTCCATGGCCGCCTCGTGGACGCGCTCGCGCTCGAGCTCGCGCTCATCGATCTGGAAGGCGGGCTGGGGCAGCGGCTCCGGGTCCGGGGCATGCGTCTCCGCGGGCGTGCCGAGCAATTGCCGCGAGAGCGGGATGAAGCCAGCCATGCGTTACCCGACGGCGTCGTCGGTACCGCCGACGTCGAGCTCGATGACCCCGTCGTCCGCCAGCTTTCGGGCGACCGCCACCATGCGGTCCTGCGCCGCGCGGACCTGGGAGCGACGCGAGCGCCCCGCGAGCTCCATCTCCTCCACGAGGTCTGCCGCGGCCCGGGTCGACAGATTCGAGAGGAACGTCTCCCGCAGGGCTTGGGAGGCCCCTTTGAGCCCGAGGAGGAGGTCGGGTCGGTCCACCGCGCGCAAGAGCGCCTGGATGGCGCGGCTGTCCAGATTGCCGAGGTCCTCGAAGACCACCATGCGACGCTGCAGATCCTCCGCGAGATCCTCTTGTGACGTGCGCACCTGGTCGAGGAGCGCGATGTTCGCGTCACGGGGCATGCGCCCGAGGATCCGCGCGGTGTTCTCGACGCCGCCCATCTCCGCCGGTCCGGCGAGCGGACCCAGCGCGTTTCGGAGCGCCGCTTCGACATCATCGACCATCTCCGCGTCCACCCGCTCCGCCCGCGCCATGCGGATGGTGACGTCGGCGCGTTCTTCCTCGGGAAAGCAAGCCAGGACCTTCGCCGCGTTCTCGGTGCCCATGCGGAGCAGCGCGACGGCCCGGATCTGCGGGTGCTCGTCCCGGAGCGCGCTGGCGACGGAGTGCGGCGGCCGGGCCCCGATGAAGAGCTCGAATTCGTTGGTCCCCTGGCGCTTGAGCGCCGTTGTGATCCGGTGCCGCCGCTCGTCGTCGACGAGTTCTGGAAGCACGTTCCGCGCGAAGTCGGGCCCCGTCGACGGGAGGATGCTCACCGCGGAGAGCTCGTCGATGAAGTCACCGACGACGCCCTCAATCAGGCCCTCATCGATCTCTCCGAGCGAATTGATCGCTGCTCCGACGAGCTTCACTTCGTCGTCGGTCAGGCGACGGAGGAGCGCGCGCGCCGCTTCGCGCTCGAGGTACATGACGAAGACCGCAGCCTTCTGCATCGGCGTCAGCTCGGACGGGCTGGGGGTGCGGTTGGTTGCCATGATCGGGCTAGCTCCGGATCCAGCGCCGCAAAACCTCGGCGGAGTGCGCCGACTCCTGCAGCACCAGCTCGCTCACGTGGCTCGGCTGGTGGGCGTCCAGCCGGGCGATGCGCGCGCGGAGCCGCTCGTTGAGGTGGACGACTGGCTCTCCATCCTCGTCGTCGACCAGGCCGTCCGGCCGAAGCACGATGTCGCCTGAGCCCCGAGCGACCGCCGGAGCGCGGGCGGCAGCCAGCACAGGCCGCACAAACAACGCAAAGGCGAGCAGGATCATGGCCGCGGCCACGGCGACCGGTAGCCAGCGCTGCCAGGTCGCCGTCTCGGCCTCCGCCGCCTCCGCCACGGTCGTGTCCGCAACCTCGGGCGCGAAGGGCACGAAGCTGACGATGACCGAGTCTCCCCGCTTGTCGCTTGCGCCGAGGGCGGCGCGAACGCCGGCTTCAAGCTGGGCACGCAGCGCCTTTTCGTCACCGCCCGCTGCAGCCGCCGTGACAGCCTTCTCGTCGATCATGACGGCGGCGCTGAGCCGACGCACGTCTCCCGGCGGCGTCACGGTGGTCGTCGTCGTCGTCGTGAACTGGTAGGTGGATTGTTGCGTCTCCCGGTTGCGCGCGCTCGAGCCCCCGGTCGTGGTCGAGCCGGCCCGCTCGGGGAGATTCGAGTCGGTCCCCGGCACGCCCGAGGGCGCCCCGTTGGCGCTGTCGTTGGTTTCGCTCTCGATCTTCTCGCTGCTGGTGACCGAGCTGTCTGGATCGACCGCGTTCACGGTCTGGTTCACCGCGGACCGCTCCAGCTCTACCTTCACGGTCACAGTCGCCGCGTTGTCCCGCCCGAGCAACTGGGCGAGCGCCGCCTGGACGCCCTCCGAGAGCTGCCCCTCCTTGTGGATCTCCATCGCGGCGAGCTCGCCTTCGTTCACCTTCGTCGGGTCGGACTCCTCGCGCCCACCGGCGAAGAGCAGGCGACCCGTGCTTGCATCGACGACCGTCACATCCTCAGCGCTCATCCCTGTGACTGCGTGGCTTACGAGCTCGGCCACGCTGCGAGCGGTCTCGTGGTTGATGGTCGTCCCGACATCGGGGCGGAGTGTCACGGCGGCCGTGGGCCGATCCGCGTCACCCACGAAGGTCGTGCGCTCCGGAAAGGTGATGTGCACGGTGCTCGTCGAGATGCCCGTGATCGCGTTCAGCGTGCGGACCAGCTCGCCCTGCATCATCCGGAGCTTGTGGAGCTGCTCCTGGAACGGCGTGACCCAGGGGTCGATCTTCTCGAGCCCTTCCAGGCCGACGATGCCCCCATCCCCGCTCGCAGCGCGGCGACCCTCGACCTGCGAGGCGCGGGGAACGCGCACGCTCACACCATCGGCATCGATGCTGTACGGCACCTCGGCCTGCGCCAGTGCGTGGGCGATGGTCTGGGCCTCGTCGGGGTCGGCGGCCCGCGTGAGCAGTACGTAGTCGGGTTGGAGCGACCAGACCCCGACCCCGATCACGGCCGCGAGGCTAAGGGCGGCGGCGAGCACCAAGACCCGACGCCGCCCCGGTTCCAGGCTGGAGTAGAAGGCACGTAGTTGCTCGCCGAGGGTCACTTGGAAACCTCTATCGGTCGTTGTCGCCGTGAATTGAGGACGATGTTTTCAGCGCATGGGCCGACCCACGGCCCGAATCGCCGCGGGGATCAACGAAGCCGGATTTCGGCCGCCCGGGAGAGCGGGGTTCCGGGGACGATCTCGCCAGGGCTCAACACCGGCACCCGCGGGAGCACCTTCTCGAGCAGCCGCCGAATTGGGGCGCGGGCAAGCGGGGGGACGAGCAACGCGAGGTCGCCTGTGCCGGTCCAGCTCTCGGTCTGCGTCCGGATCGCCCCGATGAGCTTGCGGGTCGTGTCCGGGTCCAGCAACAGCGACATGGCACCGCCCTCGCCACCTTGCAGGCCGCGAACGACGGCGTCCTCGGCGTCCGTGCCAAGACCCAGGTAGTGTAGTGTCCCCTCTTCGCTGACGAACCGGGCGGTGACCGACCGGCTGAGACGTTGCCGGGCGAACTCGGTGAGGAGCTCCGGATCGCGGGTTCTCGGCGCGTACTCGGCGAGCGCCTCGAGCACGGCCTGCCCGTCCTTCACCCCGACGCCCTCCTGAATGAGGTTCCGGAAGACCCTGAGCACCGCGGCGCGGGACAGCGGGTCGGGGATCAACTCCTCGACGAGCCGGGGGTTCTCTGCCGAGATCCGCTCGAGCGCGTCCGCGAGCTGTTGCCTGCCGTAAAGCTCGTGGGCGTGCCGACGGAGCAGGTCATCGAGGTGCGTGGTGAGCACGGTCGGCCCGTCGACGACCGTGTAGCCCTGGGCCTGGGCGCGGATCTTGGTGGTCTCCGGGATCCAGAACCCCTTGAGCCCGTAGACGGGATCGACGGCGCGGATGCCCGACAGCGTGCCGGACGCGGTGCCCGGGTCCAGCGCGAGAAATTGCCGGGCGATGATCTTGCCCGTGCCGATGACTTCGCCACGCAGCAGCACCCGGTACTGCCCCGCACCCAGGCGGACGCTGTCCCGGAGCCGGACCGGCGGGAGCACGACGCCGAGGCTCTGCGCGAACTGCCTGCGAATCTTCTGAATACGCTCGACGACGCCGCCACCTCTCTTTTCGTCAACGAGGTAGACGATGTCGAGCCCGACCTCCACGACGAGCGGCTCGACGCGGAGGACATCTTCGATGTTCTGCTCGGCCGACACGGCGTTGGCCTCGGCGGTCGATGCCGCCGTGGCCACCACAGGCACCTGGCGTAGCGAGTAGGCGAGGCCTCCGAGCAGCGCCGAGATCAACGCGAAGGGCCCCCGCAGGCCAGGCACCAGGATGAAGGTGCCGGCGAGCCCCGCGAGTACCGCGAGCGCGCGCGGACTGCCAAGGAGCTGAGTGCCGAACTGTTCATCCAGGCTCTCCCCGTCGATCGATGCGACGCGGGTGACCAGCAGGCCCGCCGCGGCGGAGACGATCAGCGCCGGGACCTGACTGGCGAGCCCCTCGCCGATGGTCAGCAGGGTGTAGTTCGCCGCGGCGGCCTTCAGGTCCAGGCCGTTCATGCCCACTCCGATCACGATGCCGGCGAGCAGGTTGATCAGCATGATGACGATCGCCGCAATGGCATCGCCCTTGATGAACTTGCTGGCGCCGTCCATCGCACCGTAGAAGTCCGCTTCCCGGGCCACCTCGGCGCGACGGCGCTTGGCCATGGCCTCGTCGATCACCCCCGCGTTGAGCTCGGCGTCGACGGCCATCTGCTTGCCCGGCAACGCGTCGAGGGTGAACCGCGCGGCGACCTCGGCCACACGCCCCGCGCCCTTGGTGATGACGATGAAGTTGATGACAAGCAGGATGCAGAAGAGGATGAACCCGACGACGTAGTTCCCGCCGACCACGAAGTTGCCGAACGCCTCGATCACGTGCCCGGCCGCGCCCGAGCCCTGCGCGCCGTGGAGCAGGATGAGCCGCGTGGACGCCACGTTCAGGGAGAGCCGGAACAGGGTCGAGATGAGCAGGATGATCGGGAAGGCCGAAAAATCCACGGCCTTCCGGACGTAGAGCGAGACGAGGAAGATCAGCAGTGACAGCGTGATCGACAGCGCCAGGAACACGTCCAGCAGCATCGGCGGGAGCGGCACCATCAGCAGCGCGAGCATCCCGAACACGCCGACGGCCAGCGCCACGTCGCCGTTGGCGCGGACCAGCCCGATGAGTGAACGGGCCGCGGGTGGCGTTGTGGGCATCGCCCCTTCCATCGGTCGTCAGGGCGCGCAGTTGAGGGATTTCAGAAAACGTTCACCGGGCGTCGGCTGGAACGTCGATGTGGCGGGAGTCCGGCGGGATGTCCTCGATGTGGACGACGCGGAATTCCACCCTCCGGTTGGCGGCGAGCGCATCCGAGCTGGACTCCGGGAGCAGGGGCTGGGATTCGCCGAAGCCCTTTGAGATCAGCCGGTTCGAGTCGACTCCGTGTTTCACGAGCCAGCCCATCACCGAAAACGCCCGCGCGTCGGACAAGCGAAGGTTGTACGCCTCAGGTCCGTCGGTGTTCGCATGGCCTTCGATGAGGAACAGGGCGACCTCGGGGTGCGCCTGCATGGCGTCGCGCACCGCCGTCAGGACGGGCTCCGCGCTGACGAGCAGCTCGGCCCGGCCCTCACGGAAAAAGATCGTCCCCGTGACCGCCACGTGATCCCCAGCGAGCTCGGCGCGTTGCGGGCACCCGTCCGAATGTCGCGGGTCCTGACCGGGCCCGAGGGGCTCGCTGGGGCAGGCGTCCACGGTGAACGCGTCCCCGTCCCCATCGGGGTCCGGACATCCGTCCGCGTCGTCGACGCCGTCGATGGTCTCGGCCTCTCCCGGGCAGGCATCCTGATCGTCGAGGATCCCGTCGCCATCTGCGTCGGCGTCACCGTCGGAACGGGCATCTGCCTCGGCGGGGGTCACCCCCCCGGGCCGGCCACCCGAATACCCGACGCCGACGATCACGCGCCAGCGGCTGGCACCGACACCTGCGCCAAGGCCCGCAGCCGCGCCAGCACTGGCCCAGATCCCATCCGGGAGCCGCATCCGCGCGGACAGCGTGGACTCCAGTGGGATCGAGCCGACGCCCCAGGAGCCCTCGGCGCCGAGCTCGAATGCCGCCGACAACGCGTCGCTCATGCGGTAGGCGGCGCCGACGCCGAGCACGGGACCCACCCCCGCCTCGAGCCCGCGCACCTGCTCCGGGAGGGAGAGCACGGCGCCGGCGAGCGCGAGGACGCCGACACGGCCGAACTCACGGCCCCCGCGCAGCACCGTGACCAGCCGGCCCGGTCCCCCGACGTACAATGCGTCCGCACCGGTTGGCAGGACGAGCGTACTCCCAAGCGTGAACCGGTTCAGGTGGGGCACAGCGAGCTGCGCCCCGACGCGTGCGTCGCCGCTCGCCAGCCAGGAGGAGCTGTTGCCCGAGTCGCTCGCATCCACGCCGAGGTGCAGGGGCAGCGTGCCGTCGAGCCGGACCCCGCCGAAGCTGTACCCGCCGGTGAGGTTGGTCGTGGCGAGCACGTCGATCACCGGCGAGCGCCCGCCGGCGATCTGCTCGCTCAGCGGCGCGTCGGCGTAGTCCAGGACCAGGCCGGCGTCCCAGGTTCCGGCGTCCCCGGTCACCATCGAGCCGAGTCGCGTGAAGGCGGTCGGGTCGCCGGTCGTCGCGCCGGTCGTGAACGTGTCCACGTCAAGCGCGAACGCAATCGGGAGCAAGGTGAGCAGTGCGATCATGGCCGACGCCCCCCCGGTCCGCGCACCCCGCCCCTGCGGAGGAGCCCGCCGAGCACCATCAGGCCGGCCCACTTGCCGCCTCCACATCCGCTCCCGACGAGCGGCCCGGAGTACCCGAGGAAGTCGGGCACGCCGTCTCCGTCCAGGTCCTCCTCGCCCTCCGCGCTGTCGAGCAGGCCGTCACCATCGCTGTCGTCGTCCCAGGCGTTGATGAGGCCGTCGCCGTCCACGTCGGTGTCGAGGATGCCGTCGCCGTCGATGTCAAAGGTCTGCTCGTCCAACGTGGGCAGGCCGTCCGCATCGTCGTCGGTGTCCAGCGCGTCGAGCACACCGTCCGCGTCGCGGTCGGGTCCGGCGTCCTGCTCCACGCCGTCGGACAGGGAGTCGCCGTCCGTGTCCGGATTCGTCGGATCGGTGCCCAGGGTCTGCTCCTCCGCCTCGGTCAGCCCGTCGCCGTCCTGATCGTCGGTCTCGGCCCAGCCGTCGCAATTGTCGTCGATGCCGTTCGCCAGCTCCTCGGCGCCGGGGTTCACGGCGGGGTCGGTGTCGTCGCAGTCCGTGGCGAGCGGGTAGCCATCGCCGTCCTGGTCGTCGTCGCGCCCGTCGCAGTCCTGGTCGATGCCGTCGTACCAGATCTCGATCGCCGCGGGGTTCACGGTGGCGTCGTCGTCGTCACAGTCGGTCCCATCACCGAGCTCGTTCTGGTAGCTGTCGCCGTCGCGGTCCCACTCGTCGTAGCCATCGCAGTCGCTGTCGATTCCGTCCGTCGGGTCGTCCGGGGCTCCGGGGTACACCCGGGCGTCCCCATCGTTGCAGTCGGCGCCACCCGCCGCGAGGGCAGCCCAGCCGTCGCCATCCACGTCGACGAGATCGCCACCCGAGCAGTCCTGGTCGATGCCGTCGTACGGGATCTCGATGCTCCCAGGGTGGATCGCCGAGTCGACGTCGTCGCAGTCCCCACCGCCCGTTGTGGCGTCAAAGCCGTCCAGATCCTGATCGAAGTCGTCGTCGCCGGCGCAATCGCCGTCCACTCCGTCATACCAGGGGTCTGCGGCCCCAGGGTAGACGCCTGCGTCCGTGTCGTCACAGTCGTCCCCGCCGACGACGAGGGCATCGTGCCCATCGCCGTCCGCGTCCGTGTCCGAGCCCCCGCTGCAGTCCTCGTCAACTCCGTCGTACCAGACCTCGGGCGCGCCCGGGTAGATCGCCGGGTCGGCGTCGTCACAGTCGTCCCCGCCGACGGTGCTCGCGCTGTGCCCATCGCCGTCGACGTCGTCCAGATCGAGACCGTCACAGTCCTGATCGATGCCGTCGTACGCGATCTCGGGGGCGCCGGGGTGGATCGCCGGGTCGGCGTCATCGCAGTCGATGGAGTCGTAGAACCCGTCGCCGTCGCCGTCCGACGTGCGCGCGGACGCTCCACCGTAGGCCCCGATGTCCGCACGAGAGCCATCGGGATCCGTCATCGTCGGCGAGCCTGCGTCCACGCAGGGGCTCGTGGCGAGGAGATGGAGGTCGTCGTCCCTGGCGTCGCCGTCGGCCGTGTACGCAGTGACCAGAGGGTCCTGCGTGAGGTTTCCGTTGATGCCGTCGACATCGGACCAACCCGCCCAGTCCCCGCCGGTGTTGTTCCAGGCGAGGTTGAAGTACCGGTCCGAGCCCGAGTCCGAGCTGCCGAACGCGCCGCCGCCTGCCACCGCGTCGAGGAGCAGGTTGTTGACGAAGCTGACCGGCGCCGCGGTGTAGACATGCCCCCCTGCACCCGAGGCCTCGTTGCCTGCGAAGGTGTTGTTCACGAGCGAGACCTGGAGCGCCCCGTCGAGCCAGACGCCGGCCCCGTCCACCGCGACGTTGTCGGTGACCACGAGGTTCGACAGGCCGGCCGAGGTCGTCGGGGCGCTCAGGAAGACCGCACCGCCCTCGGTGGCGGAGTTGCCGAAGAGGGTGCCGCCGACGAGCGAAAGGGTCCCGACCCCGGAGAAGGCGAACGCGCCCCCGTCCCCGCCGCTGTCGTTCCCGGCCGCGTCCACGTCCTCGAAGGTCGCGCTCCCGTCGCGCAGGAGGACCGCGCCGCCGTCCGTCAGCGCGGCGTTGTCGGTGAACACCGAGTGCTGCAGGGTGAGCTCGCCCGTCGCCGAGATCGCGCCGCCCGCGCCGAACACCGCTGCGTTGCTGTCGAATGCAGCGCCGCTGCCGTTCATGCTGCCGGAAAGAGCCATGGCTCCGCCGTCCCCGTTGGCGGAGTTCGCGCGGACCGTCGTCCCGGACAGGGAGAGGGACGACGTGCCGTCGCCCCACACGGCGCCGCCGTCCCCGCTGGCGGTGTTGTCGGCCCAGGTCCCATCGACGTCATCGAGCCAGGCGCCGCCCTCGGCCACGAAGCCACCGCCGTCACCGCCGGCCCCATTGTCGGAGATCGTGCACTCCGAGCAGGCGAGCAGGGCCCCGTCGTGGATCCAGCCGGCACCCCCGTTGGAGACGCTCTCGTTCCCGCTCAGGCTTCCGCCGACCAGGCTGGCCACCGACGCGCCGGAGAGGTCGATCCCGGCCGCAGTGAACGCGGTGCACGAGACCATGTCCGTGTCGGTCAACGTCAGCAGCGAATCGGTGCCGTAGATGCCCCCACCGCTGCCAGTTGCGGCGTCTGCCGCGGCACCCGTGATGCTGCCACCCGACAGGTCCAGCTCGGCGCCGTCGAGCCACGCGAAGCCGCCGTTGCCGGTTGCCGTCGGGTTGGTCACCACGAAGGTCGACAGTTGGACGACGGACCCGGAGTCCAACCAGAGCGCACCACCATCGACCGCCGTGCCGTCGGTGAAGCTGAGGTCCGTCCCCGTGAGTACCGCTCCGCCACTCACGTAGATGTGCCCGCCAAGGGCGGCGATGCTCCCGTTCATCTCGACGCTGCTCAACACCACGGTGCCGCCGTCCACCGAGAGAGCGCCGCCCTCCACGCTCGCCGACCCCGCCGACTCGATGACGAGGTCGCTCGCGTCCAGGCTCCCGCCCGACACGACGATGCCACGCCCGCCGCTGGGCCGGATCGTGAACCCGTCCAGCACGGCGTCCTCACCCGCCGACATCACGAAGGCGTCGTCGGGCGTCGTCGGGGCCAGTACTGTGACCGCCGAGCCGCCGGTCGCCAGCACGCTCAGGCTGAGGCCGCCGAGGTCGAGCGCCTCCGCATACGTGCCAGGAGCGACCTCGATCGTGTCGCCGTCCGAGGCCGCCTCGACCGCATCCCCGATGGTGGCGTAGGTCTCGGCGGGCCCGACGGAGAGCGTCGCAGCGCGCGCGCAGAGGACCAGGAGCAACATCGTCAGTCCGCCGGCTGCGCTGGCCGGGACCGCCGGATCCCGAGGGCGATCCCGGCGAGCGCCGCGAGCGCGAGGCTCGCCGGCCCGGGCGAACCCTGACAGCCACAGCCTCCGGGCTCACCCGTCACGTCAGCCGCGCTGTACCCGGGAGCGGGCGCCGTGTCTCCGCTGTCGGTCGAGGTCGAGGTGTCCCCGCTGTCGCCGGTGTCCCCGCTGTCGCCGGTGTCCCCGCTGTCCCCCGTGTCCGCGCTGTCCCCGCTGGGCGAGGTGTACACCACGACGACTTCATCGAGCTGCAGGGAGCCGATGGCGTCGAAGGAGACGCTGTCCGCAGCCGCGAGCGGCGTGCTGAGGGGGAGTGCGTCTCCCCATTGCGCCCGCAGGGTCGTCCCATCCCACTCCATGTGCAGTTCGGCCCAGGTTCCCGGCTCCGGGGTGCCGACGGCGACGCTGGGCTCCTCGTCACACACCGCCGCGAGGTACCAGATCACGCCGTCCCGGGCGAGTGAGGGGTCCGTCGGGATGTCGCAGCTGTAGGTGATCCCGACGTCGGCGCTGCTGTCTGCGAACGTGGGGTCGGCCGAGTACGAGGCGTGGAGGCCGTCGAACGCGTCCCAGGTACCCGCGTAGTCGTCGAGCACATCCAGCGCGTGAAGTCTGCCGTCATCGGCCTGAGGCGAGTACAGGTCGAAGCTGACCCCGTCGGACGATGTCGCCAGCTCGGCACCGGCGGTGTCGGTGTACCAGAGCCACCACGTGCCGTCCGGGTCGCGGAGCACGGCCGTGACCGCCCCGTCGAGCACGGCGACCGGTGCCCCGAACTCGAGCCCGTCGTTCGACTCCGAACGGCAGATCGACCCGCCGCACGACGTGTACAGAACGACCTGATCGCCCTCGTTGACGGCGCTCGGCGCGCTCCCCTCGGCTACCGTGCCCACGTCCGCCCAGACGACGCCGTCCGCCGAGGTCGCGGCCTCCACGACCGCACCATCGGAGCGGTAGAGCACCCATGCACCATCGACCTGCACCAGCTCGGGGCCCCCGCCCTGGAGCCCCGTGCCGATGGGGTTCCAGGCTTGCTCCGCGAGCGGGAGGGCCGTGGTGAGGCCGCCCAGCGAAAGGCCCCCGCTGGCTCCCCAGCTCGCGACGAGGGAGGCATCCCCGACACGCGTCGTCAGCGCCGAGCCGTCCGCGAGCCGCACACGGGCGTCGAGGGTGAAGGTGGCGAGCGGCCCGGTCCCGAGCGAGACGGTGCCATCCGTCACCTCGAGATAGCCATCCGCCACGGCTCCGCCCGTCCAGTCCCCGGCGTCGGTCGTGAACGAAGCCGCGTTCGTCGTGGCGAACGCCACGCCGACCATCAGGAACACGAGGTCCTCCGTCGCGACGGGGTGCGGGTCTGGGCGTGCATCCGCCTTCCATCGGCGCGCTGGTCGCAGAATTGAGGCCTGTTTCCGCGGATTGTCACTTCTTGTGCCTCCGGCGGTAGACCAGCGCCAGGATCTGCGCGACGGGGCCGAAGAACTGGCTGGGGATCGGCCCGCCCACCTTCGACTTCGCGTACAGGGAGCGGGCAAGGCTTCGGTTCTCGATCACCGGCACGTCGTTGCGGCCAGCCTCGGTTCGGATCTTCAGCGCGAGGTGGTCCACGCCGCGGGCGACGACGACCGGGGAGGCGTTCTCGGTCTTCCGGTAGCGAAGCGCCACCGCGTAGTGCGTCGGATTCGTCACGACGACATCGGCGCGGCGTACGTCTACAAGCTGACGCATGGCCGCGGCCTGCTTGGCCAGCTGGCGCCGGCGGGCTCGCACCTGGGGGTCGCCCTCCGACTCCCGGTGCTCCTGGCGGACGTCCTGCCGGGACATCATCATCTGCTCGGACATCTGGTAGCGCTGCCAGGCCAGATCCGCCGCGCCGACCGCGAGCGCCGTCGGCAGCGCGCGGGTCAGCACAGACTGGGCGAGGATCCCCAGAAAGCGGGCCTGGGCACCGACCGCCCAGGAGCCGGTGACAGGCAGGGAGCCGGCATGGGCGCGGAGCGCCGAGTACACCGCCCAGGTGAGGAGCACCGCGATCGTCAGCGCCTTCGCAAGGTTCACCCAGGGAGACCAGGAGAAGAACATGCTCTTCGCGGCCGCGAAAGGGTCCATGCGCGCCGGGTCCGGCGAGATCGCCTCGGTGCTGATGTTGAACCCGGTGATCACGAGCCCGACGCCGACGGAGGCCAGGACACCGGGCGCGAGCGCTCCGAACACGCCCGGGCCGACGGCCTCCAGAGTGCGGTGCGCGAGCGTGGTCATATCCGCGCGGACGAAGTCGCGAAACACCCCGCGCGCGAAGCTGTCCCGCGCGATCCGGATCAGGCCCGCGCCGATGAGCGGCAGGTTGGAATACAGCGCGAACCCGCCAACGCCAAGCGAGATCGCGGCCAGAAGCTCCTTGGAGGAGGCGACCTTGCCGTCCTCCCGGAACTTCTGGATCTGTCGTTCCGTCGCCTGTTCGGTCTTCTCGCCGGTCTCGGACACGGGCTACCTCGGCGGGCCGAGCAGCTGCGCCAGTACCTCGAAGGCGTGCGGCATGGTGGTGTACCAGGCCGTCATGATGGCAGGCAGGGAGATGGCGAGCAGCGCGAGGGATGCGGCCACGGTGATCGTGGGCCCGATCGCGAAGAAGATCTGGAGGCCTGGAGCCATGCGCCCAAGCAGCGAGAGGCCGAGGTTCACGCAGAACACGAACGCGGTGATCGGGCCCGCAAGCTGGATGCCCGTGGTAAGCGCAACGCCGGCCAACGGGACCAGGAGATCCCCGGCCTGGAACACCCCGGACGCGTGGCCCAGGGGCAGCGCTCGGAGCGAGGCGGCGAGCGCCTCGATGCAGTGAAGATGCAGGTTCTCGCCAAAGAACACCGCAGTGCCGAGCCAGCTCACCAGGATGCCCGCGGCGCCGGGCTGGGTGTCCGTGAGCGGGTCCAGCATGGCCGCGATCGCCATCCCGCTTTGCGCGGAGATCACCTCCGCCGCCATCGCGAGGGAGCCGAAGACGAGCGTCACGGCAAAGCCCATGGCGATGCCAAGCATGGCCTCCCCGACGACCTGCGCGAAGAGCACCGACAGGGTCGGCGCGACCGGCTCACGCGCCGCCGCCGGGAGAAGCAGCAGGGTGAGTGGCACCGCGACCAGGACCCGCGCATAGCCGGGCACCGCGCGGGTCGACACGCCCGGCAGCATCAGGAGCAAGCCCGTGAGCCGCGCGAAGAGGAGCACCCCCGCCGCGACTGTGGCGATCACAGGCCGGCCTGGGGGATGCGCTCGAAGCAGCTCGTGGCGTAGGTCGTGGCCTCCTCGCTCATCCACCCCGCGGACGCCGCGAGCAGGAGCGCGATCGCGAGTAGCTTGGGGAGGAAGGTCAGCGTCATCTCGTGCACCTGGGTGACGGCCTGGAACACGGACACGGTTGTGCCGACGATCAGGGTGACGAGCAGGGCTGGACCCCCGAGCAGCAGCACCATCCACAGGGCCTCGCGGCCGAGCCTCGCGGCCTCCGCGAAGCTCATCGGGAGATCCCGGAGACGACGTCGCGCACGAGCAACCCCCAGCCATCCATCAACACGAAGACCATGAGCTTGAACGGGAGGCTCACCACGACCGGCGGCAGCATCATCATACCCATGCCGAGCAGGATGCTGCTGACGACGAGGTCGATCACCAGGAAGGGGACCAGCGTGTAGATTCCGATGATCAGGGCGGTCTTGAGTTCGGAGAGGATGAACGCGCTCGCGACCGCGGCCGTCGGCAATCCGGCCAGGGTGTCGGGGCGCGGAATCCGGGCGACCTCCAGCACGGTGGCCATGTCGTCACGGCGCGTGTTGGCCAGCATGAAGGTTCGGAACGGGGCGACCGTGGCGTCGAGCGCCTCGGCCGGAGCCGTGGTCCCGTCCAGGAACGGCGCAAGCCCATGGTCCCACGATGTCTGGAACACCGGCTGCATCACGAGCAGCGTCAGGAACAGGGAGAGGCCGACGATGACCTGATTTGGGGGGCTCTGGTTGAGACCGAGCGCCTGCCGCAGGAGCGAGAACACCATGACGAACCGGATGAACGGGGTCATCGCGAGGATCATCGCCGGCAGGAAGCTCAGCCCGGTGAGGAACAGCAACATTCGCACCGCAGTGCTGGTCTGCAGCGGACCCTCCCCGACCGCCTGCGTGAGAAGCTGGCCGGCGGGTGCCGAGACGTCGCCGAGGCCGGCCGCGTGCGCGCTGACGAAGAGCCAGAGCGTCAAACCACCGCCCCCCGGCGGAAGTCCGGCCGGCGCTCAGCCAACACCTCGTCCACCACGCTGGGCATCGCGCCCGATCCGAGATCGGACACGAGGGTCGGGGCCCCCGTGCCGGTGCCGATCAGCAGCCGGCGGCGCTCGCCATCCCCGTCCACCACCTCCACAAGCACCAACGCATTCCGGTCACCCAGCGGGTACCGGCCGAGGATCTCCAGCGGCCGCCCCGCAGCACCGTGCGGCCCCGACTTCCGGAGTCGCCACAGCGCGAGGAGCCCGACGCCGGCAAGCGCGACCGCTCCGACCATGCCCCATGGCGCAGGCTCGGCCGGCGGCACCGTCTCGGTCGTGGCCGCCGGTGGGTCGCCGAACAGGCGCTCGTACGTGGCCGGCTCGTCCGCCAGGGCCAGCGGCACGAGGAGCGCCGCGATCATCCCGTCTGTCGCTCGAGGGTTTCACCATCGATCTCGATGATCCGGAGCGCGACCCTGTCCTTGACCACCACCATTTCGCCGCGGGCCAGCACCCTCCCACCGACAACCAGCTCCACCGGGTCGTCGCTCGCCCGGTCGAGCTCGATGATGTCCTGGTTGTCGAGCGAGGCGAGCTCGCGGATGGTCATCTTCGCGCGCCCCAAGACGACGACCACCTCGACGGGAAAGTCCTGAAGGAAGCCAATACCTTTCGCGAGGGACATGAACGCACTCCAGTACAGGGAGTGCTATCGGTCGCCCTCGTTGATACTTGAGGGGGAATCGTTACGGCGCTTGATCCGGAAGCTTCGAAGCCCACCACTCGTGCCGGGATCGCCCAGAAACACCTGCCGACCGGCCACGCAGGCGCACGCCACCCCGAGCGCCCCGAGCGGCAGCTCCTGCCCGACCTTGAGTCCGTGGAGCCGACGAAGCGGGACCTGCAAGCGGGCCAGCTCCACGACCAACTCGAGCTGGACGTCCAGCAGGCGCTCGAACCGCGGCACCCGTGCAGCGGACTTCTCGGCCGGGCGGCGCGGAAGGAGGGTCTCGATGGCGGTCATCGGCAACGCGACGAAGAGCCGGCCGTGGGGCGGATCCGCACCCACCTCCAGCTCGATGATGGCGTACGGCGTCTCGGGATCGACATCCGCGCACACCCGACGCGAACGCCCGACCGCACCCGAGCGGATGACGAGCGGCTCGCTGACGCCCCAGCACGCGGAGATGGCGTCGGTGAGCTCGCGGCTCATGCGCGCTCCGATCACCTGCTCGACTTCGGTGACGACGCCGGTACGGGTCGGCGAGGCCTCCACCTTGCCCTCGCCGAACAAGCGTCCCATCAACGAGCCGAGCAGTCTGCGCTCAAACACGACGTAGGCGGGGTCGATGCAACCGCCGACCGCGTGCGCGCACCAGAGGGCCGCGTCAGAGTAGCGCTGGTCCCGGCATAGCGAGCCGAGCGTCGCGATCGACACCTCCGCCACGCGGGACGGCGAATCCATCCCCGTCCGGGTGGTCAACTGCGCCCGGAGCCGTCGGGCGACACCCCCGAAGACCTCGTGCAAGAGCGGCTCGGCGGCGGGAGTCTCGACGGCGGCCGCCTTTCCCATCCGAGGGCTCGGCGCGACGCCGGCCCGGCTCATTGAATCACGAACTGAGTGAAGTAGAGCCTTCCGATCGCGGCGGGGGCCAGTACGCCGTTGACCCGCGTGATGAGCTCGTCGCGCAGGCGGGTCTTGCCTTCGGCTCCCTCGAGTTCGGACCAGGTGTAGTCGCTCACCGCTGTGATGATCGAGTCGCGGAGCTGCGCCGAGTGCGCCGTGAGGCCCGCGGCCTCCGCTGCGGGGGTCTCGATCTGCACTTCGAGGCGCAACACGCGGCCGCCGGCACCGCCGCGAAGGTTGACGGTGAACGCGCCGATGTTGGTCACCGCCGTTCCCGAAACGGAGTTCACGGTCACCGCAGTTTCGGTCCCGGAGGTCGCGGGCGCCCCTGCCCCGATGGCCTCCGCCGCAGCCGGTGCCTCGGTCGTCTCGGCCTCCGTGGGCTTGGCCTTCGTCGCGGTCATGCCGGAGAGGTACGCGCCGCCGAAGCCCGCCCCAGCGCCAACCGCGAGGATGGCAGCACCGATGGCCACCGAGCGGCCGACGCGGGATCTTGCGGGCGCGGCGACCCCTGGCTTCGTCGCGGCCTGATCGTCGAATTTCGAGGCGGCGGACGCGGGGCTGGAACTCATGTCTGGCCCCATCGGTCGCGGCCCCCGGTTCTTTAGCCCATAGCGCGGGGTCGGCGGTAGTCTGCGTTGCCACCCCGCGCTTCTCTACGGTCGCTGACGCGCGGTCAACGTCGAACTCTTTTCCGCCCCAACTCAAGAATCCCGATCTGCGACCGATGCACAGCGGGAGATTGGACCGACCGTGATCCCGCGTGGCTACAATCGCTCTGACGGCGATCGCATCGTAGAGGGCATGACCCGGAGTCAGGCCTGTGAGCGGTTCTCGCGCCGCATCCTCCTGCTCGCTCGGCGCCTTTCCGATCGCACGAGCCCGGGCTGCGATCTCAGCATCGAGGACCTCGTGTCCTATGGCGTCCTCGGCCTTTTGGAGGCCTTCGACCGCTTCGAACCGACCCAGAACGTCGACTTCTCGAGCTTCGCCTCCTACCGGATCCTTGGGGAGATGCTGGATGCCGAGCGGCGGGCAACCGGCGTCACGCGTCGCCAGAACCAGATGTCGCAGGACCTCGCCCGGGCGACGGCGGACACCCGCCGTGCGCTCGGCCACAACCCCGGCCACGAAGAGCTGGCCAACCACCTCGGCCTACCGATGGAGAGCTACTGGCAAATGCGCGCCGCCACCACCCCACCCACCCGCGAGTCGACCTCCGTGTTCCAGGAAGACCCCCGTCTCGGCGTCGAGGCGGGCGGCCCCAGGCGCCTGCTTTTGGAAGAGGCCCGCCAGGCCCTGCGAGCCGCGATCCTAGGGTTGCCTCAGAAAGAGCGACAGGCCCTGCTCCTCTACTACGCCCGCGAGTGTTCGATGGCCGAGATCGGTGCCATTCTGGAGGTCACGCCCTCCCGGATCAGCCAGCTTCTCTCGAGTGCCCGCGTCAAGCTCCGGAAGGCCGTCGGGATCAACGTCGATGCCGATGTCGGCTTTGATCTGGACGGCGTACTTGAAGACCCGGAGGACCGCCATGCGTGACCTGTACACATCCTTTACCGGGGCATCGGCAGCGTGGAAGCAGCTGGAGATGATCTCCAACAACGTAGCGAACGTGAACACGCAGGGGTTTCGCGAGCAACGCCAGCACTTCGAGCTTGTCGGACAGACCTCCGTGAAGTCATCCGGCACGACGTTCAGCACGCAGGACGGCGAGCTGGAAACCGACAACATCGCGACCCACCTCGCGCTTCGTGGCGACGGGTTCTTCGCGCTGGCGGATGGTAGTGCCACTCGCGACGGGAGCTTCCGGCTGGATGCCGAGGGCACGCTGGTCACGAATGACGGCACGGCCGTGCTGACGGAAGGGGGTCCGATTCGGCTCGATCCCGGCGAGCAGTTGATGGTTTCGCCGGATGGCAAGGTGACCGGATCGCTCTCTGGCGAAATCGGCCGGCTGGAGATCGTCCAACTGGCGAAGGCCACACCGCTCGGAGGCGGACGCTGGTCTGGCACCGCGACCCCGGTGCAGGACATCAACGTGGTGCAGGGCGCGCGCGAGGGCAGTAACGTCGACGCGATGCGGGCCATGGTGGACCTGATCGAGGCCTCTCGCTTCTTCGAAGCCCAGGAGAAGGTGATGCAGACCAGCGACGAAATGCAGGGCCGACTCAACCGCATCAAGGGGTAAGCAATGCGCGCTCTCTACACCGCAGCGACCGGCATGGCCGCGAACCAGCTCAAGATCGAGAACATCGCCAACAACATCGCGAACTCCAGCACCTCGGGCTTCAAGAAGGTGCGGGAGAGCTACGAGGATCTGGTGTACCAACGAGTTCCCGGCTCAGGCGTCGACGGGATGCAGATCGGGAGCGGGGTCCGCGTCGCCTCGCTCACCCGGAATTTTGCGAACGGCGACACCGTGCCAAGCTCCAACGCGACGGACATGATGATCGACGGCGCTGGCTTCTTCATCGTCGAGACGCCGAGCGGGGAGACGCTGTACACGCGGGACGGCCACTTCAGGACGGACGTGGACGGCAACCTCACCACCCAGGCCGGGAACCTCGTCTCCCCCGGGATTCAGGTGCCAGACGGCGGCACCCTCGTGGTCGGCAGCGACGGATCCCTCTCGGCGGACCTCACGAACTCGAGCACGGGGGTCGTCGAAAGGCTGGCGCTGGGCACGCTTGAGATCGCCCACTTCCAGAACCCGGAGGCGTTGGAGGCTGCGGGCGGGAACCTCTACCGTGCCACGCCGGACGCGGGCTCGGTTTCGCGCGGGACGCCGGGGCAGGACGGGGCAGGGCAGGTGCTCCAGTACGCGACCGAGGGGAGCAACGTCGATGTCGCCGAGGAGCTCGTCAACATGATCACCGCGCAGCGAAGCTACGAGATGTCGAGCAAGGTCATCCAGGCGGCCGACGAGATGCTCCAGACCGCGGTCGGGCTCAAGCGATGATGACGCCCGCGGACGCGCTCCGCGACGCCGTCGCCCAGCACGAGGGAGTCGCCCCGGCCGACGTGCAAGTCGCCGACCTCGACACGCTCGTCGGGGCTTCCTACGACGCCGACTGGCAGGTCACGCTGCCGACCTCGGGCGGGCTCTGCGGAACGGTGCGGATAATCCTCGCGGCGGGCGGTCACCGGTATGCGGTGCACCCCCAGGTCACCGTGTTCCGGGACGTTCCGGTGGCGGCAACGGCGGTCGTTCCGGGCGCACGCGTTGCCATCGTCACCGCAAGGATCGCGTGCACGGCGCTCGACGGCGAAACGGCCGTCGACCCGTCACGCGCCTGGCAAGCCCGCGTCGCCCTGCCCGCTGGCGCGCCGGTCACCATGGCGCGTGTCGGGGCTTGGCCGGATCTCCAGAAGGGCGCCCAGGTGCGGCTCGAGGCCCGGGCGGGGGCGCTCACGGTCGCAGCGCCCGGCCAACTCCTTCAGGACGGCTTCACCGGGAGCCAGGTGGCAGTGCTCAACCTCGCCACCCACAAGGTCCTCACCGGAACCTATGAGGGCGCCAGCGTCGTCGCGGTCCATGCCCCATGAACATCGTCTTCCTGCTTCTCGGCTGCATTCACCCGACTCCGCCCCCGGACCCGGCCACTGCGGTGGACCTCGCTCCGGTCCCCTTCGTCACGGTCCCGCCCGGCTCGCTCTGGACGGAGGTCGGCACCCGCGCGCTGATCGGCGCGGATGGAAACGCCCGTCGCGTCGGCGACCTCATCACCGTGAATATCGAGGACAGCTCGAGCACCTCGCTCGGCGCCGACACGTCCACCTCCCGCGTCGGCAGCGCCGACTTCAACATCACGGCCGGGCTCGGGCTGGACCAGCAGATCCTGAAGGCGAATCCGTCCATGGGGACCACCATCGGGCTCGGGGGGGACTCCACGTCCAAGCATGTCGGAACCGGCTCCACCTCGCGCACCGGCTCGCTCGCGGCCACGATCACCTGCCAGGTCGAAGAGGTCCTGCCGAACGGCAACCTTCGGATCCGCGGCACGAAGACGGTCAAGGTCAACCGGGAGACACAGGTGCTCGCGCTCGACGGCGTCGTGCGCCCGCGCGACATCCTGCTTGACAACACCGTCCGGTCAGATCTCATCGCGGAGGCCCACATCGAGTTCACCGGCGCGGGGGTCCTCGCAGACAAGCAGGGACCCGGCTGGGGCACTCGGCTCGCCGACACCCTCTGGCCCTTCTAGGACGCACCATGGATCTGACGGCCGTCTTCGCGCTCGCCCTCTCTTTCGGGTTGATCCTCGGGGGCAACGCGGTTGAGGGGGGGCACCTCTCGTCATTGGTGCAGCCGACGGCCGCGATGATCGTGTTCGGCGGCACCATCGGGGCGACGTGGCTCGGGGCGACGAAGGAGGAGCTGCGGGGCCTCCAGGCCCTGATCCGCCGTGTGGTCTTCCCCGGCAAAGCCGACCGGCCGAAGATGCAGTCGGACATCCTGCGAATGACCACGATCGTCCGTCGGGATGGCATGCTCGCGGTTGAATCCCAGCTCCCGTCGGTGAGCGACCCCACCTTGCGGCAGGCGCTCCAGATGCTCGTGGATGGCAGCAGCGGCGACCACGTGAAGCACATGCTCGAGCTGGAGATGGACATGGAGGAGCACCACGGCATGGCCTCGGCGAAGTTGTTCGAGGCCGCCGGCGGGTATTCGCCGACCATCGGGATCCTTGGGGCCGTGCTCGGCCTGATTCACGTCATGCAGAACCTGACCGACCCGGCCAAGCTCGGATCCGGCATCGCTGTTGCATTCGTCGCCACGATCTACGGCGTGGGTGCGGCGAACCTCGTCTTCCTTCCGCTCGGGACCCGACTCAAGAAGATCGTGGGGGGCGACACCGAGGACCGCGAGATGCTGCTCGTCGGTGTGACCGGCATCGTCGCGGGCGCCAATGCACGCCAGATGACGGAGATGCTTGCGCCGTTCGGACGCCATGCGGGCCCGAAGCCGAGCCCCTCGGCGGAGAACGAGCAGGCAGCCTAGCCGATGGCGCGCAAGGTCAAGCACGAGGAACACGAGAACCACGAGCGCTGGCTCGTGAGCTACGCGGACTTCATCACGTTGCTGTTCGCGTTCTTCACCGTGCTCTATGCGAGCGCGCAGACCGACCAGAAGAAGCTGAGCGCCATCATCAACGCGATGAACGCGGCGTTCGACGGCGGTATGCCGATGGCGCTGCTCGACGTGCTCGACGTGGCGCCCCCTCCACCCGACGTGCCGAACATCGTGCCGAACCACCTCATGGAGGAGGCGGCCGAACCCACGATCGCCACGCTGAAGCGCAACCTCGAGGGCTCGATGTCGGACAACGTCGTGCAGATCGGGCTGGTCGACCAGGACCTCGTGTTGGTGCTGCCGCAAAGCTTCCTCTTCGTGGTGGGAAGGGCTGAGCTCAGGCCCAGCGCGTACGGAGTGCTCAGCGAGATCGCCGAGAAGCTCGCGCCGTTCGCCGCGTTGGTAGAGGTGATCGGCCATGCCGACGGGGTCCCCATCGCTCCTGGGGGCTTGTTCGCCGACAACTGGGCGCTGGCCTCCGAGCGCGCGCTGGTCACCGTGCGCTATCTCGAACACCATGGAATACCCGCCGCGCGGCTTGTGACCAGCGCGACGCTGGCGGACGGGGAGAACCCCGAAGCGCGCGCCGTGAACATCAAGGTCCGAGTTGCCGAGCCAGGCCCGGCCGCCGAGGTCGCCAACAAGGTGCTCCCAGAGGCCAACGGGGGAAAGTAGAAGAAAGGGCTCAACTTCCGCCGGCTCCGACCGATTCCAGAGCCGATGTGGATGCTCGCCATCAGCGTGGCCTTCGCGGCGCGGGTCAAAGATGTGACCGCACTGTATGGAGTCCGTGACAACCCGCTGGTCGGGTACGGGCTGGTCGTGGGCCTGAACCGCACGGGCGACTCGGCGCAGAACCTGGCGGCGGTCCGCGCTCTTGGCAATCGGCTTCAGGGGCTCGGCATGACGATGTCCGACTCCGAGATCAAGTCCCGGAACGTGGCCATGGTGATGGTGACCGCGAGGCTCCCCGCCGGCACGCGGCCCGGCAGCCCCCTCGACGTCTCAGTCTCGAGTGCGGGCGACGCGCGCTCACTCGAGGGGGGCGTGCTGCTGCTGACCCCGCTCTATTCCGCGAACGGCATGGCGATCGCCGAGGCGCAGGGCTCCATCCTCGTCGGCGGGTACTCGGTGACGGCGGGAGGGTCGAGCACGGTCAAGAACCACCCCACGGTCGGGATCGTCCCCCGGGGTGGGCTCGTCGAGGTCGAGGTCCCGAACGCGCTGAACATCCAGCAGGCGGTCTCGTTCGACTGGGTGCTCGATGATCCCGACTTCACGAACTCGAGCCGGATCGCCCTCGCAGTGAACCACGCTCTCGACGGCGACTTCGCGTCCGCCATCGACGGCGGGACCATCCGCGTGCGTGTCCCCGACACCTTCCTCGGGCGCCAGGCGGAGCTCATCGCGGTGGTCGATGCGGTGACCGTGGACCTCGACCGCGTCGCCCGTGTGGTCATCAGCGAACGCACCGGTACGGTGGTGATGGGTGCGGACATCACGGTCAGCCCGGTCGCCGTCGCCCACGGTGGGTTGACGATCGACGTGGCCCCGCAGACCGAGGTGAGCCAGCCGGGTCCCTTTTCGAACGGGCAAACCGTCGTCACGAGCCAACCCATGGTCCACGTCGACGAGGCGAAGGGTCGCATCGAGATGATCGAGGGCGTGACGGTCGGGGACGTCGTCGCCGCGCTGAACCGCATGGGCGTGACGCCGCGCGACATGATCGTCATCCTTCAGGCGATGCACAGTGCCGGTGGGCTCGTCGCCGAGATCGAGTCCATCTGATGAAGGTCCAGGGCATCGACGCGACCGTCCCTGCGCCCCAGCTCGAAAAGGGACCGCGCGCGGCCGAGGCCTTCGAGGCCTACCTGATCGGGTTCCTGTGCAAACAGATGCGAGAGGCGGTCCCGGACGGGCCGCTGAACTCCGGGGCCGCGGGCATGTTCGCCGACCTTCTGGATCAGGAGATCGGCAAGCGGGCCGCCGAGGGGCAGGGGATTGGGCTGCGCCGGGAGCTTGAGACCGCGCTCGCCCGCCACGGGGAGCCTGCACCGCTGCCGATCGCACCCTTGGAGATCCGACATCCCCTGCCGGCTCACGATCGCGCCAGCGCCCCGCCCAGCCGGGTCACCAGCGGGTTCGGGCTCCGAATCGATCCCATCGACGGCACGACGCGTCGGCACGACGGGCTGGACATTGGCTTGCCAGCGGGCACGCCGATCCACGCGGAGCGGAGCGGGGTCGTGTCGTTCGCCGGTGAGCGTGGCGGCTACGGAAACGTGGTCATCCTGAATCACGGCGACGGGCTTGAGACCCGGTACGCGCACTGTGCCTCACTGAACGTCCGTGCGGGGGATCAGGTCGCGGAGGGAGAAGTCGTCGGAACGGTTGGAAGTACCGGCAGATCCACGGGGCCGCACCTGCATTTCGAGGTCCGGCAGGACGGCGAACCCGTCGATCCGACGGCGTTCCTTGAAAAAAACCGCTGAACTTTTTCCGGTCTCGCCCGTTAGTGGATCATATGCGACCCGTTGCGCCCGTTGCCAAGATCGGAACCGATCTGTCCAGTGTGCCCCCCGTCAGTTCGGTGGTTGCCGGTTCTCTCAGCTCCGGATCGGCGTCCGCGCCACTTCCACAGGTCGCCGATCAAGGGGCGAGCTCCTCGTTGTCGGAGACCGCGACCGTGGTGAACCGCCTTCGCTCATCGGTCGCGTCGGAGGGCGTCATCCGGCCGGATGTGGTGCTCCGGATCAAGCAGGATCTCGCCACCCGCCGGAGCGACCGGACCGCTGAGATCGAGCGTGCCATCGTCCGCTTGCTGAACGAGCTCTGAGATGAACCCGACGGTGTTCGACCGCTGGTTGGCCACCGCGGAGGCGCAGTTCGAGGCGGCCCGGAACATTGACGCCCCCGCAATGATGACGGCCACGCGCCAGCGACAGGAGGTGCAGATGGAGGTCAGCCGCGTCCCGTTCGCCGCGATGACCGCGCGAGAACGCGAGCAGGCGGCCCGCGTGGCACGCCTCATTCGTGCCCTCGACCTGCGGACCCGGGCGTGCGCCGTGAACGTCATGGCAGTGATCGACCGCGTCCTCCCCGACTCCGGCCCGCGGACCTACGGTCGCCGCGGCCAACCGAGCACGGTCTGAGATGGGGGTGCTCGACTCGCTCGCGATCGGCCGCCGCGCGCTCGGCGCTGCGTCCGCCGGGGTCAACGTCGTCAGTCAGAACGTCGCGAACGCCGCGACCCCCGGCTACTCCCGGCGTCGGGTGCTGCAGCAGACCGCGGACCCCGTCCGTCGACGTGGCCTCTGGCTTGGCACCGGGGTCAACGTCCGCGGCATCAACCGCGCCTCCGATCGCCTGCTCGGAGTCCGTGTGGTGGCCGCGACCGGTGCCGACGCGCAAGCGAGTACCATCGAGACGACCCTGAGTACCGCGCAGGCGTACTTCAACGAGACATCGGGCACGGGCCTCTCCGAGGCCTACTCCTCCTTCTACTCCTCGATGTCCGAGCTCACCGCCAACCCCTCGGACTCCGGGAGCCGCCGCCAGGTCGTGGAGAACGCGAGCACGCTGGCCCAGACCGTCTCCCGCACCGGGAAGGGCCTGGCCGACGGCATCGATCAGATCGACGGGACCGTCGGCGACAGCATCGACCAGATCAACAGCGACCTGTCCGCGATCGCGTCGCTGAACGCGTCGATCGGCAAACAGGGCGCGAACACGGGACCCGGTGACCTGCTCGACCGGCGGGACGAGCTGATCCGGGGGCTCGGCGAGAGTGCCGGTGCGACCGTTGAGCTGGACGCAAACGGGCAGGCGAACGTGTTCATCGGCGGCTTCGCCGTCGTCATGGGAAAGGAGTCCCGAACGCTATCGGTCGCCGACGACTCTTCCGGCCTGGCTCAGGTCTACGTCTCGTCGGACAGCGGCAAGATGCGCGTGACGGACTCCCTCGGCGGCGAGCTCGGGGGGCTCATGTCGTCGCGCTCCACCATGGACGGCTGGCTCAGCCAGCTCGACGACTTCGCGACCAACCTCGCGAGCATCGTGAACGCGCAGCACGCCCTGGGCTTCGACACCAGCGGCAACCCTGGCGGGGACGTGTTCTCCGTCGACCCTAGCTCGCCCGGGACCACGCTGACCATCGACCCGAGCCTGCAGGCGGACCCGAACCTGCTCGCGGTCGCCGGTGCGGCCACGGCAGATCCAGGCGATGGGGACAACCTCACGGCGCTGATGTCCCTGAAGAGCTCCGCGACCTTCGGCAGCGGCACGACCGGCGCGACTGCGCTCAGCTCACTGACGACCAGCGTCGGCTCCGAAGTCGCGGCGGCCACGTCGGACTCGACGTCGTCCGCCGCGCAACTCTCCGACCTCCAGACCCAGCGTGACGCCATCTCCAAGGTCGATACTGACGAAGAGGCGATCAAGTTGATCGAGTTCCAGACCGCCTACCGCGCTGCGGCGCGTATTATCTCCGCGGGAGACCAGATGCTCCAGTCCCTCCTGGCAATCGGATGATCCGCCTTCCCCGTTCCAGCATCTACGACCTCACGGCGAGGCTTCAGGCCGCGAACTCCGTCCGGCTCGGCACGGCAGAGGAGCAAGCGTCGACTGGGCGGCGCATCAACCGGCCGTCGGACGCGCCCTCCGACCTGTTCGAGGTGCACCAGCTCAATGCGGCGATGGCGGAGCAGGACTCCTGGAAGTCGAACGCCGACTCCGCAACCGGCGAGCTCAACGCGATGGACACAGCGCTCGGGCAAGCGAACGACATCATCGTACGCGCCCGGGAGATCGCCGTGGACATGGCGAGCGATCCGAAGTCCCTGGAGGACCGGGCGGCCGCCGCGAAAGAGGTGCGGGGCCTGCAGGAGTCGATGGCCACCGCGGCGAATGCGACGTTCAACGACCGCTACCTCTTCGCTGGCACCGCGTTCACCACGGTTCCCTTCGACACGGCGGGCACGTACTCGGGCAGCACGTCCGAGCCGAGCACCCAGGTCGCCGAGTCTCGCTGGGTCAAGACCGGCCTGGATGGATCGTCGGTGTTCAACGGTGCTGCTGACATCTTCGGCACGCTTGAGGCGCTGGCGACCGCACTTGAGGCAAACGACGCGTCGGCGACCCAGGCGACGCTCACCGATCTGGACACATCGACAACGATGCTGTCGGACGCGCGCGCCGGAGTCGGCGCGGAGACGCGCGCAGCCTCGGACGCGCTGGACAACGCCGAGTCACTCAGCACACTGTTCGACAGCCGCCTTTCCCAGCTGATCAACGCCGACCCCGCCACCGCCTACACGAAGCTGGCGGAAGTGCGGAACGCCTACGATGCCACCCTGAAGGTCGCGGGCTCCGCGACCACCCGGACCCTGCTCGACTATCTTTCCTGAAAGTTTCAGTGAAGATTTTGGTGGGTTGACCGAACAAGGAAGTGTTCTCGATTCCCGAGAGCACTTCAGCAGTCCCCACCCATAGAGGTACCCCATGGCTCTCACCGTACGTACGAACACGACCGCGCAATCGGCGCTCACCAACCTGAACAAGACCTCGCGCGCCCTCCAGCGCTCGT
The DNA here is from genome assembly GCA_903844155.1 of uncultured Pseudomonadota bacterium. Taxonomy (GTDB): domain Bacteria; phylum Myxococcota_A; class UBA796; order UBA796; family SXON01; genus CAIUMM01. The sequence continues at coordinate 20,327 of CAIMSU010000271.1, read as the reverse complement.
TCGAGCGGCTCAGCTCCGGCAAGCGCATCTCGCGCGCCGCCGATGACGCCGCCGGCCTCGGCGCCGCCGAGCGCCTGCACGCATCGTCGACCTCCGCGGTCGTCGCGGCCCGGAACGTCAACGACGGCATCAGCATCATCTCCGTCGCGGAAGGCGCGGCCTCGGAGGTCGGCTCGATCCTGACCCGCATGAGGGAACTCGCGGTCCAGGGCGCGTCGGACACCCTGAGCACCAACGATCGTTCCTACGTCTCGACCGAATTCAAGGCGCTGTCGAAGGAAGTCGATCGCATCGCCGCCGTCACCGAGTACAATGGCACGAAGCTCGCGAACGGCACGGTCACCGCGCTGAACGTTCAGGTCGGCATCCATGCGACCACAAACGATCAAATCGCGATCACTACCGGCGACCTCACCGCCACGACCCTGACCGTGGACACGACGTCGATCGACATGTCCACCGCGGCGGGGGCCAGCGCGTCGCTCGCGAAAATCGACTCCGCGATCGACACCGTCACGGGCTACCGATCCGGGTTCGGCGCGGTGGAGAACCGCCTCGGGAATGCCCTGAACAACCTCGAGACGTTCTCGACCGCGACCTCGGCCGCCGAGAGCCGCATCCGCGATGCCGACTTCGGTCAGGAAACGGCGACCCTCACCCAGAACCAGGTCCTGCAGCAAGCCGGCGTCGCCGTCCTCGCGCAGGCGAAGGGCATCAACCAGGGCGCGCTCTCGCTGCTCCAGTAGCCAGCGACTGACTAGGGAACGTCCCGGGTTGCTCCCGGGGCGCTCGCCTTGTCCCCTGCGAAAGCGTCGGAATCAATGGAGGCCAGATGTCTACATTCACCGGCGGAATCGTATCGGGCATCGATACCGGTGCGCTGATCTCGTCACTGGTCGCCGCCAACTCGGTGACGCTCAACACCATCAAGGCCCAGAAGGCCACGGTCTCCAGCCGGAAGGACGCGTACGACACGCTCGCCTCCCGGCTCGACACGCTGAAGTCGGCGATCGAGGACATGGACACCTCGAAGGAGTTCCGGTCGGTCACCGGAGCATCGAACAGCAGCGCCGTCGGCATCACTGTCGCCGGCGACGCCATCGTCGGAGCGATGTCGGTCACCGTCAGCCAGCTCGCCTCGACCGCAATGGAGGTCTCGGACGGTGTCGCCAGTGAGTCCGACTCCGGCACGATGGCCACCGGAACCTACAGCTTCACGGTCGCCGGGGTGACGACCAACGTGACGATCGACTCGAGTTCGTCCAGTCTGGACGACCTCGTCAGCGCGATCAACGACCAGGTCGACGGCGTCACCGCCTACGTCATGAACACCGGGGATGCCAGTACCCCGTACAGGCTCGTTGTGACGGCCAATTCGAGCGGCTCCGAGAACACCGTGAGCATCGACACATCGGGGCTCGACAGCAGCACCGGGACCGTCCCGAGCTTCACCGAGGTCACGGCCGCTCAGGACGCGAAACTTGAGGTCAACGGGGTCAGCGTCACGTCGAGCAGCAACGATGTGACGGGTGTGATCCAGGGAGTCACGCTCACCGCCACGGACGTGACCAGCTCCGCCGCGACGGTCACGGTGAGCAAGGACACGGCATCGATGGTGACGAAGATGGAGGCGGTCGTGACGGCCTACAACTCCGTCATGTCCTACATCCGCGGTCAGGAAGCGTGGAACCCCAAACAGGGCATTCAGGGCAGTTTTGTGGGCGAGCTCCAGCCGACCGACGTCGTCCGGCAACTCCAGTCCACGATCAGCGCGGCATACACGGCGGTCGGCGACTTCAACTCGCTCGCCAACCTCGGCATCTCCACCAAGCAGAACGGCGACATCGCGCTCGACTCCGACAAGTTCACGTCGGCGCTGGACTCGGGCTTCAATGACGTCACCAAGCTGTTCACCGACTCGAGCAATGGCATCGCGGCCTCGCTGACAACGCTGCTGGGCACGTTCACGGGCACCGACGGGACGATCACGGCGCGCTCGGACTCGTTGGCGAAGGACTTGACGGCCTACGACACACGGATCTCGACCTATGAGGACCAGCTGACGTCGTATGAGGCTCGGCTCAAGCAGGAATTCACGGCGATGGAACTCGCGCTCGCGGGCTTCAACTCCGCCAAGTCGGCCATCGCCGCCCTCCTGCCGTCCTCTTCCTCCAGTTCCTCCAGCACATCAGGTTGACCCCATGAGCGCAATCGCCAGCTACCGCCGCACACAGCTTGAGCATGCCACCAACGAGGACATTCTGGTGTTGCTCGTCGCGGAGGCTGTTCGCCGGGAGGCTATGGCCGCGGAGTGCCTCGCGGCGGACGATCACGAGGGGCTGATCGCCCACGTCCATGTCGCCCGAGCCATCTTCATCGAGCTGCGCCTCGCTCTGGATCCGACTGCGGCGCCGAACGTCGCCCAGTCCTTGCACCAGACGTATGCCTGGTGCATCCACCAGCTCACGACCGTGGTCCGCACGCGCGATCCTGAGCTGATGTCCGAGATCCAGCGCGTCACCGGGGTGGTCGAGGAGACCTGGCGCAAGGCCGTCGAGCTCTCGCGCTTCTCGAGCCCCGGGGAACCGCCGAAGTGAACGGGAGCGCCCCGGATCTGGGGAGACTCCTCCTCCAGCTGGACACCCTTGTGTGGAAGATCGAGACGGATCGGCCGATTCCCGGGGTGCAATACGCCCAGCTCTCTCAGGCGGCGGATTCGTTGGCCGCTTCGCTGGATGAGGCCGGCAGGGCGCAACTGGCGCAGCGGGTCGATCGCGTGATCAGCGCGCTCCAGGCCCGGCGGGACCAGCTGTCCGGGAAGCTGCGGGCCGTTGGTTTGGGGCGCCGGGCCGTCGGTGCCTACGCCGGCTCGGCGGGGCGGCCCCAGTGATCGGTTTCACGGGGTTCGCGCTGGGCCTACGGCTCGCCGGGGAGAGCGCGAATGATCCGACGCTGGGGTTGATGTACGGCGACCGCTCCTTGTCAGGCGAGCTGGTCGCGTCGGGCGACCTGCCGTATGGGCTGCGTCTGACGGGGGTGGTCGGCTACCGGCGCACGGCGGGACACCAGTTGGAAGCGGACGGGCAGCTCACCGCGGCCACGAGCTGGATGCGCTACACCCCCATCTCAGCCACAATCGGAGTGCGCAAGACGCTCTCGCGGGTTGACCTCGGGCTGGGGGTGGGGCCGGCGACCGTCGGATTCTCGGAGCAGGTCGGCGAGGGCGACCCGCAGACGAGCCGCGGCTGGAAATGGGGGGCGCTCGTCGAGGGCAGCGCGCGGGTACACCTCGGGGAGCTTCAGGCGACGGATACGGCCTTCGCCGTCGAGGTCTCGCTCGGGTACCGGGCGATGCTGCGTCGGCACGGGGATGTTTGTGGCACCGAGCCCGTCTGCGGGTTGGATCTGAGCGCGGTCCGGGTCGGGCTCGGGGCGGTGGTGGCCCTTTGATCCTCCTGCTCGCGGGGTTGGCTCTGGCCGCGCCGCTCACGCTCGCGCCCTCTCCCGGTGCCGTGACCGACGTGCTGCCCGTGATGGTCCCCGGTCGGGTGGACATCGTGTTTCACGGGAACAGCGAGGACCTTCGCCCCCAGATCGGCACGGGGACGATCGACGGTGTCCGCTCCTGGCGCCTGCTCGACATGGGTGGCGTCTGGTTGTTGAGCCTGGCGATGCGCGACCCGACGACGACCGTGGCGTTCAACCCGACCGGCACCACGCTGACGGCGGCCATCACGCCGATCCATCCGCCTCCTCCCCCCGCTCCTCGCCGGAGGGGAAGGGCAGCTCCAACGCCCGAGTCGGCCATGTGCGACGCTACGCCCCTGACCCCGCTAGAGCCGCTCCACGGGCGCGACATGTTGAGCGATCTCCTCCCCTCCATTGTCACGCCGGAGCTGCCACGCTGGTCCGAGGCGGAGCCCACGGACGCGACCTGGGGCAAGGTGGACCGGCTCAGGCGCACGCTCGACCCCACCGACGCGAAACAGTACTACCAACTCGGGGCGCTGCACCGCGATCTGGGGCAAGCGCGGGAGGCCGAGTACTACTTCACCGCCGCCGGTCGCCTGGGTGCCCCGCCGGCCACGGCCGTCCTGCAACGGGCCGGCGCACAGCTCGCGGTCCAGGACTGGGCGGGTGCCGCCAGCTCGGCGTCCGAGGCCCGCGCTCTGGGAGCGGACGAGGCGCTCCTGCTGCGGATCGAGGGGATCGCGAAGTGGATGACCCCATCAGAGGACCCCGTAGCTGCCGGTCGCGCGCTCGCGTCGACCGCGAGCTCCGGGGCCGCGGCGCTCGTCGCCGGGGAGCTCCTCCTCCGGGGCGGCTGCCCCGCGGAGGCGGAGGCCGTCCTCGCGCGCTCGATCCACGATTCGGACGGTCAGGTCGCGGCGATGTCGTTGCGCCTCCTGATGGACGCGCGGATTCTCCTCGGCGATCTGCCCGGCGCGGACGCGGCACTTCAGGAGTTGACGACGAGTCCCGAAGCGCAGCACTGGGTCCCGCTCCTGCGTTCGCGATCCTCGCTCCTCAACATGCTCAAGCAGCCTCCGGACGCGTGGGCCCCGATGGTCCCCATGCTTGAGCGGGTCGGACGGGGTGAGGGCGACGACGCGAACGAGTCCCTGTACCTGCTCGGTCAAGTCAGCGAAGTCCTCGGAGACCCCAGGCTGGCCATCTATGCCTGGACCACGCTCGCGGACCGCGACCGCCGCTTCATGACCGGGGATCCCGGTCTGCGGTTGATGCGGGCGTGGCAGTCGCGCGTCCAAACGCTGCTGGCGGAAGGGAAGGATCTGGACGCCCTGTCGGTCCACGACGGCCTTTGGCGGCCTGGGCTCGCAGCCCACATGGTCGACCCCACGCCGCTCTACGAGCTGGCGGCCGCCGCCGGGCGCCTCAGCATGTACGAGCCCGCGCTCGACCTGATGCGCACCGCGTCGGAGATCGAAGGCGAGCACGCCCTCGACGATCGGGCGTCGATCCTGACGATCGCCCGGCTTTATCGCCTGTCCGGGCGCACGCCCGAGGCCATCCAGTCACTCGACGTGTTGGCGAGTCGGCCCCCGGATCCCGTCATCACGGCCGGGTTGACGCTCGAGCGGGCCGCCATTCAGGAGGAGGCGGGTGACGACGACGGCGCCGTCGCATTGTACAACACGGTCGGCAGCCCGCCGGCCGAGGCCGCCGAAGCGGCAGTGCGACGTGCGATGATCGACGCCCGCGACGGCCGATGCGATGCCGCGCTCCTCGTGTTCGGCGCTCCGCCCGACCCATTCCCCGCTGGGCTCTCGAGGGCCGAGATGGACGAGGACCAGGCGCGCTGCCTGCTCGCGGCAGGCCGCGTGGATGAGGCCCGGGTGGCCGCCGCTCGCGCGGGCACCCAGCTCATCGACCCGGACGCGATGGGATTCGCAAACTGGACGGCTGGAAAGCCCCTGGCCCCAGGCGACCTTTGGGGCCGCATCCAGGGCGAAGATGAGGCACAAAGCGCATTCTCCGAGCGGGTCGCGCGGAGTCGGGGCGAGAACCGCTCAAGTCCTGAGCAAAACAACCGATAGCACTTGCGGAGTGCTCGGCGATGACAACCACACCAGTTCGGCTCTTCGACGCGGTGGGCGCGGGCGTCCAGCGGGCGCTGGATCTCCGTCAGGTGCAACACATCCTGTCCGCGGCCAACCTCGCGAATGCGGACACGCCCGGCTACCACGCGCGTGAGGTTCCGTTCGCCGACCTGCTCGGCCGCGCCGTCGATGCCGCCGAGAACGGCGAATCCGCGGCCCCGGAGGAGGAGATCCGCGAGGTCGACCCGGTGGCTTGGGCCCTCGACGGGAACTCTGTGTCGCCGGAAGCTGAGGCCGTCAAGCTCACCGAGAACTCCCTGATGTACAACGCGCTCAGCACCGGAATGAGCCGGCATCTGGCGCTCTTGCGCTTCGCAGCCAGCAACGGGAAGTCCTGATGTCCGACATCATCGATACCTTCAATGTCGCCGCGTCCGGGCTCTCGGCCGAGCGCCTGCGGCTGCAGACCATCGCGACGAACATGGCGAACGCGCGGACGACCCGCACGGCGGAGGGGGGGCCGTTCAAGCGGCAGGTGCCCACGTTCGAGGCGAAGCAGCTCGATCCCTTCGGAGACGAGCTCGATCGGGCGACCTCCCGCGTCGAGGTGACGGGCATCCGCTCCGACGGGCGGCCGCCCGTCCGCGTGTACGACCCCTCCCACCCGGACGCGGACGCCAACGGCTACGTCTCCTACCCCGACGTCGACGTGATGCAGGAGATGGTCGATCTCATGATGACGAACCGGGCGTATGAGGCGGACAGCTCGGTCGTCGAAGCGACCCGCGACATGGCGCTGCGCGCGCTCGAGATCGGGCGATGATCCAGCGCGTTCAGGGCGTCTCCAACGCCGCGGACATCGGGCAGCTCACCGGGGCAGGCGTCGCCAGCGCCAGCAACTTTGGGGAGCTACTCGAGTCGGCCGTGAAGTCCGTCGATGCGGCGCAGACTGGCGCAGACGCGCAGCTGGAGGGGCTGGCAAGCGGGCGCAGCGTCGATCTGCATGGCACGATGATCGCGCTTGAGGAGGCGAACATCGCCCTGCGCGCGATGACGAGCGTGCGCGACAAGCTGGTCGACGCCTACCAGGCCCTCTGGAACATGCCGATTTGACCTTGGAGACTCCATTGGAAGCCCCGGTTGAGCCAGACAGGGACCCGAAGCCGCCGATCAGGCCCTCTGCGGTCGCTTCGGCCGAGGGCTCGGCTTGAGCGTGGGTCAGGCCGTGATGACCACCGACGAGCGCACGCCAACTCCAGTCGGCATCGAGGTCTTCGGGAAGTACTACCTGTTCGATCGCATCGCGGTGGGTGGCATGGGAGAGATCTTCCGCGCCATCAGCTTCGAAGCGGGCGGGTTCGAGAACCTGGTCGCCATCAAGCGCATGGTGGCGCCGCCCACGGACGATGACCGCTTTGTCCGCATGTTCATGGACGAGGCGAAGGTGTTCGCCGTACTTCAGGCCGCAAACATCGTCCGGATGTACGACTTCGGCAAGGTGGGAGCCAGCTATTTCATCGCCATGGAGTGCGTCGAGGGCAAGGACGTCAAGTTCCTGCTCAACAACCTCGCCCGCAGGCGCATGGCCCTCCCCATCGAGCTCGCGGTCTACATCGCCATGGAGGCCGCCAAGGGGCTGGACTACGCCCACAAGCGGGTCTCGATCACCGGCGAGCCGCTCAACATCGTCCATCGCGACGTCAACCCGTCCAACATCCTCGTCTCGTACATGGGCGAGGTCAAGATCGGCGACTTCGGCATCGTTCGGGCGGTGTCCTGCGCAGAGAAGACGGACATCGGGGCGATCACGGGCAAGGTCGCGTACATGTCGCCCGAACAGGCGTGCGGGGTCCACCTCGATCGCCGCTCGGACGTCTTCGCGCTGGGCGTGCTGCTGCACGAGATGCTGACTGGTCGTCGCCTGTTCAAGGCCGCGTCCGAGATCGAGACCATCGACCGCGTGCGCCGGGCCGACGTCAAGCGGCCGAGCATCACGAACCCGACGATCCCTCCCCGCCTCGATGAGATCGCGATGCGCTCGCTGGAGTTGAATCCCGACGATCGGTACCAGACCGCGCGGGACTTGCAACTCGCCCTCCTCGACTTCCTGCATCCGCTGTCGACGGAAGTCCTTCAACAGTCCCTGTCCACCTTCATGCGCGAGCTCTTTGCGGACGAGATCGTCGTCGAGCGGACGCGCACGCTGTCAGGCAGTCTCGGTGCACGGCAGATGCACGAATCGCGGATGGAGGGCACGGACCGGCGACCGGCACTTCCGTTGCCCGAGTTCAGCATGCCGCGGCTGACCGGGAACCCGATGGAGCCCGAGCCCGACCCGGCCGGTCTGACGATGGTGCCCGCGTACACGTCGAGCCAGAAGGAGGAGGTCACGGAGGCGCGACCCCGCAAGCAAGCAGCCCCCCCTCCCACGGCGCGGCCGCGAAAGTCCTGGTGGCAGCGCCTCTCCAACTGGAAGAAGCCCGGCCCGGCGATGCCTCAACCTTTGGTGCCGAGGACCCCCACGGTCGAGGTTTCGGAGCCGCCGAAGAGCGCGCGCGCCAGGTTCGTCGAGAGCCCCGCCCCCTGGGACGGCGCCGAGGCCGCCATGGATCGCGAGGTGCCAGAGGTCCGCACGCGATTGACCAACCGCCTGCACGGTTTGCGGGACGCCGCGGCGACCCGTAACGACTGGTTGTTCATCGATCGGCTCGTGCGCGCCTGCAGCACGCCGCATCTCGACTTTCCGCTCTTCCCCACGGGCGCGCGCCGGCTGGACTGGCTGTTGCGCGCCGGCGACATCGATCAGACGCAGGTGGTCGAGGTCGTCATCCGCGAGCCCGGGATGCTCAAGCGTGTGTGGGATGAAGCAAGCAGCCCGGCGTTCGGGGCGACGCCCCCCGCCAACGTCCGTGAGGCGGTGCTTCGGCTCGGACACCGCCGGCTCTGGCAGATCGCGATGTCGGCCAGCATGAACGCCAAGGTGTTTCAGGCGCGGAGCCACCAGGCCCGCGCGGACCACCTGCGCGAGGTGTCCATCGTTGCCGCCGATGTCAGCGTCATCTTCGACCCGAAGGGCGAGGCATTCCTCCCCACGCTCCTGCACGGTCTGGGCAAGCTCGTCGTGTACAAGTGCGGCCCCTCGCGGAACCCGGAGGAGTCCGCCAGCCCCGAGTTCGTCGGCGCGGTGGCGGACCTCGTCTACCCGAGCGTTGGAATGCTTCTGGCCGACGCGTGGAAGCTCGGGCCTGCCACCGCTGCGAGCATCGGCTTCGGACCCGCGCCGGACCGCGCCCCCACCGGCCAGCACTTTCAGGCGCTCGCGACGCGGGCGGCAAGCATCGCGGCGCACGAGGCCTGGGCGGCTCGCGAGTCACGCACTTTTGATGGTTTTGTGGCGCTGACCGCCCTGGGTTTTACCGCCCAGCTCGCCGCGCGCTCGCTCGACGCGGCGGAGGTGGCCTGGAAGAAGGGCCGTCAGGCAACTCGCTGATCGATCGTTGCAGGGTCGCCGCTCAGAACCGCACGGTCGCCGCGACCACGAGTTGGTCGCTCGATGTGGTGACATCGTCCAGATCATCGACATGGGAAAATGCGAGCTGGAGCTTCACATCACTGAACGGACCGGGCGCTGCGAACCAGTAGAGATCCAGCCCGCCGGTGAACTCGCGCGTCGCGTCGCCTCCCTCGCTGCTCTGGACCTGCGGATCGGACTGCCCGAAGCGACCGATCAGCTGGACATGATCCTTGACCCAGGGGAATGGCAGGAAAACGGAGAGCGTGCCGTATCCGCCGATGGATCGCTCCGGCGCTCCGTCTTCCAGGGCACGACTCCCAAGGAGCAGTTCGCCCTGGACGGAGAGGACGTTCCAGGCGAACTGCACATCCGCTCCGTACTGACGGACGTGTGCAGCCCCCCCGGCCTCTACGGTGTTGTCGAGCAGCCCACCACCAAGACCAAGATACAACGTGCCATCTGAACCTTCGAACGGCTTCACCCGGGCGCCGAAAGGCGTGATCAGCCCGCGAACGACAAACAAGTAGCGATGGTCGGGATCCTGGTAGATGTTGGGGCCCTCGCCGTTGAACGCAGCCAACTGCAGGCTGCCGACGCTCACCCCATGGATGGGGAGCGATCCCGTCACCATGATCCCCTCGTCGCGACCGACCAGCCCCTCGGTCGCGACCGGGGCCATGGGAAGGAGTCGGCGCGTGTCCGAGGCCTGGAACCCGAGGCCGTAGGGGATTTTGAACTGTCCGAGATCCACGCGGAGAAACGACGTCGGTCGATAAAGGGCGTAGGCGTCCTTGAGGCCCGGCGACGGGGTGAGATCGAGCTCCACCAGGGCACCCATCTGCCCCCCGGTCCCCAGGTCCAGCCGGGCCTCCGCTCCAAGGTGCGCCTCCAGGTCGAACCCGTCCTCCCCGGACGACGCCAGCGAGGGCACGGGCGAGAAAGAAGGGATCAAGAAACCGAAAGGCCGCGCCACGAAGGGTTGGTCGGCGAGCGGCGTCGAGGGGGCGGCGTGGGCCGTGGTGAGAAAAAAAATGAGGAATTGGATCAGCATGGGCACGCACGGAAAACGCGTCAGATTCTGCGCTTCCGCACGACTGGAGTCAAGCCTCCCCGAGGTCCGCCGGACCCCTGGGGCCGCCGAATACGTTAGCATGTACGCGTTCAATCGAGAATCATGAACATTCTGAGCCCCCCTCAGGACGACAAGCTGCTCGCCGTTGGCAACTGCGCGGTCCTGATGGGTCCGATGCGACTCGCCGGAAGGTTGATCCTGACGACATCGCGGGTGTCCTTTGAGCCGACGCCGTTCAGCCTCCGGATCGGGGTGAGTCCCTGGTCGATCCCCATCGACCGCATTCGCAGCGCGGTGCTCTCAGGTACGGAGGCCGCGCTCCAGATCCAGACTGACACTGACACTGACACTGAGGTACCCCGCCTGGTTGGCCTGGGCGCGCGGATCGTCCATGAGCGCTTGGCAGCAATCCTCGCCCTCGGTGCGCGAGGTGTGCGAGGTGTGCGCGGCAGCGGTACCCCCCACTATGAGCCGGACGAGCGCGTCCTGCTCCACGCCAACACGCTCGTCGAGCTGAGCGAGTTCCTCACCGCAGCCGGTGAGGTCACGGTGACTACACGGCGCATCCGGTTCCGGCCAACCGGCATGGACCGCCTGCTCTGGCCGAACATCGCCGTCGAGTACGATGCTCAGCAGATCGTGGACGCGGTCAGCACGGACGGGCGACCGGGAATCACGGTTCGGACCGTCACGCAGTGCACTCGCTTCGTCGGCGACGGACTGCCGGAATTGTATGCCGCGCTCCGGTGCATCCCCGAGTGCTCCGGGGTCGACGACGACGCGACCGGCGAAGTCTGGCCCGCCGCGGTGCAGCGGGCCCATCACCCATGGCGGTGGGCTCGTGCTGCTCGACGACCGTCTGGCCTTCGTCGCCACGGGCGTGCTGGATGCGCTCGTCGGCGTGCCAACCGTGACCGAGGTGTCCGCAGACGCAGTGACGGGGGTCTCTCTGGTCGGCGTCTTCGGCGGCCGCATCCAGATCCAGTCCTCGAACACGCGACTCACGATCGCGTGTGACTCCGCGGCGGACCGCTTCGGGTCGCTCCTCATCTGGCTCGCCACCAGCGCGCCGGGGCCGGTGTGGCTGGCCGGCACCCCGTCGGAATGCGCCCGCGAAGAGCTTTTCGGTGCCCTTGGGGCCTGGGCATCCGTGCCGGGAATCCCCCGCGAGCCGGAGCTGGCAACACCAGCGGTCGGCGTCAGCGCCAGCAACGAGGCGACGAACGGGTGGCTCCTGGTGACCACACGGGCACTGATTTGGCTGCCCTCACGTTCTCCGGCGCCCGGAGCGCATCCGGTGGTCCTTCCCATCGATACCCAGGCCTGGGTCTGGGACGACGATCCGGACGAGGTTCGCGTCGACCTCGACGCCTCGCCGTACCGGTGGGTGACGAAAGGTCGCCGGGCGTTCCGGGCGGCGTTCCTTCGCCACGCGCAGCAGGCCAAAACCCGCCCCGAGGCGGTCGATGACGGCCTCGGAAACCGCCGGGACAGCTACAGGGTCGAGGTGCTTGAGCAAGCCCAGCCGCCCATCCTGGCCCGTCTCCTCATCGACGGGAAGCTGCAGCCCCTCGACTGCGCCATCACAGACCTGTCCCTCGGCGGTTGCGGACTTCGGCTCCACACCGAGCTCCCCGCGGGGACGACCCTCTATATCGACGTCACCGAGTCCGGCCGGGTTCGGTCGGCGAACGGGCGGGTGATCAACTGTCGGCGGCTCCCTCTCGGCAACGGCGAGTTGGCGGGGGTGGTGTTCGAGAATGGTGCTCCCGGGTTCGATACCGCGGTCCGAGCCATCTGGATGGAGCTTCAACGAGAGCAGCTATGTCGCCTCCGCGGCGCGAGGCCGGTCACGCCGTAGCCGACCCTCTGCCCGGACGCGCCGGTCCCGTCGGTCTCAGTAGCCGAATGCCCGCAGCACCGGCCCAGCGACATCCTCGATCGTCGCCACCTCCTTTTCGCTCAACCGCGACCGCCACGCCTCGGTGTTCGCGCTCGACCGCGCTCGGCCGACCGCCTGCGTGCTGCTCTCCCGTGCGGAGAGGACGACGCCGGCAGACTCGTGGTGCAGAACCTGCTCATCCCAGGGTTCGCCAAGGAAAGCGAGGACCATCTGCATCGTTTCCCGGGGCTCCGCGATCAGCTGCTCGTAGCGCACCTCAAGGCCCCGGCGCGGCACCATCGCGCACTGCCTGCGGCTCTCGGTGACCACGCTCGCCCAGTACCGGGCGGCGCTGCTGAGGTCCTGGCAGTACGGGAGCAGCTTTCCGGTCTGCGGGTCCCTCCAGCTCTGCCGCACGAGGGACTCGGCGACGGCGCGCCCGTCCCGGATCACGTGGATGAACCGGGCCGCCGGGAACAGCTGCCCGAGCCATCCGGCATGAATGAGGTTGTGCGGGGTCTTCTCCGCCAGTCGTCGCGAATCGGGGGCGCCGGCCCGAAGGAACTCCGCGATCCACGCCCGGGCCGCCCGGTCGAGCCCCCGGCTGTCAACACCGGCCGCCGCCAGCTCCGGCCCGAGGCTCCGGGCCCATCCGGCGCTGACCTCCGCGAAGACCGGGATGAGCTTCCGTTCCGGGCCACACCAGAGGTTCGCGTGGGCGCTCAGCATGGCGCGGAACAAGGTGGTCCCCGAGCGGCCCGCCCCCCCGATGAAGATGAAGTCGTCTTCGTCATCGGTCCAGTCCAGCCCCTCCTCGGCCAGGGCAGCCAGTACGACGGGCAGCATGTCCGGCAGGAGCGCCTGTCCCCGACGCCCAAGCAGTCCGGCGAGGCCCGTGGCGTCCCCCTGCCGCGCGAGGACCTGGGCAGCGGCCTGCAGCACGCTGGCGGGTACAGGCGCGGGGTTGTCCAACGGCAAGCCATGCACCAGCGCGGCGACCACGCCCCAGGGGCCAGGTCCACGCACCGCGACGCCGCGTCGAAACGCCAACTCCGTTCGGAGAGCGGCGAGCGGCCCCGCACGCCAGCTCGCGATCGGGCCCGTCACCCGGGCGTCGAACAGCGTCGCGGACTCGAGGTCCCCGACCCCGGCCGCAGCCACCGCGGCCACCGCCCACGCATCGGATGTCCCACTCGCGAGGAGGGGCTCGATGCGAGCCAGGGCCTCACCGTGCCGTCCGAGCGCGATGAGGGCGTCCGCGCTCAGCAATCGGGCCCCGGGGCCCGGGGCTTCGGCGGTCGCTGCGTCGGCATGCTGCAGGGCCTCTGCAGGGTCGACGGTCAGCAGCGCCTGTGCGAGGAGCATTCGGCTGCGCCAACCCCGCACCCCCTGGAAGATCTCGTCCGCGCAAGGGGTCGTCCAGGCCAGCGCCCGCCGAAGCTCGATGGTGGGGTCTCGGCCAAGGCCCAACAACGCGCTGCCCAACAGCCAGCAGAGGTTCGGGTGGTCTACCCCCCAGGTTCGCGCCTGGGCGACCATCCCGACGACGCCGTCGAAGTCACCGCGCGCCAGCAATGCGTTTCCCCGGCGCCCGATCAGCGGGACGGCCGCCGGGTGCTCCCCACGCTGGATTGCCGCGAGGAGCATCTGCCAGCCGGTCTCCTCAGCGCTGCGGGCACCCTCGCCATCGCCCGCGCGCTCCCGCTCCGCCGCGAGGTAGGCCCACGGGTAGACGCGCTCGGGAGCTGTCGCACACTCGAGCTCCAGCAACCTCCGGTTGCGCTCGGCCTTGCCCCGCGCGTTCCGAACCTCTGGGATGGCTCCAAAATGAAGGATGTCCGCCTCGATCAACGTAGCCTTGCGGCCGTGGCGGACTATCCAGTCGCCCACGTTCTCGTGCAGCCGGCCTGTCCAGGCGAGGTCCGGCAGCCGGCGCATCAGCCGCGGCAAGAGCACCCTCTCTCCCGTTCGGGCGGCTCCGGAGAGGATCTCTGCGGGCGAGGCATCCAGGCGCGTGGCGTCATGCAGCGGCAGCAGCCCGAGCACGAAGGCGGGCCGCCTCAGGGCGTCCAGCAGAACGCGCCCGGCGCCCGGCGCCAACCGCTCATCGGCGTCGAGCATCAGCACCCAGTCGCCCCTGGCGTGCGGCAACGCTGCGTTCCGGGCGGCCGAGAAGTCATCGTTCCACAGGTGCTCGACCACGCGCGCTCCCGCCGCGAGGGCGATCTCCCGCGTGCGATCCGTCGACCCCGTGTCGACCACCACGATCTGGGTGGCGACTCCCTTCACCGATTCGAGGCACTCGCCGAGGAAGGCCTCTTCGTCGCGGGCGATGAGGCAGAGGGTGAGAGTCGGACGATCAGGCATGGGACGACAGGACGACGACGGAGCCCAGGTGCCGGTCCGAGAACGCCCGATGCACTTCGCGCAGGCCGGCGCGCGCCAACGAGGCCCGCAGCGTCGCCCGATCGAAGTAGACGAGGTGGCCCGGGACGCTCCACATCGGGTCGTCGTAGCCGGCCGCCAAATGGTACGGGTGATCTAGACAGGGCGTCGAGAGGACGAGAACCCCGCCTGGCCGGAGCCGCTCTGCGAGCAGCGCGAGGATGGCGTCGGGGCGAGAGAAGTGTTCGATCACCTCGAAGCCGACGATCACATCGAAAGGGCCCTCCGGGAGGTCCGCTGGGCATGAGCCGTGACGGACGTCCAGGCCGAACGTCGAACGCCCCCAGTCGGCTGCCGCGCGGGCCAACTCCAAGCCCACGCAATCGAACCCGTGGTAGCGGGCAACCGCGAGGAACAAGCCGAACGAGCAGCCGATCTCGAGCAGGCGACCGCCCCGTGAAGCAGGGGCGCGCTCCAGCAGCTCCAGTACCTGCGACTCGTGCTTCAAGAGCTCCCCGTACAGGCCGGGGCCGGGAGCCGGTGGGTTGTGCGTGTCCGGCGATCGGTCGTAGGCCGCCTCGTACCAGGCCGGGAGCCGGTCGTCCGGCGGCGGGTTCGCGACCCGGGTCAGGCCGCAACCATCACATCGCACCCAGAGCTTCACGGGGTCGACCACCCCGAAGCATCGCTGGACCCGACTCGCATTGCCCACGTGCACCGGCGTACTGCCCGCGGCACCGCAGGCAGGGCAGTCCACATCGGCATAGCGGTGCGTCCACGGCGGTGCCTCGTCCGGCGTTCCCGCGTCCTTGAGCTCGGCCAGCCGGCCGCTTCTCGCCACCGCGTCCCGAAAGAGCGGGGTGGCTTCAGGATGCCGACCTTGCCGGGCGAGCGCCTCGGCGAGCGCGTGCGAGGCTTCTGGCAGGTGTGGCCGGGCCTCCAACGCACGCCTTGCCAGAGCTTCCGCACCCCGCGGGCGGAAGCGCCCGATCACTTCCGCGGCTTCTGCAAGGATCTCCGGCGGGGGGGCCTCCTCGATCACGGCGAGGTAGTGTCGGACAGAGTCCGCGAACGCACCGCGGGCGCGCGCTGCGCGCGCCGGAGTCAATTGAGAATGCATCGTTGCATAGACGGGTTCGATCGACGAGACTTTAGCGAATTCCGAGGCTCATCCTGAGCGCGTCGAGCGAGCGCTCGGCTTCGGCGCGATCGAGCATGGACTTTCGCAGCTCCTCCAGCATCCGGGGAAGGTGGGGGTTCGGCACTGGCGTTGGCAACGCGGGCACGAGCCGCGCCAGCGCGGCAGCCGCCTCGGCCCCGGGGGACGCCAGAAAGGGTCCGAAAACGGCCCGAACGGTCGCCCGTCCGGTGGAGGACTCGGCGAGCAGCAGGGCGACGAGCCCCGCGGCGCGACGGCTCGAATCGCGGGAAGCCAGCACGGCGCGGCAGACGGCGACACGAACCGCGGGGTCGGGATCCCGCCGCGACTCATCCCGGCGGCGGGCCGCAGGGTCCAGGAGGTGCTCGACCGTCGCGTCATCGAGCCCACCGCTCGCAGCGAGGGCGTGAATGGACGAGGCGCGAATGGCGCCATCGGGGTCCGCGCAGGCCAGTGTGCGCAGGCGCTTTCGCACGTCGGGATGACCGGCGTTCCCAAACAGGGCCGTTGACACCGACTCGCGCAGTGGGCGGTCGTCCGCGCCGCCTCGCCGCGGGCCCGACCGGATCGGGATCGCGAGCATCCACGACTCCGCGCCCGTGGAGAGGGCGCTCAGGGCATCGACCGCCGCCGCTCGTAGCTCAAAATCGAGCCCCTCGTCTGTGGCGACTGCCAGCAGATCAGCGTGCGCACCCACGTCACGAGCGCGCCCGAGGGCCTCCGCGGCCGCGCGACGCACGCCTCCGTCCTCGTCTGAGGCGGAGAGTGCCCGGCAGAGCGCGGGCACAGCTGCCCTGTCCCCGGCTTCACCCAGGGCGCGAGCGGCCGCCGCCCGAACCTCGGGATCGTCCTCGACGGCTCTGTCCATACGCGCCTGGAGCGCCGCGAGGCCCGGTCGGGCCCCGATCCGGCCGAGGACCGCGGCCGCGCTGGCCCGGACGAAGCCATCCGGATCGGATCCGAGCGCCAAAACGATCGCCGGCACAGCTCTCGGCTCCCCGATCTCCCCAAGCGCCGTGATCGCCTGGGCTCGAGCGATGGCGTCTGGCTCGAGGTCAGTGCTCAGCATGGCCGAGAGCGTCGGCAACGCGGTTGCGCCGCCCACCCGGCCCAACGCGGCCGCTGCCGCGCCGCGCACCAAAGCCGCTGGTTCGACAGCGATGCGGACGCAGCCGAGCAGGCTGGGCTCGGCTCGTCGGTCACGGAGGCTACCGAGCGCGCCGGCCGCGCCCGCACGTACGCCTGCATCCTCCTCCCTGCCCGGGGCCAGAAGCCCGGCCAGGATCGGCACGGCATCAGCGTCCCCAAGCCGCCCCAGCGTGGCGGCGACGGTCGCCCGAACCCAAGGATCGGGCTCGAAGCGGGGGGCGAGCGACGCGCAGAGGCCGGATACGGTGGCGGCATCGCCCGCCCACGCGAGGGCCCGGGCGGCGGCCGCCCGGACCCGCGACTCCGGCTCCTTCGCGGGGTGCAAGACAGCGAGGAGGGCGGGAGCGGCAGCGCTGTCACCGATGCTCCCCAGCGCGGTCGCGGCGGAGGCGCGGACGCGAGGCTCGCTCTCCACCGCGGGGTCCAGCACTCGGGTCAGCGCGGGAACCGCGCTCGCATCGCCGATCTGCCCGAGCGCGTTTGTCGCGGAGCCGCGGACCTTCGCGTCGCGCTCGACGCCCGGCTGCAGCACGTGGAGCAACCCGGCGACCGCGCCGCGCTCGCCCGCGTGCCCGAGGGCGTTGGCGGCGGCGCGCCGGTAGGAGCCCGTGGCCGTTTCGAGCTGGGCCAGCGCTTCGGCCAGGAGGTGCTCATGCGCATGAAGCTCAAGCCCGGGCTCCGACTCCAGCGGCGGCTCCGCCATCAGCGCGTCCAACGTTGCCGGCGCCAGCTCCCCCCGCA
The DNA here is from genome assembly GCA_903844155.1 of uncultured Pseudomonadota bacterium. Lineage (GTDB taxonomy): Bacteria > Myxococcota_A > UBA796 > UBA796 > SXON01 > CAIUMM01. The sequence goes on along the minus strand of CAIMSU010000271.1, from coordinate 2,864 downwards.
ACAGGTCAGCCTGCATCGCCACGAATCCAACGTGATCCTCTTCCATCAGGCCCGCGAGGAGCCCCTCGCCCAGCGCCTCTCCCAGCAGGGACGCCGGGAGGTCCACCAACTGCTGCGCCGCCCGGAACCGGACAAGGGGGTCGCCCAGCAGCGCCTCACCGGCGGAGCGCCACGCCCGTGCCCGGACCAGGGGAGGCAACGCCCCCCGATTCGCGAGGACGACGTCCACGAGTACGTCCAGACGGCGTCGCCGCAAGGCCTCGCCCATCAACCAGCGCACGCGGCCCTCGACGTCCGCGGCCGACCCAGCCCAGTCGCCGATGAACGAGACAGGCGCATCCGCCGCCCACGCGAGCGTTGGGAGGGGCTGATCCCGAAACCGTTGGTGCAGCGCGAGCGACGTCGCCCCCCCCTCCTCCGGTGACTGGCTGGAAGGACCCAGACGATCGAGCAACCCGGCGCGTGTTCGCGGCAACTCCCGGCCGGCCGCCAGCTCCCTCGCGAGCGCCGACAAGAACCGCGGCCGGCCCGCCACCCCCTCCAACCCTGCGGCCTTCAGGGCGGCGAGCCCTCGTTCCGGGTCCACGCCGCGTGCGTCGAGAAAGCGTCCGATGGCGTGCGCAGGCAGCGGTGCCAGCCGCAGCGCACAGACGTGCAGGGGCAGGGGCTTCCGCGCGGCGTTGAGCGTCACCACGATCGGGCAGCCCTGCTCAGCGAGGAGCAACTTCCATGGGTCAACGCCGGGGACTTCCCGAGCCAGTTCCTCCACACCGTCCACGAAGAGCACGATGCTGCCCCGCTTTGCTCGGGACCGCCAGAGGGCGGCGTCCACCTCCGGGGGCCCGAGCGCCGCCGCCAGTGTGCGCCCATCCATCGGCAGGCCCGGCCGCTCCCGATGAACGGACGCGTCCCAACGAGCGCACGCGACACCCCTCGCAAGGAGGTCCAACATGAGTGCGACGGCGGCAGCGCTCTTGCCCGCCCCCGGTGGCCCCATGAGCGCCCATGTCCCCGGCGAGCCAGTCTCTGCGCGGGCGGCCAGCCGGGTGGCCAGTCGCTCGAGCCCGGCAAGGGGCCTCAGGGCTGGTGCGACCCAGCCCTGCGCCAACTCCGAGCGAAGCCGCTCGGCGTAGCTTGCGAACCCGACATTGAACTGCGACACCAAAACCCGTTATGCGCTGCACCACATAACGGGGTTTCGGGTCAGATGCGGGTGGTCAGGGTGCGACAAGAGCACGTAGGCGGGCTTGGAGGGCACCCAGCGGTGTTCGCCAGTCCGCTCGTCGCGCGCCGGAAGCTGGATCTTGTTTGTGGCGAAGAACCGAGAGACCGCCTGTGCGCTGCCGTCGACCCGAAAGCGCTCGAAGACCAGCGTCACCGCGCGTTGGACGGCCTCATCGGGATCCAGCCGCAGGCGGTGCGCCGCCTCATCCCAGCGGTAGCCCGTCGGTGGCCGGACGTAGAGTTCGCCACGGCGGGCCTTGTTCAGCAAGCCCCCCTGCAGTCGGAGCCGGAGCCACACGGACTCGGCCTCGGCCATGGTGCCCTTGAGTCCGAGGAGCAGCTGATCGTCGTAATGCCGGGGCGTGTAGACCGACTGCTCGTCGGCGATGACGACGTCGGCGAGGCGGCACACGTCGAGCAGCCGGTGCCAGTCCGCCGAGCTACGCGCCAGGCGGGAGACCTCCAGCGCGAGGATCCCACCGACTCGGCCGTGTGCGACATCGTGGGCGAGACGCTGGAATCCCGTGCGCCCCTCGACGGTCGCGCCGCTGTGACCGAGATCCTCGTCGATCACGTCGATGGCATCGGCCGCCCAACCGAGGGCCAACGCGCGCCCGCGAAGGTCATACTGCCGGAGCGTGGATTCACGGTGCTCGCGTACCTGAAGCACGGTGGACTGCCGCAGGTAGACCACGGCCCGCCGGTCCAGGCGCGTCCGCTGAATCTTCTCGTTCATCGTCGTGCTCCATGGGCTGCGACCGCAGTGTCTGACGGACCAGAACACCCAGCGTCCCCAGGAGAGCCTGCCGCGCCGACACGCTCACTGACTCCCACGGGGGCGGTATGGGATGGGGAAATCGGGGTGGAAGTGGCATTGTAGGTGCCCTCCGGCGCGACTGGGGTTGATCCACCTCTATGCACGCCCCTTGTCACGACCTCCCGAACTCGGTGCGGCTGCCGCGCCGGAATCCCCATCGCGATCCGCCGCAGCCGATACCGATGAGGTGCGCGACGGCGTCGAGCCTCGAGGCACGTGGTCGCCGTGACTTGGCGGGCTCGCCCCGCCTTCAAGATGGGCACCCGCGGACGCAGGCGGGGTGTACGATGGCCGGGTGCTGCCGAAAAACGCTGTTCGTGGTTCCTATCCGCGACGGTGGTGCGGGACGACGGAGAACGGCTGCTGATCACCCCAAGCGACGACGGGTGCGAGCAGCCCCTGTTCCTGGCCGACGACCTCCGCTCCGTTAGCTTCACGGTCGCGCATGGCGACCTCGTCCCCGTGGTGACGCAGACCTGACTGGTGCGACGCCCGACGGCGAGGCTTCACGGACGGGAACCCGACGTCGCCAGCGGCGGTCGTTGGTCGCGGATGATCGCGATGCACGGCGCGGTACTGATGCCGAAGATGTACGTGTCTCCGAGCACCCGAATCGATCTCGACGCGCCGACAGCGGTGGCCCCGTTGTCGAGTCACCTTGTCTCGATTCGCCGCTTCGAGTTGTGAAGTCCAGAAATTCTGAAGGCCAGTCGTCCGGAAAGTCTGACGGGTTCTGACCCTCCGGCCGCTTTCGGTCTCTGGTAGCTGGAGGGCTTCCCGTCGGAGACCTCCCGGTGCTACCCGTCATGACCCGCCTCAAAGT
>CAIMSU010000270.1 GCA_903844155.1 uncultured Pseudomonadota bacterium | reverse complement strand
GTGATACGCTTCACCCATGGCACACCTTCCGGAACGAGTTGGATCGAGAGATCAACCCGGTTCTATGCCGTTTTCAGAGGGTGTACCACTCTTCTGGCACGAATATGGCGGGTTTATATGGGTAACTTGCTGGGGCCGCGGGCGCAGAACCCATCCACGTTCACCGAAAAGAAGGTCCGACCATGATCGTGGGGTTGGTCGTCTTGACGCGACTGACATTGGCCTCAGACGATGTCCATCGAGATCCCCAATGGGCAGTCATTGATGACGGGCTATCCATACTTTCCGTGACTGATGGAAGGGGGGGGGGCTGCAGAATCGCGGGAATGGAGACGGGGATGGCTACCAAGACTCTTCCGGTCAATGATGCAGCGCCTGTGTCGTTCGAGCTCTCGACGCTCGGAGGGGAGAGCCGCCGTTACTTCCGCCATCTCAGTGCAACTCCGCTGGTGGTCGTGGAGACGCTTTTCGGGTCGGATATCGGAGATCGGTTGCCGAGCCTAGCGCACTCGCCGCCGCTCATTCCTGCGGAGGGCTGGGTCGACATCATCCATCCGGGCTGGGTATGGAACCTCGGCCATGCTAGGCTCATGGCTCCGCCTGGTCTCCTCGCAGCCCTGACCCAGTGCGATCTGAGGAGTGTGGACGTTCACCAACTCGGGTTGGCACTCTCCCGCTTGCCGGCATCGCCCCGCCGTGCGACGATTGCCATTCTGAACGAGTGGATCGTCCTCGACGAATTGGCACTGCGTCCCTCGAGTTCATGGGGGCAGCCCATGCGACCCGAGTACCTGGGAGAGGCACGTTGTCTAAGATTCGCTGCCTGCGCGACCTACTCTCGAACTTGGGCCGCCCTCGCCACGGCCGGGAGGTAAGGATTGGCCGCACCGAAAACGGAAGCACCGGTCTGGCGGCGTCACGGCGTCGGGTGTTTGGTGCCACGCCTTCTCAGTGCTACCTGCACCATCCCGCCGGAGCATGGCTCACGGGAAGTGCTCAGTGGCCTGGGCGGTACGCGATAGTGCCCCCTCCGCCCCCCTCAACTGCTGGCCCCCCATCTCGGCCCTCCCCCGGGTCCGAGCGCCCCATCGTGCGCCCCCCCTCTGCCCCAAAGTCGGTAGACGCCCCTGGCAAGACGAAGGATCTCCTGCAGTCCCCGCCGAAGCTGGAGCTCCCCAAAGGTGGCGGTGCGATCCGCGGGATCGGGGAGAAGTTCCAGGCGAACCCGGCGACCGGCACCGCGGGCCTGTCGATCCCTCTGCCGCTGACGCCCGGCCGCAACGGCTTCACGCCGTCTCTGTCGCTCTCGTACGACTCCGGCTCCGGCAACAGCCCGTTCGGGCTTGGCTGGGGGGTGGGGGTCCCGTCGGTGAGGCGGAAGACGTACAAGGGGCTACCGACCTACCATGACGCGACGGACGAGGACACGTTCGTCTTGTCCGAGGCGGAGGATCTGGTGCCGATGCGGTCCTGGTCGGGCAGCGCCTGGGCGGACGTGACGTCGAGCTGGGACGATGGCACGACGACGTGGTCGATCCGCCGGTACCGCCCGCGGGTGGACGCGGCATTCTCCCGGATCGAGCGATGGACGAACCCTGAGACTAAGGACGTGCACTGGCGCACGATCACGCGCGAAAACGTGACGCGGATCTACGGGAAGTCGACCTCGGCTCGGCTTTCGGACCCGGACAACGCCTCTCACGTGTTTGAGTGGAAGCTGGAGGAGGAGCGGGACGAGGTCGGGAACGTGACTCAGTACGTGTACGACGGGCACGAGCGCGACGACACGTTGAGCGCGATCTACGAGCGCAACCGCGGATCGGCCGGCAACGGGGTGGCCTACACCTACCTGAAGCGTGTCCGCTACGCGAACGCCTCTCCCGGCACCGACGCGGACGGGTTCTTCTACGAACTCGTGTTCGACTACGGGGACCACACGAGCGATCCGAAGGGGATCGATCCTGAGTCCGGGGCGCTGTGCCCGGTGCGCCAGGACCCCTTTTCTGGCTTCCGGCCGACCTTTGAAACGCGGTGCTACCGGCTGTGCCGCAACATCCTGCTCTTCCACCGCTTCCCGAACGCATCGGCCTCCACCCCGACGCTGGTGCGGACGCTGGCGCTGACCTACGACGAATCGCCCACACACGCGCTCCTGACCGGCGCGACGCTTTCGGGCACACGCGATGGCACGACGTCGTCGCTCCCCACGCTCACGCTCGGCTACCAGCCCGCGGTGATCGACGACGCGGTGCAATTTTTAGACGGGCTCGACGATCTGCCACAAAGCCTCGACATCAGCCGCTACCAATGGGTCGATCTCGATGGCGAGGGCCTTTCGGGCCTTTTGTCCGAGCAGGCCGGGGCGTGGTGGTACAAGCGCAACGAGGGGGGCGGGGCGCTCGGCGCGGCACGGATGATCCGGACCCGGCCGTCGTTCTCGCTCCAAGGCGGGGACTCCCGGCTCTCGGACGTCGATGGCGATGGTCGCCTGGAGCTGGTCCACATGGGCCGGGGCCGCGAGGGCTTCGCGACCCGCACGGCGGACGGCGGCTGGGCGGACTTCCGGCGGTTCCGCGCGGTGCCGAACCTCAACTGGAACGACCCGAACATCCGCCAGCTTGATCTCGATGGCGACGGCATCCCCGATGTGCTGGTCACCGAGCACGAGGCGTTCACCTGGTACCGCTCGGAGGGGGCGGACGGCTGGGAAGCCGCCAAAAAGGTGTGGAAGAAGCGGGACGAGGAGAAGGGCCCGACGATCGTGTTCTCGTCCGAGCGCGAGACGATCTTCCTCGCCGACATGAACGGCGACGGGCTCACCGATCTCGTGCGGGTGCGGAACGGGAGCTTGTGCTACTGGCCGAATCGCGGATACGGCCGGTTCGGGGCCAAGGTCGCGATGCAGGGCGCTCCCCGGTTCGACTCGCCCGACCGCTACGACCCCAAACGGCTCCGGCTCGCCGATCTCGACGGCTCGGGCCCCGCCGATCTCCTCTACCTCGGCCCGGACAAGGTCCGGATGTGGTTCAACCAGGCGGGCAACAGTTTTTCCGCTGTCATGGAGCTGCCGGAGTTCCCTGGGTTCGAGAACCCGGCGACGGTCAGCCTCGCGGATCTCCTCGGAAATGGCACGTCCTGCTTGGTCTGGTCCTCGCCGCTCCGGCGCGATGGCTACGCGCCGATCCGCTACATCGAGCTCATGGCGGAGGGCAAGCCCTACCTCCTGCAGACCATCGAGAACGGGCTCGGCCGGACGACGACGCTGACGTACACGCCGTCGACCCAGTTCTACGTGGACGACCGGGACGCGCAGCAGCCGTGGGCGACGAGGCTCCACTTTCCCGTGCAGTGCCTCTCCCGCGTGGCGGTCGTCGACAACGTGACCGGCTGGCGGATGGCGACCCGATACGCCTACCACCACGGGTATTTCGATGGCTCCGAGCGCGAGTTCCGGGGATTTGGCAAGGTCGAGCAGTGGGATGCGGAGACGCTGACCGACTACCAGCCGGCGCACGCGCCGGCCCCGTCGCTCGACCTGGCCCCGGTGAGGACGGTGACCTGGTTCCACACGGGGGCATGGAAGGACGAGCAGACCCTCGAAGCCGCGTTCGCCGCCGAGTATTTCGTCGATGCCGACGCGATGGCCCTGTCAACGAGCGCGGTCGATCCCGGTGACTCGGGCTGGGGCGCGCTTTCGGTCTCCGAGACCCGCGAGGCGGCGCGTGCGCTCAAAGGCAAGCCGCTACGCCAGGAAGTGTACGCCGAGGATGGGCTTTCGGACGACCCCTATGTGGTGACAGCGAACCGCTACACCGTGGTGCGCGTGCAGGCGAAGAACGGGGAGGTGCACCCGGTCTTCCGCGTGGACCCGGCCGAGTCGGTGAGCTGGCAGTACGAGCGCTCGACGGACCCCCGGACGGAGCACACGCTGACGCTCGATGTGGACGCCTACGGCAACATTTTGCAGGCTGCGAAGGCGCATTACGGGCGCCGATCCGGTACCGCGGTCCAGCAGACGACCTCGGTCGTGCTGGTGACCGAGTCCACGTTCGTCAACGACACGGCCGGCGGGGAGAGTGGGCCGACCGTCATCCCGCACTGGCATGTGGGCGTGCCGGTGCGCCAGAAGACGTTTGCCGTCACGCTGCTCGACCCGTCGGAAGCCTCCCCGCTGACCATCGACGGACTCATCGCCTCGCTCGCGTCGGCGACGACGATCGACTGGGACGAGGTGCCGTCCACGACCGTCGTGAACCAGCGTCTTGTCAGCCACGCCCTCACGACGTACTTCAGCGACGACCTCACGACCGAACTCGCGGCGGGGACGCTGGGGATTCGGGCGCTGATCTACCAGAAGTACCTGCGCGTGTTCACCGACGCGCAGCTCACGTCCACCGAGGGCTTTCACGGGGACGTGGACGGCACCGCGATGGCCGCCGCCGGCTACGTCGTCCCCACGAGCGAGGACGGGTACTGGGCCCCATCGGGCACACGCACGCTGGACGCGGCCAACTTCTACGTGGTGACCGCCGTGGCCGACCCCTTCGGCAACACGACCACGATCACCTGGGACGCGCCGCTCCTCTTCCCCCTGTCGGCGACGGATGCGCTCGGCAACACGTCCACGGCGACCATCGACTACACGGCGGCGCAGCCCTCCAAGGTGATGGACCCGAACGGGAATTGGACCCGGGCGACGTTCGACGGGCTCGGCCGGGTCACCACGATCCGCGTCGTCGGGCAGAATGGCGAAGGCGATCCCGGCGATGACGATCTGCCTGACCCGCTGCCATCGGGCTGGCCGACCTCGGGCGTCGCCGACCCCACCGTCGCGTTCACCTACGAGTTGTCGCGCTGGGGGGATTCGGGCCTCCCGGCCCGCGTCCACACCCGGAGCCGGCAGGCGCATGGAGACGATCCTGAGCGGTGGTACGACCGCTACACCTACAGCGATGGCGGCGGAAACATCGTCCAGGAGAAGGTGAACGCCGCACCCGACCCCGACACGTCTGCAGCCCGCTTCGTCGGCACCGGCCGGGTGGTGCTCAACAACAAAGGCAAACCCGTTCGGCAGTACGAGCCGTTCTTCGCGGCGGATGACGAATACGAGTTCGAGGACGCCATCGCCGCGACCGGGGTGACGGCGCTGGTGACCTACGACCCGGTCGGCCGGCCGATCCAGATCGACCTCCCGAACGGCACCCGGCGCCGGGTGACGTTCACCGCTTGGGAACAGGCCACGTTCGATGAGAACGACTGCTCCACGGACACCGACCTCACCGCGGATGCGGCCCTTCTGGCACGCGCAGCGGCGCATGCGAACACGCCGACCACCGTGTACCTCGACGCCCAGGGCCGGCCCTACGCCACTGACGAGATGCCGGACGTCTCGACGACCTACACGACCGCGATCCGGCTTGATGTCGTCGGGAACCCTCTAAAAGTGTGGGACGAGCGGGGCCGGACGGCGACGACGCCGTACGCGATCCAGACCCAGAGCTTTGACATGCTCGGCCGACCGATCGGGACGCAGAGCCCCGATGGCGGCGACGGGACGACGCTGCTGGACGTCCTGGGGCAGCCCGTGTGGGCGCATCGCAGCGGGGATCTCGTCCTGCGCTTCGACTACGACGCCCTGCGTCGGCCGACGCATCAGTGGGTCACGGTCGGCAGCGACCCGGAGCGCCTCGTCACCCGGACGCTGTACGGCGAAGGCTTGGCAACCCCGAGTGCGCTGAACCACGCCGGGCGGCCCTACCGGCAGTACGACACCGCCGGCGTCGTCACGACCGATGCCTACGACTTCAAGGGGAACGCGCTCTCGGCGACCCGGCGGTTCTGGGGCGACCCGCCCACCATCGTCGACTGGTCGGACGTGGATGCGTCGACCGATCCCGAGGATCTCACCACGTTCCCAAGCGAGGCGGACGCCGCGCTCGAATCCGGCACGTCGGCGACCTCCACCACGTTCGATGCGCTCAACCGCGTCGTCACGAGCACCACCCCGGACACGAGCATCACGGCCGTCACCTACGGGGACGGCGGGCAGCTCGAAGGGGTTGACGTCTTCCTACGGGGTGCGGGCACGTCCACGGCGTTCGTGACCGGGATCGCCTACAACGCGAAGGGGCAGCGCACCGCGATCGTCTATGGGAACGGCGTCAAGACCGCCTACAGCTACGATGCCGACACGTTCCGACTGATCCGGCTACGGACGACGCGGTCCGCCGGTGCGAAGCTCCAGAATCTCACCTACACCTACGACCCGGTCGGCAACATCGTCTCGATCGTGGACGCCGCCCAGGACACGCTCTACTTCAACAACACCGCCGTCCGGCCCGCCAACACCTTCAGCTACGACGCGCTCTACCGGCTCATCACCGCAGCCGGGCGCGAGCGGGTCGACCAGGGCCAGCCGGTCTGGGACACCGGGAAATGGGCGTCCACCGCCTACGGGGCCATCCCGGACGCCGCCAACGCCGTGTGGGTGTACGCCGAGAGCTACACCTACGATGCGGTCGGCAACATCACCGCCATGGACCACGCGGTCCCGTCCGACACCTCGCAGTCCTGGACACGGGCGTACGCCTACGCCACCGACTCGAACCGGCTCGCCAGCACGACCGAGGGGTCGACCACCCGGAGCTACACGCACAACGCGCGTGGCAGCCTCGTCTACCTCTCGCACCTTTTTCAGGACGGCTCCAGCGGCCCGAACATCCGGAGCGACTTCCGGGACCAGATGGTCCACGTGCTGTTGCCGAATGATGGCGATCTCGCGCAGTATTTCTACGACGCGAACGGCCAGCGGGTGCGGAAGATCGTCAAGCAGGGCCAGTACATCGAGGACCGGCGCTACGTCGGTGGGTACGAGGTCTGGTCCGTACATCCTCGCCCCGCCCCCTTTCCGCCGACTTTTTTCGATTCTCTCCGGCCGCTCGCGCGCTCAGCCGTCCGACGGTCGGCGTCCCACGTCCCGCTCGGCCTTCCACACGTGCGGCGTGAGAACGTCTTCGCGGTTC
>CAIMSU010000269.1 GCA_903844155.1 uncultured Pseudomonadota bacterium | reverse complement strand
GGTTGGGCGGTACATCGCGAGATCCGGGAGGCGGGGGCGATCAGGATGCGGCTCGGGGACGAGCGGCGGCGGGGACTACATGATCGCACATCTGCTCCTTCATGTGTCCGCGCGCGCGAGGGTTTTTACAGCGGGCTCAAGGTTGGCCGCTCAGCTCTTGACGGCGGTCAGAGAGCAGCGCGGTTTAGTCGGGACGATCGCAGGGCTGTTCTTGGCGGAGGCCGAGCGGGGTCATGGGCGGTTTGAGGAAGCGGGGCGGGTCGATATCCTGGCGAGCCTGTCGGCCAAAGAAAGGGCGGCTTGGGAGAAGGTCGGGCTGGGCGAGCGCTTGTTGGAGCCGGGGGGCGGGTTGATCGACGTGGTGCCGTTCAATTTTGCGTGAGGCGAACTCCGGGAGGCGCTCGGCGGGGGGTATCCACTCACTCAACCCCATCGTGACCCGCGGTTTCCACGCGCCATGCCTCTGCCCCGCGCAGCGCGGTGCGCGCCGACGCAGCGGGCGCGTACAGACTTGCGATGCCCTCGGCGTCACGCCCGAACAACCCCAGCCATCGGGTACGCGCTCCGGCAACTAGGGCGTCCGGCGCGATGGACGTCGAGGACGCGAGGCCGAGGGTCGTCGGCTCTCCATCCGCCTCCACCTGCACCATGCGAGTCCCCTGGTCCAGACGTCCCCGGACGATGACCTCACGGTCGACCGCGGGTCCGGCCCCGTCACGGAGCGCCGGATTGGCCCAGTAGGCCGCGCACGCCCCACGGACGGAACAGCTGGGGCAGTATTCAGGCGAGGGCGTCGCGCGAAGGTCCCCAGCGCGGGCGCGCGCGGCCCGACCGCGCTCCGCGAGCGCTTGGGTGAACTGCCTGAGCTCGCCGACGGGGACCGCGCGTTCCCACGCGACACCGTTGGGCCGGAGGACACGTACCACGCAGCCTGAATCCGTCGCTCGATGCTTTTGCCACAGCGCCGCGTAGAGCAGCAGCTGCCGCTCATGGCGACTCGGATCGGCCTCGCTCTGATCGGTCTTGAAGTCGGTGATTTCAAGCTCTTCCGGCGTCTCCCACACAAGATCGGGCCGAACCTCCCAGAGGCCGTCGCCCAGTTGTACCTTGGGGCTGGGCTCCACCGACGTTACACCGGCCGAACCGCGGCCGAAGGTCAAGTCCCATGCGTGCGCGGCGAGGCGCCGCGCATCGTCACGAACCTCCTCGGACCACCGGGGCCCGCGCACGCGAGCCAGCTCCGCTCGCGTCGCGCGATCCCCCCCTCGCGCCCGCTCAACCCGGTCAAGGACCTGGCCGAGGGCCGACCGGGTCACCTCGGTCAGCCCACCCGCCCGACGCACAGCGTCCGCGAACGATGTCGCGCCGGCGCCATTGCGGAGGATCGCGGCCACTGCACGATGCTTGGCGTCCCCGAGCAGCCGAGGATAAACCTCCGCCAATCCCGTCCCATGGCTGGCGCGGAGCGCCCCTTGCAAACGGCAAGGGCCCTCGAGGGCGACCAGGGCGCCAAATGACAGAGGTGCGCTCAGAGGGAAGGCCTGCGGAGGCAGCGGCTCGAAGGGCATCATGTGCGCTCCCACTCGCGCTGCGCCTGGAGGGCGACAGCTGGGAGATTCAGCCGGGCATCGTGCGCCGAGACGGTCAGGTGGCGCACGGTCGTCGGCTTCTCGAGCTCGAGCTCCTCCCAGCTGTCGCGAGCCGACTTTGGCGTGATCTCCGCCTCGACGTCTCCCCCCGGCCCGTCACTAAGACAGAAGGGCCTCCGCAGCGCGATGACCAACTCCCGTCCCCCTGCGGTGAGCACCGCGCCGAGTGATCGGGTGCCGGGTCCCTCCGGTCTCCACTCCAGGAGCTGCGGTGAGCCCGGCTTCCCCGCAAGCTGGGCGCAGGCGCTGCGAGCGACCATGGAGATCGCCTGCACATGCGCCTCGGGCGCCCAGTTTTCAGGCGGGACTCCCTGCTCCACCGCGGTCAGCACGTAGAGGGCGAGATGCCGATCGAGCTCGGGGTGATGGAGCTGGTTTCGGTAGCGCCGCAGGCAACTGTAGCACGAGGAGCCGCAGCCCCGGGGGCAAATCAGCACGGACCTCGCCGCCGCGAGGACCTCGGAGAGGCGGGCGGCGGCCTCATTCGCGTAGCCCGCGCCCCCTGGGACCTTGTCGTACCAGTACAGCTCGACGTCTAGGCCGGTCGCCGCAGCGTTGCCACCGGGCCAGCGGAAGTCTGCCTCGAGCTCGCCCTCCTGCAGCTTGAGGACGCGCTCACTCGCCGCCAGGGCGATGGCCTGCGAAAGGCTTAGCAGCGCCGACCGCGCCTCGGGGCTCTTCGGGTGCAGCTGAAGACCAACCTGCGACAGGTCGAGACGCAGTACCGCCACGTCGGTGAAGAAGCGGTACCCGAGCGCGATCCGCGTCGCGATCCGCGGTTCGCTGCACTGTCTCTCCGCCTCTGTGGCGGGGAACGGCTTGGGGTGCGGCTGATTGTAGTGTTGGCGCCATCCGCTGGGCGTCGCTGTCGCCATCGGCTCGACCCGGCCACATGCTGTGCAATAGACGTAGCCCTGGTCCCGCGGGCCTTCGTTCAGCCGGACGAGCGGCGCAAACCAGCCGCGGAGGATCTGCCCACGGCCACCCAGGACGCTCGAGTCGGAGACCATCCCGTCGTCGCTGCCATTCTCGGGCGTCGGCATGACCAATTTCGCGGACGTCGCGTAGGAGACGGGCTCGCGCTCCCGCGCACCCGCCTCCATGTCGGTCGCGAGGAAGCCGGTCGGCCGGAGCCAGCGCCCCAGCTCGGTGTCCTCCCCGCAGAGCGGACAGTCTCGGCGCGGGATGTTCTTGTCCTTGCGGTCGTAGTCCGCGAGCTCAAAGTCCACGTCCCCGTCACGCTCTGTGTAATGCCCGCACCGCCTACAGAACAGGTAGACCTGCCGGTCCTTGTAAGCTGTCCGGCGCTCCACCTGACCCGGGCTGGAGTCGTACAAGGCGCCGACATGAAAGGTCTGGTTGTCCAAGGCTATCGTGCGGCCCGGCGCGTACTGCGAAAGCGCCTGCTCCAGCCCCTGCGACGCCTCGTACACGTACCGAGGCCGGAACGGGTCGGGTGATGTCTTGTCTATGACGTGGAACGTGACGACGTCCGTCGGGAAGGCGTAAGAAGGGAGCACCGCGCCGTCGAGGAGGACGCGCAGCAGGTCAGGGTCCCCAGAGGCGCGGGCTGCCTTCCTTCCGCTCTTGGCCGCCTCCACCACATCGATGGGCACTCCCGGGTCGGGCGGAGCCTCGTCGGGTGCTTTCTCTGACGACTCAGCCTGATCGTCACCTTCCGCCTCCACGACGGCTCCCGCGGCGTTCGCGACGTCATCCGCGATGTCGCTCTCCTCATCTCGGTCGTCCCCATCTTCGATCACCGGCGGCACCGCCGTCCGATACTTTGCCTGCTTCTGCGTCCACCAACGGCCGAAGCGGGCCTCGACGGTGGAGAGGTGCAGGGGTCGCCAGGGGGTGCGAAGGGCGATCGCGTTGATGTCTGTCGGGGAGGAGACAGCGGCCACCCGCCTGTCGTCGGCTAGCAAGTCGGTGCGCTCCACTACCCGACCGATGTCGCCCAGAGATCGACGCAGCAGTACGCGCTCGCTTTGCCCGTCGCGACACACGTACACCAGCTCGTCAGCCTTGCTGGCGCCGGGGATGAACAGCAGGACGACCGGCGTGCCGTCCAGTGTGCCGGGCTTGGGTGTCACGACTTCGAAGAGCGAGCACCCTGTCGCGAGCCCGATCGCCCGATTGCGCTGGTCCTTCCACGAGGGCCCGGCAGTGGGGACCCCCAGCAACGCACCAAGCTCCCGCTGCGCCCAAGCGTCAAGCCCCCCCGGGCCGAGGACAGGCACCGGTTGGACCCGGGCTGCGGTCGCCACCTCCGCCGCACCGATGATCACCACGCCGCCGTGGGTGTTGCGCATGGCGATGATGGCCCGGGCGACATGCCAGCGGTAATGAGCGGCGGAGGTGTTGGGTTCCAGCCGCGCGGGCACGACTGTGGCCTTCAGCTCCAGCCAGTCCGTCTCGCCCACTCGCCCCGACCACAGGTAGTCGATGAGGGGGCGCACCTGAAAGTTGCACCGCTCCAGCATCGCTCTCGCCAGCCAGGCCCCGTCTCGATCGCCCTTCTCCAACGCCCGGTACTTGCGCCAACAGACGTCGTCGAGCCTCGCGGCGATCCGATCCGGCAGCGCTGCGGCCCACTCGAGCCGAGCAGCGGGGGGCATCGCCGCCCACGCCCAATCGGCGATCTCTGTCAGGCGCGTATGGTTTCCTGGATCCTTCAGCCACCGCTTGAAGCCCTCGAGGCTGATCCGGCTGATCGGGTCGAGGAACGACGACAGCGTCCCGAGCACCTCGAAGAGCTGCGGCGACATGTAGTCGGGCAGGGCGGGGGGCGCCTCCAGGCGTTCGTGCGCGTATGCTTGGAGCAGGGCCGCCGTCGCGTGGCGATCGACCACCCTGGGATTATCCAGGGCCAAGGTCGGATCACTGACGGGGTCCGAGAGCAGGGCTCGGGGGTGCTCAAACGTGTACGTGTCATGCGTGCCGGTGTTGGCGTAAGCCACCACCGTGGCGACGCCGTCTCCGCGGCGGCCAGCGCGGCCTGCGCGCTGCTGGTAGTTGTCGCGACGGGGTGGCATGTTCCGGAGCGCCACCCCGGAGAGGCTTCCGATGTCGATGCCCACCTCCATGGTCGTGGTCGAGGAGAGGATATCAACCGCGCCCCTCCTTCGGCCCCGGTGGTCCTTGCCAGCGTCCACATCCTGGAACAGCAGCTCGTGAAACTCAGCCGGCGAGAAGGCCTCGCCGCGCGGCGCGTCGCCGACCTGGGCGGTGTGCTCCGCGGCGACCGGGATGACGAGCCGCTCGCCTCGCCGCAGCGCGTCGATGACCGGCTGGCGGTAGAAGCCCTTGCGACGCATGAAGCGTCGGACGCGCGGGTCGTCGGCGATCGGGAGGCCTTGCTCGTCCAGAGAGAGGTTGAGCGGGAGCGCCTCGCCCGCGCTGCCGCACTGTGGGCACGCCCCGTGCTGGGATGGGGCGTGGGCCGAGACCGTGCTGCAACGGTCACACATCGCCCAGGTGTCAGCGCCGGGCGCGGCTACGGCGGGCAAGCGCAGCGTCAGCTTTGAGCCGTCCAGGTAGCCGTCGGCGTTCGAAAGAAGCGCGCACAGGCTCGCGTGGAGCGTCCTGAAGGGAAGCTTGGGTAGTCCGTTGTCAAGCTGGTGTGCCAGCGGGTCCTTCTTTCCAAACTTGGCGCTGAGGCGCTTGATGACCTTATCCTCCGTCCATGTCGTTGTTTCGCAGCCAGTCCCGGCGATGCCCACCGAGGACGCCACAACGTGGAGCCAGCGGGCCAGGACCGCGTCTCGACACTGTTCGCAGCCCTGGGAGTCGTGTGGGCAAACGTGGGGCGGGACCGCAGCCCGGCACTCCACGACGTGTTCCGCCGCCGGCAACAAGAGCGCGAGAGCGAGGCTGGTGAGGTTTTGGCTCCGGTTCAGCTGCCGAGCGGTGGGCTTTGACGGCCTTGTATCACCGCTCGCTGTCACTTTGAGACCGGCGCCGACCACTGTCGAGTAGACGACGGATGACCACCCTGACGGGCACACGGTGGTCTTGGGCTGCCCGCACCACCGGTCCACGTTGCGTGAAACTATGGGGTCTTGACTCCGGAGCTCGATCCAGCGCTCCCGTTGCTGGTTGAGCAGCGCTTCGTCCTCCCCGGCCCCGAGAGGCGGCCGCACCCGCGATCCGAGGCGGTGCTCGCCGACGACAAAAGCAGCCTTGACTACCTCCAGGGTCATGCCCTCCGGGCCGAGGCATTCGGCAAGGTCGCGCCAACCCGCGAGCAGCACGGCGCGCGCCGCATCGCGCATCGCGAAGCCGTTGAGGTCGATCGAGAGCTGGGCGGCGCGCTGGCGGGAGTCGGAGAAGGCGAGGACCTTTCGGCCCTCAAGCGGCGCGAAGCGGAGGCGTCGAGACCGCTCCGCGGGCTTCTCGTCGCGTGGCACGTGGGCCCGCTGGACGGCCAGCTGGCGCTGCACGAGCGCGGCGAAGGGCTGGACGCCCTTCGTGACGTGGTCTTGCACGGTCGAGCGGGCTCCGGCCCCCAGACAGCAGGGGCATGGATAGAACTGGCCCGCGCTGACCGCGCGTGGACGATGCGTGTCATCGTCCTCCTTTTGCGCGTCACCGGGCTGAAGGCGAGCGCGCGGGATGTTGGGCACCAAAACGCGGCGCGCCCCTCCGGTGGCGTCGCTGCCGAGCCTACCGTCGAGCGTCAACCACGCTTCGCGGGTGACATCTTGTTGATTGTTCTTGACGAGATCCTGATGCCGCGGGTCGTCCTCCCCGTCCCACAGGAGCAGATCCAGCGGCTCCAGAGGCCGGGCGCCGTCGTCGTCTTCCTCGACCGACCCACGCCGCGAGCCTGGCTCCGCCCAGAGGAACCCTCCGCTCGCGACCATGACGGCGCCCGCGACGCCGCCCTCAAGCGCATCGGCCGCTGCGCTGGTGTAACCTCGGGCGTAGGCGACCCCGCAGTCGCGGCAGGTAAACAAGGGGAGGACCCGCGAGCCGCAGTCCGGACAAGCCAGCCCGGGATCGACCGCGTGAAGGCGCCGCGTGCAGCCCGCATCCAGGCACACCCAGAGGCCCGGGAGGCCGCGGAAGTACGCGTGCGCCCGGGTCGGGAGCAGCGCCTCCGACCCACTCCGGGCCGTTGAGGCCAATGCGAGCAGCGCAGACAGCGCGCGCTTACCGGCCGCCGGGTCCGTCCCGGGCGGGAGCACCGCCTCGGAGAGCGTCGGCCCGAAGTATTCGCCGACGACCGCGCGGAGGGGGCGCGGGCGCGCCGACCGCCCGGTGTCGCCTCCCGCGGATGGGTTGGCACCGAGCGCGTGTGGTGCGGCCCCGCCGGCCTCGCCCGCGCCGTAGGTAGCGGTCTCGCGGAGCCGACGCACGATCGGGCACGTCGCCAGCGCGTCGAACAGCGCTGACTCGAGGCCCCCCGGAGCCTGCCAATCCCCGGCTCGGCGCTTGAGCTCCGCGTCGTCGGAGAGCGCCGGATCTACCCGCTGGAGCACCGCCCGGACGGCGCGCGCCCGCTCCTCTACCGGCCGCGAGGTGTCCTCGAAGAGGGCCTCGTCGACGGCGCCAAGGGCATCGAGCCATGCCGTCACATCGGCCTCCTCGCCCGCGGCCGGTGGCGGCAGGTCGAGCGTGGAGGCGATCGGCTCGAAGTCCGTCGCGGGCTTTCCAGTAAGCTCGGCTGCGAACGTTTTCGCGCGTTCACCGGAGTTGAAGCTCGCGCTGGTGAGGATCACCTGCACGCGATCCGGCGTCAGGCCGAGCCGGCGCTGCAGGCGACGCAGGAGCAGCGCGACCTCGGCGCCGCTGGTCCCGCGGTAGAGGTGCGCCTCATCGACGATCAACAGGAGCCGCTCGTCGGGGAAGTCCGCATAATACCTCCTTGTGTCAGCAAAGATCTGCCGCTCGATCGGGCGCATGAGCATGTACTCAAGCATCGAATAGTTCGTGATCAGCACGTCCGGCGGCTCACGCTGGACCTCGTGCCGGCTGAAGAGTTCGCTGTCCTGCTCGAGGCGCCGCGCCCGACGGGGCTCGTCCTGAGAGCCGTCCAAAGCTCGCCCGGGCTCGAACCACTTCTTGTTCTGGAGTTCGCTCCCGAGCCAATCACCAAGCTTTGGCTTTGCTGGCCACTTCCCCAGCCGACGCAGCGACCGGACGAGGCGCAGCGAGTGCTCCTGATCGGGCCGCACGACCACTCCTGGTTGCTTCTGCGCCTCCAGTGCTTCGTGGGCCCGCTTCTCGTGGGCGACGTAGAAGGACTCGAAGGACTTGATCCGCTCGCCGGCTTGGCCCGTCAGGCTGGGCTGGTAGAACGCCCCATCTCGATTGACGAACAGGATCCTGCCCGTGGGACCGCGGAGCGGCTGGCCGTCCGGCCCGAACCCCTTGACCTTGCGCCGCAGGCCCGCGTATGGGCTGCGACCCGTGTACCGTGCGAAGGTCATGGGCCGGGCGCCCCACTCGCCGAAGAGGTCCCGGACTCGGGGGTCTCCGAGCCAGCCGCGCGTGCGTCCGAGCTGATCGTTGACCAGGGCGTTCATCGGGTAGAGCACGAGCGCGCGCACAGCCCGCCGGCTCCAACGAGCCCCGGCTCTCGCCACGTATGCCTGCTGTGCCAGCGTCGTTAGGAGCGGGATCAAGAAGCACTCGGTCTTGCCCGATCCCGTCCCGGTCGTCACCACGAGGCTTCGTCGATCGCCTCGCCGGTCCGGATGCGTGCCGAGGGCGTAGCGCACCGCGTCGAGCTGGTGTGCGTACGGCGGGTTGAACACGCGGCGGGGGAGCGGCGTTCCGAGGTCGTCTACCCCCTCCCGGGCTAGGGCCTTCAGGGCGAGGCGCCCCCCGTCGGGGACCGGCGCATCGGGCCCGTCCGCGAACAGGTCCCCCTGGGTGACGTACTTGGGCGTGACCTCGATGAACGGGACCTGCGCCACCACGCCGTCCTGCATCAGGAGCTGCCGTCGAGCCTGCAGGAGCTTGTCGTCGCGGATGTGGTAGGTCGCCTCGATGTAGGCGATCAGCTCGTCGCGCAGCCTGTCGAGCGTCTGGGGGAGGTTGGACATGGTCGTCTCAGGGGCGGGGGGAGAATCTTGCGGAGAGAAGGATGCGTTCTACCGGGCTTCGCTGATCGGACGTGACGCGCCAGCGCCGGCCGCCGTCTCGGTCGCCGCGGAGATCCAGCTGGCGCGAGAGCCAAGGCGGCGGGAGGGCGCTGAGCTCCAGCAGGTCACCGTCGAGCCAGCTCCAAGTGCATGACCGATGTCCACGGTGCGACAACAACAGGTGCAGCGTCGCCCCCTGGCCATGTGCGGTGTCCGCCGCGGGGAGCTGTGCGCACGGAAGCTGGAGCGCGGGACCAGCCACGCCCCCCGAACCGAAGCACACGAGGTACCAACGTCGCTGGCCCCACGGCGTCTCGCGCCGAAGCACCTGCAGCCCCGCCGGAGCGCCCTCCGCGGGGTCCCAACGCGCACCGCCCGGCTGGAGCCAAGCGACGTGATCCAAAGGGCCGAGCCCGGGCTGATCGACGAGGAGGCGGGCCGCGGTCTCGGGCGCGCCGTCGAGCTCGGCCTCGGAGGGCTGCCGGATCCAGAGGTCCTCACCAAGCCTGGGAAGCGAGACGTCTGCAGGAAGCTGGGCGTTCGCGTCGAGCCAGCGCCGATGGCCGAGGCGTCGCAGCCCCTGGCCCGCTGCATCCGCCACCTGCGCTTCCGTCTTCAGGCAGGCACCTATGAGCAGGTGCCGGCCCGATGGGCCGTGGACGATGCAGAGGGGCCGAGCGTGCAGGGAGTCGTCGTCCGCCCTATCGCCCCGGACGAGATCGCCGTCGTCCACCAGGCGGGCGAGGACGCGCCGCACCTCGGGGCCGACCTCGCGCGCAGAGTCCCGAATCGCCAGCCCGCGCAAAGAGCGCTCCACCGCATAGGCGAGGGCCTCCGGTCGGTGTGGGCCACGGAGCGCAACCGCCATCCGAAGGGCATCTGCGATCCTTTCGTGAAGCGCCGCCTCGTCGGGAACGAGCCGTTCAGGCGATTGTGGTTGGAGGTAGCGCATTTGGATCAGCCTATCAGCCCAACGGGTGGAGGAGTAGCCCGGCGGGCCGCCACCCCCGCTGTGCTGCCAGGAGCGCGAGCGCTCGCCCGACGAGCAGGCCGGTTGTGTGCTCGGGGGGCTTGGGGCCCGGAGGGCCAACGAGCGCGCGCCTGCGGCTTTGGTCCTTGATGTCGTGGCGGGAGAGGGCGCCGGGCGTGAAGTCAAACTCAGGCCGAATCGACAGCCACCACACCGCGCCTTTAACCACATCCGAGATGACCCGCACATCGCCCGCCAGTGCCTGGAAGCGGGTCCCAACAAGCTCATGCAGCCGGTCCGAGAGGGTGTCAGAGAGATCGAGGGCGCCGGCCCATGCGTCGGGGTCGGGCCCCACCAAGGACGCCGGGTGCTCTTGCATGAGCCGCTCGAAGTCGCTCACGAGGTTCCGCGCGAGCCGTCCGGCTTCCACTACCCCAACGTGGTGCACGCTTCGCAGCGCGACTCTCAAGGACTGCTCTATGCCCGCGTTGTTCGGGCTCGCTTCTGCCTCATCCCACTGACGCGCCAACCCTGGCGTCGGGCTCGCCTCCATCAGGCCGAACACGAAGGCGCGGGTGCAGCGCGCCTGCATCCTACGCGAGTACGCCTCCCACCCTGGCGGCGCGCCCGCCCTGGAGCGGCGCCATGCGCCCACCGAGTACGCGAACCCCTCCATATCGGGTAGGCTCCCCTGCGGAACCGTCCAGTTGTCCTCGCTCAGGGCGCCGTCGATCGGTCGTCGGTACCATGCGGGCGGCTGGTTGCCAGCCCCCGCAAGTCGAGCCAGGCAGATCGAGCCTCCCGCCATGGCAACGCCCTGGCCAAGATCATCGGCCTGCCAGGGTCGTTCCTTCGTCCAATACTCCGCGCTCACGCGGGGGACATCTTGACGGTAGAAACGCACCTCCAAGCGCCCGTCCCGCTCCACGAACGCGAACTCCCGTTCCTGGTCGAGCACCACGAAGAACAGCTGGCTGGCGCCCCAGTTGGCCGAGAGGCGGACCACCGCGCTATCCTCGCAGAGCCGTGCAGATCGGGGCTCGTGCACGAGCGCCTCGATGGACGCGGTGATGTCCGTAAAGGGGGGGGCGACGTCCACGGCTATGTCAACGGGCGCGCCGGGTTTCTCGCCGCTGGCGGGCCTCTCGCATTGTAGTCGCAGCCGCACCTCCGCGGCGAGTCCCGCGTTGACAACCACGCCTGGGAGGCCCTGCCGCTGCAAGTCACCGACGGTCCAGCGGGCGGGGGTGTCCGCTGACACGAACACCGCGGTGGGCGCCAAGCGCGGGCGCGGGATGCACTGGAGGGGGACCCTTGGTCCGGCCGGTCGCCCCCCCACACGGAGCTGCAGCCATTTGGTGCCCAGAGGGAGTCGGCCCAGGGAGACCATCGCGATGCCCGAAGTCACGTCGAGTCGGCAGACCTCGTCGGGGCCCCCGGTGGCCCGGCAGTGCAAGTCAGCTTGACCCACGATGTTGTCTCCCAAATCGATCCCGACCACCGTCTCCCGATCGGGGAAGGTCGTGAGGTTCCCCTGCGATGTCCCCGCGACGCCGAGCACCCAGCAGCGCCCAAGCCTGCGAGCTGGGCGCGAAGTGCCGAGGTCGGAAGGGGCTTGTTCTGCCAACCAGAGCGGGAGGTTACCCACCTGCTGCCACCCTGGCGCAGCAGGCGGGGTCAGGCAGTACTGGAGAGCTTCCGCGCCACGTTGGACCGCCAACTCGGGGTGCGCCACCGGAGGGGAGCCATGCGCCCGCTCGACCACCCATAGGCGCGGCCGGAGCGGTAGACCCGTTGCCGTGAGGCGTGCGACGAGTTCGTCGACCGCCGAGTCCTCGGGTTGCGCGCGCTCGACGCGGAGCGCGCGCGATGCGGGTTCGACCCGAGTCACCGTCGTGGAACTGAGAAAAAAACCGTTGGCGAAGACTGCGGCGGCGGTGCCGAGACCAACGGGCCCCAAAAACAGCTCCAAGCTCCGTAACGCGCCGAGGCCGCACACGTCCTGCCAGTAGGGCTCGTGGCCGGTGAGGCGCACATGAAGCGCCCAGGTGCGACCGCGCCATTGCGGCACCACCTCGACGCCGATGGGGCCCGCCCCCGCCCCCGCCGGTCCGGCGTCGAGCTCATCGCGGGCCGATTGCAGCTCGATGGTCAGCCGCTGGACGACATCCGCGGAGAGCCATTCGGGCTCGTCCAACGGCTCGTCGAGGAGCAGCGCGGTCACGAGCTCCGCCAGCCGCTCGGTTCGCACAAAAGCCGTGTAGGTGAGGTTGTCCGAGCCGCCTAACCCGGCTAGCAACAGGGGCAGCGATTCCCCGACCGCGATGCCATTCCGGAGGACCTCGGCATGCTGGTGGACCACCTCCACCAGGCGCGACCGGACACTCCGTGGCACCACGCCATGCACGAGCGGCCACGCGATGTAGGGGCGGGCTTCGGAGAATGGTCCGTCGGGCGGCGTGACGCCCCTAAACTGTTCCTTGAACCGCTCGAACCACCCTACTACCTGCTGGTCGGTCGCGTCGACCAGGGGCCCGATGCGGAAGTTGTCCCAGAAGCCGTGCTCGTCGTTTTGGACATGCGAGAACCCCAGCTCTGCGGCCCAGGCGACGACGACCAGCCAGCCCCGCTCGACGCCATCCCACGACGCGGCCCTTACCGCCGCCTCAAGCTCGCCCCTTGAGCTCCCATGCTCGAGAGCGTAGAGAGCACCGCGCCGCCCTTCCATCAAACCGCGGAAGTGGCGCTCCAGTGCACTATGCAGCGTCAGGATATCCACAAGAGCCTCCACGTGGTTGGACTCAAGAATACCGGACGACGGTGCGAATTTCCCCTCTTCCTGCCGGAATGTCGCGAAGTGACCGGTGCCTCCCAAGAATCCGTATGGGTCCCGTTGTTCACCGGATCAGCGGCTGGGCCCGTGGTGTGCAGATGGTCCCGTGAAGCCCGGATCGACCGATTACGGCCAGACCACCTGTACCTTGACGCCAAGGCGAGGACTGGTAGCCAGTTGTCGCCCCACCCGCCCGGACGAGCCTGCGGGGTTTGTCTCAGCCGCGCCACCCCATCCTGCGTGAGCCCGTGCTCCAACCCAAAGACGGCCGCGGGGGCGCGGCCGGCCTTGAGATCGGAGTAGTGACTTGCCAGACGGCCGTGCCATTCGCAGAGAGTGGGGTTCATGGTTTGGATGCCCCGACCCTGCCGCCAATCCCCGCCATCCACCTCTTCAAACTCTCATTTTCCAAATTCGGAACCTGCAACCTAAACATCTTGCTGTTCGCGTCCTTATACAGCATGTCCCCCTGTCCGAGCAGCGTCTCCGCGCCGTTCTCGTCCAGGATGACCCGGCTGTCCTGGTTCTGCGGCAACTTCAGCGCGAAGCGGTGAAGAATATTGGCCTTGATCGCCCCCTTGAGCGCGTTTACGTCGGGGCGCTGCATGCAGATCACGAGGTGGATCCCCGCCGCCCGCGCCTTCTGCGCGAGCCGCCCGATCGCAGCCTCGAACGCCTCCCGATCAGCCTTCTCTGCAAAGCTGGCGATCATCTCCGCGTACTCGTCAAAGACCGCCACGATGAACGGCGCTGAGCGAGCGGGGTGCTGGGCGTTGAACTCCGCCAGGTTGTCGCACTCGGCACCATCGATGAGCCTGTAGCGCCTGTCCATCTCGGCCACGAGCTCAAGCGCGAGGACCAGCGCCTCCGCCGGGTCCGTCGCCATCGCGCGCCCGCCGCAATGGGGCGCGCGCGTGAAGACGCGGAAGTCCATCGGCTTGCTGCTCGACAACCGCAAGGTGAGCGTGCTCGGCGCTCTGTTCAGGAGCAGCGTGAGGATCAGGCTGCGGAGGAAGACCGTCTTGCCACTGCCCGTGGTGCCGGCGACCAGCATGTGTGGCATCTTCGCCAGATCCACCCAAACCGCGCGACCGGTCACGTCAATGCCCGCGCAGAAGCCGAGCCGCAGATCCCGCCGGGCGGCGGCGAACGAGGCGTGCGCGACGAGGTCGTCGAACGAGACGGCGTACTCCAAGCCCGGGACGGGGAGATCGAGGCCGATGGAGTGGCGCTCGGGGACGTTTGTGATGTGGATATCAGAGGTGGCGGTCCCGATCCCCCGCGCGAGGTCCTCGCTGATCCGCCGCACGGCGGCGATGGACTCACCAGCCTGCAAGCGGACGTATGCCCGAATCAGCCGCGGGCCCCGATCAGTCTCCCCCGCGGACGGCGCCGCCGCCAGGTTCACCTTGTGGCCCCGAAGCGCTCGCTCGAGCCGCTTGACGACCTCGGCGACCGCGTCGTCGCCGTAGGGTGCCGACCGGACCGGCTGCCTGGTGGCCTCATCCAGGGAGATCGGAGGCTGGGACCCGACCGGGGCGGCCTCGACCTGGGCCGGGAGCGGCTCGGGTGATCCGGTAGCGGATTCAGCCGACGCGAGGCTTGGCTCGGCCGAGCTGGTCACCTGGGTCGCTGCCGGAGTCGCGTTGTCTTTCGGTGGGCCCTCGGCATCGACGAGCGTCGACGTGACGGTCTCTTCGGTCGCCGCCGGGTCTCCGACGGGCGAGCTCGGCTCGGGCGTTGGCACCGTCGGTGGCTCCGGCTGCGGCGAGCTCGTCTCGTCGGTCGGGCCGGGTCGCCAACCGGGGAACAGCGCAGGCGCGCGCGGGGGCGGCTCGGCAGGCTCGTCGCCGGTCAGCGCCGAGGGCAGCGACCCGACCACCCAGGCGAGCTCCTCCGTCGCCCCGTCCTGGTCGGGCTCCCCCTTCACGTCCAGGCGAGGCAAGGTGTCCTTCCCGCGTTCCACGCCACCCCCACCGTCAGCGGCGAGGCACCAAAGCTCCGGCACCACAGCTGGCAGGGTCCCGCCGACAAGCGCTGCGTCGAGCGTTTGAAGCGCGGCCTTCCACTCGTGAGCGAGCTGCTGCTGCCCCGAGCCGAGCCACCACAAGGCACGCAACGCCTCCCGGAGTCTCGGGTCGAGACTCCTCGCGGCGCGGATCCGCCCCGCGATCAGGCGCGCCTGTTGCGCGAGGTGACCACGTTGGTGAGCAGAGTCTACGGCACCTCGGCCCTGCCGGGCTTTCAGCTCGACCACCCGAAGCCGGATCACCTCGGCGGGGTAGCCCTTCGCGTCCCGACTGGCCTCCAGGATGAGAAGATCAGCGCGCTTCCTATCGCCGAACGCGGCGATCGCTCGGCGGGACCAGGAGTGTCCCTCGGGGCTGTCCAGGCTCAGCACCAAACGCGCGACATCAGTCCCTCCCTCCATCGCCGCTGCGTAGACGACGGCCTGGCTCAACGCGTCCCGTAGTTGGTTGTCGTCCGGGTCCAGCCGCAAGGTGTCGAGGGGCAGACTTCGCAGCTTGTAGAACGCGAGCGCCGCCTCCTGGAGCCTACTTGTCGACAGCGACTCGCCGGCCGCCCTCGAAACGGCAGCCGAGAGCAACCGCGCCAGGATGTCTCGATCTACAAGCGCGACGATCACGTCTTCCACCGTCTCCTCATACGCGAGCAGCGTCCCGAGATCTTCCCGCCGGATAGGCCAGCCCCCTCGAGCCAGTCGCACGTGGGCCAGCGCGCCGAGCACGTCGACCGAGGGGGTGACGAAGGGGTCGTGCTCCAGATCGTTCGCGACGCCCATGTTCTCAAGGAGCGCCCGATACGCGTCGTGTACCGGCGTGCCCGCCAGCTCCACGCGGCAGATGTGCCCCTTGGTGGGTGAGGGCACGTACCTTACCCCCAGCGGGGAGCGGGGAAGATCCCGGGCGCTGGCGCCGTAGGTGAAGGTTTGATGCCCGTCGAGGAGCGCGTGGACGAGCGTGTCTGGCCGCGCCTCGATGAGGCGCAGCGACATTCCTGCTCCCGGGCGAGTCGCAAGCGCCCCCAGTGAATCTTCCGAGAGGCTCGACGGGTCGATCCGCACAAGGTCAGCAGGATCAAGCTGGACAGTCAGCGTGAAGGATGTCCCTGCAGCCCGATCCGCGTCCCACAACTTGGACAGCTCCTTGATCATGACGTCGACCAAGGTCGCCGGGTCACCGAAGCCGCGAACCCGGATTGAGAGAGCGCCCGGGTACCCGCCCGCCCGAAGCAGCTGCCAGGCCACCTCGACACCGAGCCGCCCGGCGCGCTCCTCGCCGGAGGCCGTCGGCAGCATCCCCTGTCGATCCCAGTAGGCGTACCGCCGACCCTGGGGGAGCAGATGGTAGGTAGCGGCGCCGTGCTTGACGATGATCTGCGATGGGAGCGGGCCGGGATCCTCACCGGCGGCGATCCAGGCGACCGCGTGCTCTATCCGGACGGGGTGCAGCGGGAGGAGCCTGGCCGCGGTCACCTTGTCGTCTGCGGTGGAGATCACGGTGTCCAGCAGCGAGAGCATGAAGACACCTGTCCCGCCATGCAGGCGGAGCAGCGCGGCCCTCACATCGGGGGCCTCACACCCCAGGATGAGCGAGGTGTACGCGCGCAGGTAGCGCTCCACCTCGGACGGAAGGTTGGCAGCAAAAACCAACGGGAACCGCGATAGGAGCGCCAAGCCATCCTCGATCACCCCCTCGGAGGCGCTTGGCTCGTCCTCGGCCTCCGTGGGACGAAGCAGCTCCGTGCCGGCGATGACGAGGTCCCTTCGCGCCACGACGAACGCCTCGATCAACTCACCCAAGCTCGTGTCGGCGCTGACCGTCGGAAGCGTCGTGGTCACGACGTCAGCGGGACGTAGCGCCTCTCCGCGGCCGCTGAGCACTATGTCCGCCCCGCCCGTGATCGCGATCCACGAACCCCGCAGGCGCTGGTCGCTCGTTGTCGCCCCGCCGAGCAGCTCAAGCAGTCCATGTGGGTCGCTCGGGAGCACCGTTCGTACGGCGGATGAGGCGCCCGACCGGAGGGTCAGCGCCCTCCCCCAACGGTCAGGCGCCCACCGCAGCTCGGTCGCCCTGAGTGCGGCCGCGCCATCCCGCTCAAGCAACACATTCTCCGAGATCGCCGGCCCGGTGGTCCCGTCGTCGTCGCCGCCCTCGTCGCCGCCCTCGTCGCCGCCCTCGTGGTCGCCGCCCTCGTCGTCGCCGCCCTCGACGTCGTCCAGCAGCGCACCCAGCTCGCTCGCCCGTAGTAGCAATCGCAGCAAGTTGCCCGTGCACCCCACCAGCGCAGACGTCTCGCACTCGTCGCCCCGCGCATACCTGAGCAAGGCTGCCGCCGAGCGGGTCGCGTCCGCGACCGCCCCCGAATCGTCCAGCGAGGCAGTCACCGCGCCCAACTTTCGTAGCCGCGCGGCGATGCGCGCGACCTGCATGTCGGTCAGCGAGCCGCGCAGGGTACGGACGGCGGCGGTCAGGAGGGCCGCCTTCTTGATCCCGGTGAGCCCGTCCAATTCCGTCACCCACGAGGCGTCCGGGCGCCCAGGCTTCCCGTACGAGCGCGGGAGCAGCCCGAGGCTCGGCAAGGCAAAGACCTCGGCGTCCCGGTCTCCCTTCTGCCCCTGCTCATCGAACATCCGCATGAACGCAGCCAGGGCCTGCGGCGTGCACCCCCGGATGCGATCTGCCACCGCGCGCGCGCGCACCTCCCAGCATCGGGCCACGAGCGTCAGGTCGTCGCGAACATCGATGAGGCTCTTCACCAGCTCGCGGCCGGTGAGCTCATCGAGCTGGCTGAGGCCGGCCTCGCCGGCCGCGGCGACAGTGCTCAGGTGCAACACCAGGCTACCTCCGCGATCAGGATCGTTCCTCGCTTTGGTCGCCAGAGCTGCTGCCCTCTCCGGAGCGGCGATGTGCAGGCGCGGATGGCTCAGGCGCCGGGACTCCAACGTGCCGACGAAGGCTTGGACGTCCTCGTTGTCCTCGAGCAGTCGGAGCACGGCGCGAAGGGTCTCATCGAGCCCGGGACCCTCGGTCGGCAAGGTGCGAGACCGGACGCCGAGCGACCGCCCTCGCGCGTGGTCGATCTGGTCCTGCAGCGCAGGTCGCACGATCTCGCTCAATCGGTGGCTCATAGCGCCCCTCCATGGACCCGAACGACGTTGTCTGATTCCTGCCTGGCCAGGCCGAGCGCGATCATGTGCCCCTGGTTTACGGCGCCCACCCGAGCCAAGGTGATGTGGTTGGCGCTCACGTTGAGCATGGCGGACTGCTCGTCGTGGTGGCCTCCCAACCAAAGGCCCAGCTGATCCGAAGCGCGCTCGTGTAGCTGCGACCAGGACAGGTCCTCATGGGGGGACACGAGCGCCCGCACGAGGGTAGTCAATTGCCTCGGCCCTGGGGAGAAGTAGCGCTTGGCCCCGCCGCGGGCGTCTCGGGGCAGCACCCACCCGGTCGCCGCTCCGAGGGCGAGGGCCGCGCCGGTCGGGAGCCAGAAGTCCTTCGCCCCCTTTCCGCGCGGGGTGAGGAACGCCTCGTCCTGGATGATGTTGTTGAGGAGTCGCGCCGACGCAGTGACGATCGAGCGTTGAGCTGCGGCGATCCCTGCGTGGTCTCTGGAGTCGGCCCGGGCCGGGGAGACCACCAGCAGCTTGGGCCCCCACAAGGGCCCGGAGGTGCCGGCTTCGACGTGCGTCCACCGGAGCATCGAGGACGAGAAGAACACGCCCACGAGGTCAACGAGGGACATCAAGAGCTGTCCCGGGGAGGCCGCTCCGCCCTCGAGGTGGCTCCACGCCAATAGCCTGGTGACAAGACCAGCCACGTTCATGGCTTGCTCTTCCCACCTTGGACCCGCTGGGGAGGGAAGCGTCAGGCCGTGCTCAGGCTGCGAATCCTGCGGGGTCTGTTGCAGCCCAAGCAGCTCCACGAAGCGAGCGTGAGCCCCTTCTTTGAGGACCTCCTTGCGGAGCTGCGCGAGCGCGGTTTGACCAGCGACCGTGCGGGCCAGGAGCCCCAGGAACGTGGCGGCGTGCAGGAGCGAGAACGTGTAGTTCGTGTCGTAGCCCGCGAAGGCTACGCCAGGCGTTGTGGGCGATGACGCCCCCGCGATCGCGACGCGACCGTCCGCGTTCAGGACGCTGGCGATCGCGGCCTGATGCGCCGGAGTTAGGTCCCGGATTCGGTCGCCGAAGGTCTTCTGCAGGTGACTCCGGCCCGCGACCAGCACTTCGCTCCGCCGCGCGTACTCCCGCTCCGTCAGCGTGGCGCGGCCGGGCGGGGGCGAATCCCCCACAACCGAGAACGGGCCTTCTTTTGTGCTCACTAGGGAGACGGCGAGCGCCTCCGGGGTCAGCTTCCATCCGCTCGGGAAGCGCTGGTCGAGCAGCGCCGTCACCTCACCCTCGAATTCGTCCGGATATTCGCTCATGATCTCTGAACCCAGCCGTGCGTTGGGGCCAACCGCCCGCAGGACCTGGATCAGGCCGTTGGCGACGTGGACTGCGGAGATCCGCTCGTTCCGGACGAGCACACCGAACTCCCGGTACTGGAAGTCATCCCGCCGGGCCATCAGCGCGCCACTCCGCTGATCTTCAGGCCGGTGGCGGTGCGGTTCAAGAACGCAGGCGGTTCGCCGGGTCGTCTGACGGCGAACCGTTTCTCTCCCCGCCGCGGCAGGCGAGCCAGCCACCGCCGCAGGATCTCCTCGTCGGCCGGGATCAGCGGCTCCCCGCGGCCTGCTGCAGGGGCCAGGAGCCGCTCCAGCATCGCCGACCCAATGTGCAGGGCGTCGCCGGGCGCTGCGTCCGGGTCTCCCAGGAGAAGGTAGGGCGGGCGGTATGCCCCCTTCAGGGCCTGCTGCGCCCTCGGGTTGGGCCGTGGGAGCGCGACCCTCAACCGATCGACGTCGATGAGGCCACTGGCGAGCGCTCCTGCGCGGTCCATCAACCGGCTGTCGTAGCAGAGCCGCTCCCACGCGTAATACCCGTCGCTGCCCCGCCAGAGGCCCAGCGCGTCGTACACGCCGTTGAGCACGTCCTCGACCAGATCGGCGTCCTCTTGCCACCCTTCGGGTGCCGGAGCAGCGAGTCGCCCGGCGATTACGCCGAACCGCGACCGAACCGGCTCGGGGGGCGCTGCCTCGCCGCTCCCGTGCAGCCACGCTGCACGCACGACCGTCGGAGAACAGGCCTCCCCAAAGCCCAGACCCCGCAGTCCTGGGAGCGGGTCCAGGTGCGAACCCATCGTCTCGCGCAACGCGATGCGGGTCAGCCCCGGCTGTGGCACGACGCTCGGGTCCATCGCCTCTCTGGCCAGCGCGAGCAAGGGGGCGCTGTCGCCGTCGGGGAAAAGCCGGGCACCCACCGAGTCCTCGATCCTCACGTCATCGGCGTCACCCGCCCGGCGCGAGCCGGTCAGGAGCGTCGTCAGCCCCTGCCACAGCTGGCGCATCGTGACATGCCTGCCCGAGGCCTGCACCGCCCGGAGCACTTCCTTGATCCGATTCCGAACGGCCGAATCACGGAGCGTGGCCTGGGCCCGGTCGAACGCGGCGCGAGCGCCCTGGCCCGGCGGCGGTTGAACCTCCACGAGGCGGTCGAGCACGCCATCGATGACCTCGTCCGCCAGCGAGTCGAAGACCCCGAGGTCGACCGTCGCGACCTCCCCGAGAAGATCCAGCTCCCCGTCCCACGCGACCCGAAGTCTCAGCCCATGCTCGACGGCATCGACGAGCCGCGCCAGAGGCCCCGCGTCGTCCGGGGAGGCCCTGACCCAATCGTGGAGCCGCTCGAGCTTTCCACGGTTGATTGCCATGAATATCCGCTTCCCGTGCTCCAGAGCCCGGGTCAGCCGCGGGCCCAGAAGCTCCACGTCCTCCTCTGATGCGTCCGTCACGACCTCCCACGCATCGGGTGGGAGCATCCCGTGGAGGGTCACTGCGAGGAAGGTTTTTCCGTCGCCCGCGTTCCCGCTCAGGACGATGTGCTGCGGGTAGTCGTCGGCGATCACGCTGCGGAGGTAGGCGGTGACTGGAGTGTCGATGGCGATCAGCGCCATGACCGCTGGGTCCAGCCGCTCGACCACGGACCCGGTGCCGGAGATGAGGCTGTTTGCTTGTTCGTAGGACAGGGACGACAGGTCGACTCCCGAGGACCGCCGGAATGTAACGATGTGGCGAACTGGCGGGGCGGTTCGGCATGCGGACGCTGGGCACGCCCACGAACCCACCACCCTCTCGCATGTGTGCCCAGCGATGGGTTTGACACCGACGACGGGGTCAGCGTACTCGTCGCTGCAGCGGACACTGCCCATGTCAGGATCAAGCCCGGCCGATTGAACTTCCCGGCCGGCTCCTCCACCGTGCGCTGGCCGACGGGCGGGTTAGGTTCATCCCGCCCTCGGAGCTCTGTGGCCTCGTTCAAGGATCTACCCGATGACCGTCGCGGCCCGCGCTCCTTTGGCATCGCGGGAGAGGCCGAGCTGGTCGCCGCCCCGATTTCTGCGTTGCTTCGAGCCCGCCAAGCGATCCAGTCCTGGCTGGACGACCGTCGAATCGACGAGCCCGTCGAGGCATTTGGGTTCAGGAAGGAGTGGCAGAACATCTTGCTCGGACGAAAAGGCGTTTGTCCGGCAATGGAACGACAAGCTGCATTCAAGGCGACGAAGTTCGCGTTTCGGTATCTTCGTATGGGCACTAGCCTATCGGATTGGGCGCTTCCCGAACCCGTCGGTACAGTGGACACGTTTCCCTCGCTGCAAATTGAGCTCGATGTTCTTGATGAACGGGTCAGTTCGGGTGCCGCTCCGAGCCCACCCGAGCTTCTACAGGCGCTGGAGGATCTGGACCGCCGCATCGACATTCTCGCGTCCGGGAAGAGGGTGTCGGATGCCGAATACGACATGCTATCCCTCGGACGAGCGCTCATCGCCCTCGGGGCAGCGAATCACAGGGGGGCCGTCTACAAGCCTCCAGGCGGGGATCTGGAACTTCTCCTCCAGCGGGCCTCCATGGCGTCTGGTCATGTCCAGCGCCTCTGTGCCGAATACCGCAACCGGGAGGGCATCGCCCTCACGAACTGCTTTCGGTTTGAGGAGGCCTGCCGTGTCTTCGAGGGGTTGGTTGAACAGCTTCGAGTCGGGACGATCACTGGGCTGAAGGACGAGGTGCTGGGCGCTGCGCTCGGGTCGGCCGGTCAGGCCACTGGCTTCCGCGCCCGCACCCTGCGGGATGCGGCTCTCGCGCGCACGGCCATCCTGTACTTCGATCAGGCTGCGCCATGCTTTACTCTCCCCGGCGATCTTGAGCGGCAGGCGACCTACCGAGTTCACGCGCTTTGTGAGGGCGTCCTGCTCGGTGATCAGGCGTTGAGGCCCCTTCTCCTTGATGCAATCGGGGACACCGCTCACCTCACCCAGAGGATCGACCGTTGGCGGACGGGCTCGGACGACGGCCCCCGAGTCGATTACCCGCTCGCGGTTTGGCTCAAGGCTCATCACACGCTCGGTCGCGGTGTCCCGAAACACCCTGCGCTAATCACACGGTGGCTCGAGTACGCCGACCGAGTGTACCCGAAAGGCGACGCATCCCACGGCTCGGTGTTGGTGGCCGGCTGGCTTGCGGTGACCGCCCCGACCAACAACTTGCCACCGGCCGTGATTCTGCCGCTGCGCTCGGCTGCGGACGCTGCCCATCCGTCCATCTTAGCGTTCATTGCACGGACATTCCTGCTTCAATTGTGCTGGCGGGGCGGGCCATCTGCTTCGCTTGACTTTTCGTCGGCTGTCGCGGTCGCGGAGGGCGCTCCTGATTGGTGGCGAACTGAAGGCTTGGAGGCGTGGGCACGAACGCAGTGTGAGCCGGGCGGCTACGGACCCTTGGCGGCCTTGCCCTTCAACTTTGTATAGTTCTTAGCGAGAATTGCCAGGTTCCGGGGGGCCTTCCCTTCGCGCGCCGAACCTCGCAGCCCGAACCGGTGGGCCCGGCCACGACGAGCGCTCCGAAGAGACACTGCGAGCGTTATGCCGTCGCCGGAGGTCTTGATGGCTCAGCAGAGTCCGGAGAATGTAGGGGAAACCCCATTCGTGGGGCGCGGCGACGAGGTGACGCGCATTGTGAGCGCGGTGCTGGAGGGCCGGTCCGTCCTCATCTACGGCGAGAGACGAATGGGGAAGACGACCTTGCTTCGAAAGCTGGGGGAGACGCTTGAGGACCGCGGGGTCGTGGCCGTGCATGTGACCCCAGAGCAGATCGCGGCGGGGTCAATTCCCGACGCTCACCCGCGCGCGCGCAGGGTGATCCTGGTCGACCAACCGGTTGTGCCGCTCGCTCCGGCGGAGCAAGTCGCGCTCGGGGAAGGTTTGCGGCGGTGTGCCAGCCCCTTCGTGCTGGGCACGGACGATCCGGCCCTCGCGAACCGAGTCCGGCTGCCGCCGGACACCCTCCATGTGCGCCTGGGCGCGCTTGAGCCCAAGGATGCCGTGGACTTCTTCGTGAGGTCAGGCCTCGGCGCCATCCCCTCGCCCGTTCTGGAGGAGATCGCCCGCGCAGTGAACGGGCACCCCTTCCTTCTGCGCCGGGTCGCAGAGCGATTGCTCGTTAGGGTGGCGAACGGCACGCTCAATCTTCGCTCCCTCCTTGAAGCCACCCGTCGGCGGAATCTGGCTGTTCATCGTTTCGATAATCAATCGGCGGAGGATGCGGAGTCCGCGCTGGCAGACCTGCGCAGCTTGGCGCTGGACCTCGCCTTCGGTGACGATGGGGACGGGCTCGTCCTGAAGTCCGTGGCCGAGCTCTTTCCCTTGGTTCGAGACGAGGCAGCGAGGATCTGGTTAGCGCTCACACGCTCGTCGGTCGTCCAGCTTCAGGAGGGCGCCCCGTCGCCAGTCATGCTGGCGCTCCTTGCAGCGCTGGCGATGGAAGACGGCTATCGCGTTGGCTCGAACGAGACGGTCCCCGGCGCCGGCCCGCGGGCCGGATCCCCCAGTGACGTTCTCGCGCGCGGCCTCGACCCAGAGGGACGAGCGGGGCTCGCCGAGCTGCGGGCGGCGGTCGGCCAGAACGCGCACCCGCACAACGTCTGGGGGCGCATGGATCGCTTGGCCGGAGACCTGGCCACCACTACCGACCTTTTCACCGCGCGACGGCTCCTCATCATCCGTCCCGGCGCCGTTCCCAGCGTGGTGGAGGACATCTTGCCTAACGGCTGGTCGCCAACGGCCGAGCTCGCCGAGGTCGTGGAGGCACTTCTCTGCCGTCGGGGACCCGACTATCGGCTACGAATCCTGCTCGTCTCATCCGACCCTCTACTGCGGACCCACCTCCCGCAACACCTCACCCGGCCCCATGGCGCCTACGCCTTTCCAGCGCTCGCTCAGACCAGCGGCCGGGGGGTCCCGCGCTGGAGCGCTGCGAGCGCCGCCATCGGCCAAGCAACCGGTGGCGTTCAGGCGCTTCAGGCGCTGGTCACCGAGCATGTTGGGGTCACATCCGAAGTGCCTCCGTCCGGGCCGCCTCGCTGGGCTTCGGGCCTCCGCTCGCTGCGGGTTACCAACCTGCTGGATCTTGGTGGGCCCGCTTGGGCGCCGGATGAAGCCCTCGCCCGCGAGGCGGCGGCGCGCGAGGTGACCGAGGCCGCAGACGTGAAGGGGCTTCTGGCCAAGGTGGCGAGCGCGAACCTCGCGGACTCACCAGGAATGCGAGCGTCGGGGTCGGATTCGCGTGGCCCCCGTTTAGCGACGCTGTTGGGCCCCGAAGCCGGTTCGGAGGGACAAACTGCGGCCGACCTGGCGGGGGGATTTGTGGCAGCCTGGCTGGTGGACCTTGCCGAGGGAGCGGCGTCGCCGCGCCCGGACCAGCTCGAGCCCCCGGGCCAGCCCCGCACGGGCCGGACCAAGGCGCTCATGGCCTCCTTCGACGAGGCCTGGGCCCAGTGGAGTGGGTTGGCGCGAGACCTCGCCGAGGCGGGTCTCTTGGGGGCCGTCGGAGCCGACATGGGGTTGCAGCGGGCTCCGATGGGCGAGGAGGTCGCCGCAGTCCTGTTCGCGATTGAAGTGACAACCCCCGCAGAGAGCAGGGTGCGTTGGTTCGGGATGTCGGCGTGCGGCCCCGAACGGCCACCTGAAGCGCCCGCCCCCGCGCCCGAAGCGGCGGACCTGCCGGCTCGGGTCAGCCCGCCATATTCGTGCCAGAAGAGTGGTACACCCTCTGAAAACGGCATAGAACCGGGTTGATCTCTCGATCCAACTCGTTCCGGAAGGTGTGCCATGGGTGAAGCGTATCACGGCCCGATCCCGCTCTTCAACGCCT